>CAVTDA010000001.1:0-45182 GCA_963733285.1 uncultured Acidobacteriota bacterium
CCGGATGGTGACGGTCGGACTGTCCTTAACGGCGGAAACGGCGCTGTGCGTCAGCGCATTAATTTCTCCAAAATACCCACGGTCATCAAAATACCCAATCTGATCGAGGTTCAGCGCCGGTCATACGAGCGCTTTTTGCAGATGAACCTTCTGCCCTCGGAACGGGAGGACGTGGGGCTGCAAGCCGTTTTTAATTCCGTCTTCCCCATCACCGACTTCCGGGGGATTGCGCAGCTCGACTTTGTCGACTACTCGATCGGCAATTGGGAGTGCAAGTGCGGCAGCCTGAAAGGGCTCCATCACCTGCGCAGCACCTGCAAAAACTGCGGCCATACCGTCATCACGGATCCCTTCAAGGTGGGCGAAGTTCTTTGCACCAAGTGCGGAACTTTCAACAAGAACGTGGTGACGTTCTGCAACAAGTGCGGCGACCCCGTGGCGCTCCAGTTGAAGTATGACGTGACGGAGTGTCAGGAGCGCGGCATGACCTTTGCCGCCCCCCTGAAGGTCACCATCCGCCTCACCCTCTACGACAAGGACCCTGACACCGGCCACAAGAGCATCCGCGACATCAAAGAGCAGGAAGTTTACTTTGGTGAAATTCCGCTGATGACCGAAAACGGAACGTTCATTGTGAACGGCACCGAGCGCGTCATCGTCAGCCAGTTGCACCGCTCACCGGGAGTCTTTTTCGAGGCCAACGCCCCCAAGACGTACTTCCTGGGAAAAATCATTCCCTACCGCGGCTCCTGGGTGGAGTTTGAATACGACACCAAGAATCTTCTCTACGTGCGCATCGACCGCAAGCGGAAATTCCTGGCGACCATCTTCCTGCGCGCCCTGGGACTGAAAAACGACTCGGAAGTCGTCAAGGCGTTCTACCGAATTGAAAAGGTCGCGCTGAAGGACCGCAAGCTGTTCTGGGAAGTTTCCGAAGGCCTGGTCGGCAACCGGATTTCCAAGGCGATCGAGCACCCGCGCACGCACGAAACCGTTGTCCCTGCCGGGCGCAAGGTTACGGCGGCGGCGTTCAAGGAAATTCAGAAGTCCAAAATCGCCCAGGTGGAAGTGGCCGCGCACGACCTTGAGGGCGCTTTCACCGCCGGCGACATCATCGATCCCGCGACGGGAGAAGTGTTGCTCGAAGCCAACGCGGAAATCAATGCGACCGTCCTGAACACGATTCTGGATTCGCAAATCGCGGAATTGCAGGTTTTCTTCCCCGAGCGCGACGACGTTGGCCCGGTGATGGCCCAGACTTTGAAGCGCGACACGATCAAGACGCCGCACGAAGCTTTGATCGAGCTGTATCGCAAGATGCGCCCCGGCGATCCTCCGACTCTCGAAACCGCCACTTCGCTGTTCAACGGGATGTTCTTCGACCCACGCAAATATGATTTCTCGCGCGTCGGCCGGCTGAAGTTCAACATTAAGCTGGGTTACTACTCGAAGCTGAAGGCGCGTTTGGACGACAAGGCCACGGAATTCGAGATTCTCGATTCCCGCAACTTCCCCAAGGCCAATTTCTACGTGGTCGTTGATGACGAGAAGATGTTCGTCGGCAAGCGCGAAGGGAATATCTGCTCCGAAGTCGTGCGCGCCTGCGAAGGAACGCTCGCGACCGATCACTCCGAGCTTTCACCGGTGCAATTGCCGCTCGACAAGCGCACGCTCGAGCCCGAGGATTTTTACTCCGCCATCCGCTACCTGCTGTCGCTCAAGAAGAACCCGGGCGGCAATTTCATCGTGGATGACATCGATCACCTCGGCAACCGCCGCGTTCGCGCGGTCGGCGAGTTGATTGAAAACCAGTTCCGCCTCGGCCTGGTGCGCATGGAGCGCGCCATCAAGGAAAAGATGTCGGTGTACCAGGAAATGTCCACCGCCATGCCGCACGACCTGATCAACGCCAAACCCGTCATGGCGGCGATCCGCGAGTTCTTCGGATCTTCGCAGCTCTCGCAGTTCATGGACCAGACCAATCCGCTCTCCGAGATCACCCACAAGCGGCGGCTTTCCGCCCTCGGACCGGGTGGGCTTTCCCGCGAGCGCGCCGGATTCGAAGTTCGCGACGTGCACCCGACGCACTACGGCCGCATCTGCCCGATTGAGACGCCGGAAGGCCCGAACATCGGCTTGATTTCGTCACTCTCGTGCTATGCGCAGATCAACGAATACGGATTCATCGAGAGCCCCTACCGCAAGGTGCGCAGCGGGCCGATTGTGGACTATGTCACGGTCACGCACGGCGGCGACGGTCCCTGGAAAGTCGGCGAGCACGTGGAGGTGAAACGGTCGATGAAGACCAACGAAGAGTTGCGCGACAAGAAGCGCAAACTGGTGGAGCACGAGCCGTTCTCGTTCTATCAATCGGCGTGGGAAGAGGATCAGTACATCATCGCCCAGGCCAACGTGGGCATCGACAGCAAGGGACGGATCGTTCACGAATTGGTGAACGCCCGGCAGGCCGGCAACTTTGTGCTGAAGCGGCGCGAAGAGATCGACTACATCGACGTCAGCCCCAAGCAACTGGTCAGCGTGGCCGCTTCATTGATTCCGTTCCTTGAGAACGACGACGCCAACCGCGCCCTGATGGGTTCCAACATGCAACGGCAGTCGGTGCCGCTGCTCCGCGCGCAATCGCCGGTGGTGGGTACGGGCATGGAAGAGGTCACGGCGCGCGATTCCGGCGCAGTGGTTATCTGCAAGCGCAACGGCGTGGTGGATGGCGTGGATAGCGAGCGCATCATCGTTCGCGTCGAGGGCGACGGCCACAGCGGGCAGCTCTCCCGCGAGGTCGGCGCGGACATCTATCAGCTCATCAAGTTCCGCCGCTCGAACCAGAACACCTGCATCAACCAGAATCCGATTGTCCACAAGGGGCAGCGGGTGCGTGGCAGGACAGGTGCTGGCCGACGGCCCCTGCACCGACCACGGCGAACTGGCGCTGGGACGCAACGTGCTGGTGGCCTTCATGCCCTGGCGCGGTTACAACTTTGAAGACGCCATCCTGGTCAGCGAAAAGCTGGTGAAGGAAGATTCCTACACCTCGATTCACATCGAGGAGTTCGAAATCGAATCCCGCGACACCAAGCTGGGTCCGGAAGAAATCACCCGCGACATTCCCAACCTTTCCGAGTCGCTGCTGAAGGACCTGGACGAGAGCGGCATCATCCGCATCGGCGCATACGTGAAGCCGGGCGATATTCTGGTGGGCAAGGTTACGCCCAAAGGCGAAACCCAACTGACCCCGGAAGAAAAACTGCTGCGGGCCATCTTCGGCGAAAAGGCCGGCGATGTTCGCGACGCATCCCTGACCTGCCCTCCCGGCATCGAGGGCATCGTTGTGGACGTCAAGATCTTCTCCCGCAAGGGCGCGGAGAAGGATGAGCGCGCCAAGACCATCGAAGGTTCGCAAGTCGGCCGCCTGGAGAAGAACCTAAACGACGAAATTCGCATCCTTCAGGACGAGCGCTTGAAGCGCCTCTGCGCGCTGCTGGAAGGCGAGGAACTGCTCGCCGACCTGCACGACGAGAAGACCAACAAGCGCCTGGTCATGAAGGGCACCAAGCTCACCCGCGACGTCCTGTCGCGCGTCAGCACCCGCAACCTGAAACGCATGAGGATTGCCAAGAAGGATCCGACCCTGCTGGAGAAGATTGACGAGATCGAGGAGATGACCTCGCGGCAGATCGACATCCTGCGCAAGATCACCGACGAGAAGATTCAGAAGCTGAAGAAGGGCGATGAATTGCCGCCCGGAGTGATCAAGCTGGTCAAGGTCTACATCGCCATGAAGCGCAAGCTGTCGGTCGGCGATAAGATGGCCGGCCGGCACGGTAACAAGGGCGTCATCGCGCGCATCCTGCCCGAGGAAGACATGCCCTACATGCCGGATGGGACTCCGGTGGAAGTGGTGCTGAATCCCCTGGGCGTCCCTTCCCGCATGAACGTCGGGCAGATTCTCGAGACTCACCTTGGTTGGGCGGCAAGGGAAGTCGGCGCCAAGATGCGCAACCTTCTGACCAGGAAAATCGCGCGGAGCTTTTGCGCAAGGAGATCAAGAGCCTCTACCGCGGCAACCCGCTGGCCACCGCGGTCGACAACTGGGACGACGAGCAGGTGGTTGATTACGGAAAGTACGTTCTCCGCAGGGTGTGGCCTTCGCGACCCCGGTGTTCGACGGCGCAACGGAAAAGGAAATCAAGGAATTTCTGGAAAAGGCGGGTCTGCCGTCTTCGGGCAAAATTACGCTCTACGATGGAATGACCGGCGATAAGTTCGAGCAGCCCGTCACGGTTGGCTACATTTACATGCTCAAACTCTCGCACCTGGTGGACGACAAGATTCACGCCCGGTCGATCGGCCCCTACTCCCTCATCACTCAGCAGCCCCTGGGAGGCAAGGCGCAGTTCGGCGGACAGCGTTTCGGCGAAATGGAAGTCTGGGCCCTCGAAGCGTACGGCGCAGCCTACATTCTGCAGGAATTGCTCACGGCGAAATCCGACGACGTTTATGGACGCGCCAAAATTTACGAAGCCATCGTCAAAGGTGAGGCGGCCATCGAGCCGGGAGTCCCGGAATCGTTCAACGTGCTCGTTCGCGAGTTGCAAAGCCTCTGCCTCGATGTGGAATTGATCAAGAAACCCAAGGAGAAAGAACAGCTTGCTCCGGTGGGGGCAGAGTAAGGCAATTACGAATTAAGAATGACGAGTTTCGAATTTCGAGATTCGTGGCGTGGGTGCTAGTAACCAAGGAGGGAAACAGTGTTTCGAAGCAGCCCATATGATCGAGTAAGTTTGATTGGTGAGTTTGATGCCATCCGCATCAGCCTGGCTTCACCGGAAAAGATCCGGTCGTGGTCGCACGGTGAAGTGACCAAGCCGGAAACCATCAACTACCGCACCTTCAAACCCGAGCGCGATGGCTTGTTCTGCGCCCGCATTTTCGGTCCGGTGACGGATTGGGAGTGCTTGTGCGGAAAATACAAGCGCATGAAGCACCGCGGCGTGATTTGCGACAAGTGCGGCGTCGAAGTGACGCTTTCCAAAGTTCGCCGCGAGCGCATGGGGCACATCGAACTGGCCTCGCCCTGCTCGCACGTCTGGTTCTTCAAAGGCCTGCCCAGCCGCATCGGCCACCTGCTCGACATCGCCCTGCGCGACCTCGAGCGCGTTCTCTATTTTGAACAATACGTGGTCATCGATCCCGGTGAAGCTCCGCTGAAGGAAAAGGAGCTGCTCACGGAAGAGCGCTTCCGCGCCCTGCAACAGGAATATCCAGGCAAGTTCCGTGCCGGAATGGGCGCCGAAGCCATCAAAGAACTGCTCAAGATGGTGCCGATTGAAGAACTCGCCGAGGAGTTGCGCGAGAAGATGAAGGCCGACCCTTCGCAGCAGAAGCGCGTGAAATACGCCAAGCGCCTCAAAGTGCTGGAAGCCTTCCGCCGGTCCGGAAACAAGCCGGAATGGATGATCCTCGACGTGATCCCGGTGATCCCCCCGAGTTGCGGCCTCTGGTACCGCTGGACGGCGGGCGTTTTGCCACTTCCGACCTGAACGACCTCTATCGCCGCGTGATCAACCGCAACAACCGGCTGAAGAAGTTGATGGAGTTGCACGCGCCGGATGTCATCGTCCGCAACGAAAAGCGCATGTTGCAGGAAGCCGTGGACGCGCTGTTCGATAACGGCCGCCGTGGCCGCGTGCTGCGTGGCGCCAACAACCGCCCGCTCAAGTCGCTCTCCGACACGCTCAAAGGCAAGCAGGGCCGCTTCCGTCAAAACCTCCTGGGAAAGCGCGTCGACTATTCCGGCCGTTCGGTCATCGTTGTGGGGCCGGAGCAGAAGTTGCACCAATGCGGTCTCCCCAAGAAGATGGCGCTCGAACTTTTCAAGCCCTTCATCTACCACCGGCTGGAACAAGCGGGTCACTGCACCACCATCAAGGCGGCAAAAGAGATGGTGGAGCGGCAGGAGCCCGTGGTCTGGGACATCCTGGAAGAAGTCATCAAGGGGCATCCGGTCCTCTTGAATCGTGCTCCCACGCTGCACCGCTTGGGCATTCAAGCCTTTGAACCTGTACTCGTCGAAGGCAAGGCCATCAAGATTCATCCCCTGGTCTGTACCGCATTCAACGCTGACTTCGACGGCGACCAGATGGCCGTACACATTCCGCTCTCACCCGAAGCGCAAATCGAAGCTTCGGTGCTGATGCTCTCGGCGCAAAACGTTCTTTCGCCCGCCAACGGCCAACCGCTGGCTGTCCCCACTCAAGACATTGTGCTCGGTTGCTATTACCTGACCAAGGATAAGCGCGGCGCGAAGGGCGATGGCCGCGCGTTTGCCAATGCCGAAGAAGTGGTTCTGGCTCTCGAAGCCGGTGAAGTCGAAACCCTGACTCCGATCCGCTTGCGTTATACCGGGCGCGTCATCGATTTGACCACGGCTTACGACGATCAGGACGTGCTGCACACCGAGCCCATCACCGTCAACAAGCAGTTCATCAATACGACCGTCGGCCGGGTCATCCTGAACGATCATCTGCCCAAAGATCCGACCACGGGCCAGCCGCTGATGCCATTTGTCAACGGATTGCTCCGCAAGAAGGGTCTGGGCGCGCTGGTGAATTACTGCTACCTGCGCTTTGGTCTTGAAACCACGGTTGCGATGCTGGATGGCGTGAAGACCCTGGGCTTCCTGTACGCAACCAAGGCGGGAATTTCAATCGGTATCGACGATCTCGTCGTTCCACAGAGCAAGGCGACCCTGGTCAGCAACGCGGAAAAGGAAGTCATCGAAGTTGAAAAGCAGTACCAGGAAGGCGCCATCACCCACGGCGAGCGCTATAACAAGGTCATTGCCATCTGGTCAAACGTGACCGACGACGTGGCCAACGAAATGTTCCAGGTCATGGAGAAGCAGGACGAAACCGGCCAGATGAACCCGATTTACATCATGGCCGACTCCGGCGCGCGCGGTTCAAACAGCAGATCCGCCAGCTCTCCGGAATGCGCGGCTTGATGGCCAAGCCCTCGGGCGAAATCATCGAGACCCCCATCACCGCGAATTTCCGCGAAGGGTTGAACGTGTTGCAGTACTTCATCTCCACGCACGGCGCGCGTAAAGGGCTGGCGGATACCGCATTGAAGACGGCCGATTCCGGTTACCTCACCCGCCGTCTGGTGGATGTGGCGCAGGACGTGATCATCTCCGAATTCGATTGCGGCACGCTCGACGGAATCTTCGTCGAGCCCATCGTGGAAGCGGGCGAAGTTGTGGAACCTCTCCGCGACCGCATCGTGGGCCGCGTTTCGCTGGAAAAGATCAAGGACTACGAAGGCAACGTGATTGTCGATGTCAACCAGGAGATAAACGAAGACCTGGCGGCGGCGATCCAGGCGGCCGGCATCGAGCGCGTCAAGATTCGCTCCGTGTTGACCTGCGAATCGCAAGCGCGGCGTTTGCGTGCGCTGCTACGGACGCAACCTGGCCACCGGCCGGATGGTGGAGATGGGCGAGGCGGTGGGAGTCATCGCCGCGCAGTCCATCGGCGAACCGGGCACTCAGCTCACCATGCGGACGTTCCACATCGGCGGCACGGCCAGCCGTATTTCCGAGCAGAGCACCCTGGAAGCCAAGAACCACGGTTTCCTGAAGTATCACAGCATTCAGACCGTCATGAACCGCGAAGGCGCGCACGTGGTCATGAACCGCAACGGCGCGGTGGCCATCGTGGACGACAAGGGCCGCGAGCGCGAGCGCTACTCGGTGGTGTACGGCGCCCGCATCAAGGTGGCCGATGGCGCGCCCGTGAAAATGGGTGAAAACATCGTCGAGTGGGATCCTTACACCTTCTCAATCCTGACGGAAGTTGCGGGAACCGTGCAGTTCAAGGACCTCGAAGCGGGAGTCACCGTGCAGGAGCAGGTGGACGAAGTAACCGGTCTTGTCGCAGTGGGTGGTGAAGGAGGCGTCGGAAGAGAAGTTCCAGCCGCAAATCGTCATCCGCAACGAGAAGAAGGGGACCAAGAAATACCTGATGCCCTCGCGCGCCCACTTGATGGTGCAGGAGGGTGACGAGGTCAGCCCCGGCGACGTTCTGGCCAAGATTCCGCGTGAAACCACCAAGACCAAGGACATCACCGGCGGTCTGCCGCGCGTCGTGGAACTCTTCGAAGCCCGCAAGCCCCACGAGCCCGCGGTCATCACGGAAATCGACGGCATCGTTCGTTACGCGACGTGGTGAAGGGTCAACGCAAGATTCTGGTGGTTCCGGATAAGGGCGAGACCAAGGAATACTTGCTGCCCCGCGGCGTGCACGTTTCCGTTCAGGAAGGCGAGCGCGTCAAGGCGGGTGAGCCGTTGATGGACGGCCCGCGCAATCCGCACGATATCCTGGCGGTGCTGGGCGAGAAGGAACTGGAGAAGTACCTGGTGGACGAAATCCAGGAAGTCTACCGTCTGCAGGGCGTCAACATCAATGACAAGCACATCGAAGTGATTGCGCGTCAGATGATGCGATGGGTCAAAGTTGAAGACGTGGGCGACACCGATTTCCTGCTGGACGAGCAGGTGGATAAATTCCGCTTCCGTCTGGAGAACGAGCGGGCCAAGGCCAATGGTGGCAAGCCGGCCGTTGGGCGCGCGCTCTGTGCTTGGAATCACCAAGGCGTCTCTCGCCACCGATTCCTTCATCTCGGCCGCGTCGTTCCAGGAAACCACGCGCGTCCTCACCGAAGCCTCCATCCGCGGCGCTGTGGATCACCTCCGCGGGTTGAAGGAGAACGTGATCATGGGCCGCTTGATTCCGGCGGGAACCGGACTGGAGTTCTACCGGAACTTCAAGCTGCTCACCGAAGCCGAGCCGCCCGCTCCGGAAGTCACGACTCCCGTGGAAGCCGCCATTCCTGCCTCCGCTGCAACCGCGGTGGGCGCGGATTTGGCCGACGAGGACGAGGCGAGAACGCAGTAACTTTTCGAATAATCCCAACTAGGCCGGCGGTCTGAGAAAAAGAAATCAGATCGCTGGCCTTTTTGTTTTTGGGTTGGGAATTGGACAAAAGACGAACAATGTCCCGGATGGAAATCTCCCATCTAGTGAGACTAGCTGACCGAAAATCCCCCCGCTTTTTCAAAAGCGTCGGCGACGCGCAGCAGGCGGGCTTCATCGAAGTGATTGGCGAGAATTTGCATGCCGACGGGGAGTCGTTCGCTCGCCGTTTTACCGCAGGGAACACTGATCCCGGGAATCCCTGCGAGACTTGCGGTCACGGTATAGATGTCGGCGAGGTACATCTGGAGCGGGTCGTCGACTTTTTCCCCCAACTTGAAAGGCGGAATGGGTGAGGTCGGCGTGACGATGACGTCGACTTCGTCGAAGGCTTCGATGAAGTCGCGCGTGATCAGTGTTCGAACTTTCTGGCCTTTCAAATAATAGGCATCGTAGTAGCCGGAGCTCAGAACGTAAGTCCCCAAAATGATGCGGCGCTTCACTTCGGCGCCAAAGCCTGGTCGCGCGATCTTCCGGTACATGTCGCGCAAATCGTCGTACTCAGGCGAACGGAAACCGTAGCGCACGCCATCATAGCGGGCAAGGTTGGAGCTGGCTTCCGCCGTGCAAATAATGTAGTAGCACCCGATGGCATAATCAGTGTGCGGCAGGCTGATAGGCACGATCTGGCATCCGAGCTTTCTGAAAAGGTCGATGCCCTTCTGAATATTCGCGCCAATTTCAGAATTAAGGCCCTTAGAAATTCCGTCGGGCACGCCGACACGGATTCCCCTGATGTCGCCGGTTAAGCCGCCCGACATAATCATCCACGGGCAATGCGGCGCAGGTGGAATCAAGCGGGTCGGGCCCCGCAATGGTCTGAAGCACCAGAGCGACATCCTTCACCGAACGGCCAAAGGGGCCAATATGGTCCAGCGACGAGGCGAAGGCCACGAGTCCGTAGCGCGAAACCCTTCCGTAGGTCCCCATCATCCCGACAACATCGCAGAACGCCGCGGGCTGGCGAATCGAGCCGCCCGTGTCAGAGCCGAGTGAAACCGTGGCGAAATTTGCCGCGACGGCAGCGGCGGACCCGCCGCTCGATCCTCCCGGCACACGCGTCAGGTCGCGGGGGTTTCGGGTGGGAAAGAAGCGGGAATTTTCGGTGGACGATCCCATCGCGAACTCATCGCAATTCGTCTTCCCCAGGATCACAGCCCCTGCAGCTTCCAATCGCTTAACTGCGGTGGCGTCGTAGGGGGCGACATAATTTTCGAGAATCTTTGAAGCGCAGGTAGTGCGTGTTCCGCGCGTCAGGATGACGTCCTTCACCGCCACCGGTACGCCCGCGAGAGGCGCCAATTCCTTGCCCGGCTGAAATCGCCTCGTCCACTTTCTCTGCCTTGGCGAGGGCGCGATCCGGGCAGAGGCTGAAGTAGGCGCGGACTTCCTTGTCTCTCGTCTCGATTTGCGCCAAGTGAGCTTGGGCGATTTCCACGGCCGAAGCCTTCCGGCTCATTAACAATTCGCGAATCTGGCTGATACTTAGGGTTGTGAAGTCCATAGTGCGTCGATTGCCTCAAAAGGCTTCATTGTGGATTTGCGTTTCTAGGTTAACTTGGGAGATTCTTTCGTATTTCCTTAATCCAAAATCGAGAATCCATAATCCAAAATGCCCTCAGTCTTCCCGCTCGATAACGCTTGGCACTTTGAAGCATCCCGCACCCTGCTCTGGAGCGTTAGCCAGCGCCTCATCCTGAGTGAAACACTTGCGCGTGTCGTCCGCGCGCAATGCCGCATTCTCCGACCCCGGGTAAGTGACCTGTGCCATGGGCTCGATAGCCGTGGTGCCCAGCTCGTTGAGCTTGTCGACATGCTGGAGGATGGAATCGAGCTGGGGCAGATACTTCTTGACCTCTTCATCGGTCAGCTCAAGATGAGCGAGGTCGGCGACGTAGCGAACATCCTTTTCGGTGAAGGGCATAAAGGTTGGGTTAGCTCCGGGAACGAGAGAAATATTTGGCATACGAGCTTGCCAGCGCCGAGGCGATTTCCGGATCGGCAATTGAATCGCGGATCATCGCCATGTCTGCGGAAGAAATTCCGGGTGGCTCGGTGGCCCGCTCCTTCACCGCATCAAGAACGGTCTGAAGGTGGGGCACGGTCTTGATCCGCAGTCTCTTGACTATCGCCTGTCCCAGAAAGCCATTCACTTTGGCGCGAATTTCCTCCGTCATCTGGCGAAGCTGTCTCCCCCACGTAGGGCAATCCGTGTGCAGCGTCAGGGTACCAAATTCAAACGAAACCGGGCGTGAATGTTGCGCCATGGCTCTGCCCACAGCCCGCGACCACAAGGGACGATGATCTCCAGCAGGCGCGACTCGGGCCGACGGACTTCTTTCTTAAGCAGCGTGGGCAGGAGTTTTCCGATTTCATCCACGACTTGAATTCCCCGGATTGGAAAATTTTCTTGCGGAAGAGTGCATAGTCTAGCACATTGCCCGGCAACGGGAAAAGGCTGCGAAGGCAAGTCATCCGTTGTTAGTTTCAGGCGGCGGTGGTAATCTCGTCGAAGAGCAGGGTTCGATTGCCCCATGACCATTTCATGAAGTTACTTCTTGCCTCTAATTCGCCCCGTCGCAGTGAGCTCCGCAACGCCGGTTTTGATTTCGAAGTCAGCCCGAGCGGCATTGACGAGGGCGAGCCGTCCGCAGGCGAGATTCCGGAACAATACGCTCGCCGCGTCGCTCGCAGTAAAGCTCTGCATGTTGGCTCCCAGGCTGCCCCCGGCCGCATGGTTCTCGCCGCAGATACGATTGTAGTTACGGGCGAAATGATTCTGGGCAAGCCTTCCGGCCCCTTCGACGCCACGCGGATGCTGCGGCTTCTCTCCGGCCAAACGCACCGGGTCATCACGGCGCTCTGCCTTGTCCAGGCGCCTGAAAGGGTCTTAGCCCTCGATCATGAAAGCACCTTTGTGACTTTTCGCGAGCTCGGCGAAGAGGAAATTCGAGCTTATGTGGCGACCCGCGAGCCGTATGACAAGGCGGGAGCCTATGCCATCCAGGGACTCGCCTCCAAATTCGTCGTTCACATTTCGGGATGCTTTTTCAACGTGGTCGGGCTTCCGGTGGCGCTGCTTTACGAGACGATTCTCAAGATTGAGCACGGAAACGCCGCGGGCGCGGAGGCGGAACCGCGCCGGTAACATGGCTTCCGGGACACAGCGCGGCTCGGGCTGGAGCGTCAATCAAGGGGGCGGGATGAGAATTTTTCGGTCAATCGAAACAAGCCTGGCAATCGCCGCTCTGGCGCTCTCGTCGCTGTGTATTGGCGTGGAGAAGCGGATCGTTCAGGGTGCGACTCCCATCGTGACGGAAGGTGCGACCGCGGCCCAAGCCCCAGAACCATGGTGGCGGCACTCGGTAATTTACGAAATCTATCCGCGCAGCTTCGGTGATACAAACGGCGACGGTCTTGGCGACCTGAATCGGCATCACGGAGCACCTCGCCTACCTTCAAGATCTCGGCATTGACGCCATCTGGATCACTCCGTGCTTTCCCTCGCCGCAAGTCGATTTCGGGTATGACGCCAACTATGAGGCGATTGCGCCCGAATACGGCACCATGGCGGACTTCGATCGGCTGATGGCCGAGGCGAAGAAGCGCCCATCCGCGTGCTGCTCGATTTTGTGGTGAACCACACCTCCGACCAGCACGCGTGGTTCCGCGAATCGGAGTCGTCACGGACGAATCCCAAGGCTGACTGGTATGTCTGGCACGACGGAAAGGGGCCGGACCAGCGCGCTGTGCCGAACAACTGGACTTCACTGTTCGGGGGCCCGGCGTGGGAGTGGGGTGCCGAGCGTCCGCAGTTTTACTATCATTTCTTCTACAAGCAGCAGCCGGATTTGAACTGGCGCAATCCTGAAGTTCGCAAGGCGATGTATGGCGTGATGCGCTTCTGGATGGACAAGGGTGTCAGCGGCTTCCGGCTGGATGCACTCGAGACGCTATTCGAAGATCCCAAGCTCACCGATGATCCTGTGTTGCCCGGCACCAACGCCTTCGGCGACCCGAACGTTCAGCACGTCCACACCACCGACCTGCCGGAGATGCACGATGTCTTTCGCGAGATGCGGCAGGTGACGAACCATTGTCCCGGCGGCGTCCTGGTGGGCGAGGTCTACTATCCGACCACCAAGCAGATGGAGCAAATCTATGGCCACGGCGATGAAATCAATCTGCCGATGGCGACGCAGGTGGGTTTACCGGACGAGCGTTCGGCGGCGAAATTATGGGGCCAAACTGGATGCCGTGATGGCCCTGCCGTCCGGGGACACACCGCTCCTGGTGTTCGACAACCACGACCGTTCGCGAAGCTGGGACCGCTATGGTGAAGGCCTCAACGCTGCACAGCGCGTGCAGATGGCTAAGGTGATTGCCGCAACGCTGCTCGCGCCGCGCGGTTCGGCGCTGATGTATTACGGCGAGGAGATCGGCATGAAGACCACCGATCCCACGCGCCGGGAGGACGTCAAGGACCCCATCGGCCGCGCCGGCTGGCCAAAGGAAAAGGGGCGCGACGGTGAGCGCACTCCCATGCAGTGGAGTGTGGCGAAAAACGCCGGTTTTAGCACCGCGGACGCCACGTGGCTGCCCGTGCCCCCCACTTACAAACAAGTGAACGTCGCCGCCGAGGAAAGGGACCCCAACTCGCTTCTGAACTTTTACAAGGCGATGCTGCATCTGCGCCGGCAGAACGCGGTGCTGAGCGAGGGCGGCTTCCGCAGCCTTGGCACGCAGGGCCAAAACGTGCTCGCCTTCGTGCGTACAGCTCCCGGGGGCGGAGCGGTTCTCGTCGCTCTAAATTATCAGGATGCGCCGCAGAAAGTGAGCTTGCGCGAGGCGGGCAGGGAATCCAAGGTTCTGCTGAGCACCTTTGCGCGGCCCGGTGATATTGAAGATTTGTCTGGAGTGACCCTGCCACCCTTCGGCGTGCTGATCGCCACCATACAGTAGCGCTCAGAGAATGACCCGCTCGTTTCCTTCCCGGCGAGTGACGTGCTCCCGGTCCAAATATTCCAGCAAAGGTATCGCATACTTTCGCGAGATGCCTGTGAGCTGTTTGAATTCGGGCACGCTCAGGCGGCGGTTCTTCGTTTTGTGCTGAGCCAGAAGTTCGCGGAGCTTGCGCAGGGCCGATTGGTGGAAGATCAAATCCTCGGTGATCTTAAAAAGGACATTATCCTTGACCAGCAGCTTTAATAGCTTTTCGGCGCGGGAACGGTCGATACGAAGTGTGGCGAGAACCTCCGGCGCGCTGGGTACGGTCAGTCCGGCCCTTTCAAAAGCGGCTGCGATTTGGTTGCACGCTGCGACTTCCTCGGGAGATAGCTGCACCGCGCGGCCCTTCAAGCGAACGGCTTCTGCGTCGACCTCGATTTTCCCGCATACCGTCAGGTGTTGCAGCAAGGCATTGAGCAGCTCGGGTGACGGCAGCGAGCGCTCTCGTCCAGTGGCGAGCCTGGCGCGCAACTCTTCCTTGGGAAATCCTGCGACGAGGGGATTTGCTGCGTGCAACGATTTGAGCTGCTCGACCAGAAGCTCCGCCAATCGCGCGAAGTGTGTCGCGTGAATCAGCAGACTTGGCGGTTGCCCGAGCAGCACGAGCCGCTTCTGATTCGCGAGCGATTTTGCCAATTGGAGAATATCCGCGGGTTGTAATCCCATCAATGCCGCGAGTGCAGCGGGGGCGGTTTCACCCGCACGCTCGACCCGCAGTTCAAGCCGCGCCTCGGGAGTGCTTTCCTCCAATGTTCGCAGTGCCGCAATTGCCGAAGCGTCGCCGCCTTTGAATTTTGGAGGCGCGGTATCCAGCACAGCGCCTCCGCCAATCGTGGTGACAGGAGAGAATTGCCGGATGATGAAACGGTCGCCGGGCACAAAGAGGCCGGGCTCGGAGAGCCGTAGCTGGACATATCCCGTCAGGCCCGGTGTGAGCGCCTTACCCTCCAGCAGAACCACCCGCGCCACCATCTCCGAGGTCCCGCAGTGAAAATGCACCGGCGCGTGATTTTTGAGCGGGCGAGCGCTGGGCAAGAGATTCAGACTACAGCCGAGGGCGGCGGTCGGTTCAAAAAAACCGGGTGGACCCAATACCATTCCCCGGGAAATCTGCCGGGCTTCGATGCCAGCCAGGTTTAACGCGGTGCGTTGCCCTGCCACGGCTTTTTCAGCGGGTAAGTTGTAAACCTCGACGCCGCGCACGCGGACACGCTTTCTTAGCGGAAAGATTTCAACTTCAGCTTCTTTCGCAATTGTCCCCGCAATGAGAGTTCCGGTAACAACTGTGCCAAATCCTTTTATGGCGAAGGATCGGTCGATGGGAAGGCGGAAGGGCAAATCGGTTTGACGAGGTTTCACTTCCAAGGAAAGCTGGCGAAGCTGGCCTTTAAGTTCCTGCAGCCCAGACCCGGTGTGAGCGCTGACCGCCACCACGGGAGCCCCCGCCAGGAATGACCCCGCTACAAAATCCTGAACCTCCAGGCGCACCAGATCGAGCGCCTCCCGGTCGACCAAGTCGGACTTGGTGATGACCACCAATCCCCGGCGAATTCCCAGCAATCGGCAGATATCAAAATGCTCACGCGTCTGTGGCTTGATGGATTCATCCGCGGCGACGATCAGCATGACCAGATCGATGCCGCCCACCCCCGCCAGCATGTTCTTCACGAATCGTTCATGGCCGGGAACGTCGATGAATCCAATGCGCAGATCTTGACCCAGGTCGAGATGGGCAAATCCCAGATCAATCGTGATGCCGCGGCGTTTCTCTTCTTCCCAGCGGTCGGGGTCGGTGCCGGTGAGGGCCAGGATGAGCGCGGATTTGCCGTGATCGATATGGCCGGCAGTTCCAATGATGACGTGGCGCATGGCGGTGGGCTATTAGACCTGAAGATGCGTGCGACGCGTGGCCGGGCCCTTCATCGCAACCATGGTTATAACCGAAAATCCTCAATGTAGATCGCCGGCGTCCGGGTCGTCTTTTTCGGAATCAGTGTCTTTGGTCGCAGCCCCGGGCTTGTCCATTTCAGGCCCCAGCCAGACGCTTGCGAGTTGCCAATTGCCAAACTGCTTCACCAGCACGAAATCGTAGTAGGCCATTGCCGTGGGGTCCTGGAAAAGCACGCGGGCCAGTGCCCGGTTCTTGTCGGGTGAAAGTGTAACACTCTGGACACTCACCGTGACCAGTGGAGGGGTCAGCTTGGGGGCTGGTGAAGAAAGATTGGCCGGTTTCTTTTCACCATGTTTCATGGTGGTGGCTGATGGAGCGGGCGCCGAAGGCCCCGTCGGAGTCTCCAAAGCGGGCAGGAAATAAGTCCGCACGGCGGAATCAATCGATCCTCCGGCCTTTTTTCCCTGGTTCGTGGCGAGATACTTGGCGCGTTCCGAAATCACCATGCGAGCGTTGTCGAGATCGTCGCGAATGACAACATCCTGAAGATTCTTTTCCGTGTTATTGATTCGGGTGAGGATTCCCGTATCCGTGCGGACGGTGAGGGCAATGATCGCCGCCTCTGTAACCGTTCGATCGGGCTCCGTGTCGGAATGGGCGATGACGTCGAAAAGGATGTCGGTCGCCTTGGGGGAATCGAACTCCGCGAGCGCACCGTAGGTAAATCTTCTGAGGTTGAGGTCGCGTTTGTCGTTCAGCAGACTTTCCAGCACGGGGAGCACCGGGTCGCCTCCGATATAGGCGAGTGATTGTGCCGCGAACTCTGCCGTGCGGTCGTCCTTCAACGCTTCCTTGAGCTCAGGAACGATGGCCGGGCCCGCGGCGAATGCGGCGCGCAGCAACCCAAATTGCGCCTCCTCGTTGGGGGAGCTGAGGATTCCATAGAGCAGTTCCGGACCCCAATCGCCCGGAAGCACCTCGTCTGTGTCTTCCGTCGTTTCCGGGGTGGGTGTCACGGTTTTGGGGGGATTGGCAGATTCAGGCTTCGCCGGCGCCTGTTGGCAAAATGCATTGCCGGAGCCAGCAAGCAGGCGGCAAGGCAGAGAATCATCAGCCCACCATCGATTTTTCCCCAACCCACTTTCGTTTGGGCGGGGAAGACTCGTTCCCGCTTGGTCATGATCTTGGAAAACGCCATAGAAAGGCTCATTGGGGTTGGATGCGAGAGGCCCGGTACAAGTTGGAGCCAATGGCACTTATCGCCTCGGCCCGAAAAAAGAATCCGCGCTCGCTATAGTCTGCGCTGGCCGTTCAACAGTGGGGGGCAGCTCCCGCATATCGTCAATGATCATATCCGGCGGGACCTTCTCGAGCGTTTCCGCCCCGAATCCGTAGGTGACGCCGCAGGTCAATACGCCCGCATTCCGGCCGGTCAGGATGTCCGTGTCGGAATCGCCGATCATCACCGTTTCACGCGGAGTTACTTGGACGTCCGCCATCAATTTGTGCAATCCCACTGGGTCGGGTTTCTTCTGCGCAAAGCTGTTGCCGCCATAGACGTAGGAAAAGTAGCCATCGTACCCAAGCCGCGAAATCATCTCGCGGCTGAAATTGACGGGTTTGTTGGTCAACACCGCCATTTTGTGCCCTTTGAGTTGCTCCAGGGATTCCGAAACCCCGGGGTATGGAACTGTGTTATCCAGCATGTGCTGGCGGTAATAATTCAGGAAAAAGGCCAGGCCCTTGTCCACATTCTCATCCGTGGCTTGTGTCCCAAGGGAACGGCGGACCAGCACCAGGACGCCTTGGCCGACATAGGATGAAATCAAATCAAGGGTCAGGGGAGGCAGCCCCATTTCCTGGCGCATGGCGTTGACGCTCAAGGCCAGATCCTGTTTGCTGTCCACCAGCGTGCCGTCGAGATCAAAGACCAGGAGTCGAGCTTGTTTCCATTCTGAATTTGCGGAATTGACCATATTTTAGCTTGTGGATTCCTGCCCTTGCCCCATTCCAAAGGCGCGCAAAACCAGGGCAGCCTGCTCGGCGGGAATGGGATTGAAGTGAAATCCCTCGGTGCCGAGATAGCGTCGCTTGCCCTCAACGTCCGGCTGAATCTCGATGTGCCAGTGATAATCCTCGCGCAGGGTTTTCCACCAATCCTGCTGCGGCTTCCACGCCGAGAGATTCGGCTCCGTGTGAATTACGAGGTGTAGAGATTGCGAAACCCTTTCGATGCGCTGGAGGCACGTCTTCAGGAACGAGGCAAGCGACGCCACCCTTGCCGCCTCACCCATGTCGCTCTCGAAGGATGAGGAATGGTGCGTGGGGACAATCCAAAGCTCATAGGACCAGCGTGAACCAAAGGGACAAAAGGCCACGAATTCATCGGTTTGATCCACCACGCGGACGTCTTCCTGCAACTCCTGCTGAACCGCATCGCAATAGATGCATCGTTCGTGTTTCTGGTAGTGCGCGCGGCTCCAGCGGAATTCAATCTCTAATAATTGCGGCAGTACCGGCGTCCCCAGCACTTGCGAAAATGCATGGCCTTCCAGAGTCGCCGACGGCGGATGTTGGTCCTTGAACAGCGATACGTACCTCATGCGGCGGTCCTGCTTAAGGTCAAGGATCCGGTCGCGGAACGATTCAAGAACGCGCCCGACATGCTCCGCGGGCAGTTGCGCCAGCGTTATTCCATGGACGGGAGTTTCCACGACGATTTCATGCGCCCCGATCGTGTTCATGCGGTCGAACATTCCCTCCCCGCGGCGATCGAGGTTGCCCTCCACCACAAACAGCGGCGCGCGATCGTGAAACACACGCACCATCCAGGCGCCGGTGGCATCGTCATACTCCCGAATGGACCGGGGAGTCATGGACTCGTTCCCGGGGCAGAACGGGCAGCCCCCTTTCGCGTCGTGGACGTCCGGCATGACAGGCCGCCTACCGGTGACGACCCAGCGGCGCGTAAAGGGGTCGAGTCGCAATTCAGCCATGCAAGAGGCCTTTCAGGGGGGTCCTTTTGACCGCGGAAGTCACAGCCGGCGGGCGATTCTTGCGGCCACCTATGGCAAAAGCCCCCCATTATTCTAGCCTGTATTGGCCTCGACGCACAGCGCAGCCGTGTGGTAGTTTTAAAATTCACGCACATTTTAATCGAAAGCGAGCCCCATGGCAGAAATCCTCCCTTTTCGCGCGCTTTACTATGATCCGAAGAAAACTCCCGACCTCGGAACGGTGGTAACCCAGCCCTATGACAAGATTTCACCCGAAATGCAGGCCCGCTATTACGGTCTAAGCCCGCACAACCTGGTTCGCATTATTCGTGGACGGACGACGCCCCAGGATGACGCCAAAAACAGCGTCTACACGCGGGCCGCAAACGATTTCAGGTCATGGATCAAGGACGGCGTGCTGGTCTCGGCAAGCAAGCCTGCGATCTTTCCCTATCATCAGGAGTATGAAGTCCCCGGCCAGCCGGGCGTCCGCAAGGTGCGCCAAGGCTTCATCGCTCTCCTGCGCCTCGAGGATTACTCCGCGCGAGTCGTGCATCGTCATGAGGAGACGCTCTCGGGTCCGAAGGCCGACCGCATGGAATTGCTGAAGGCTACACGTGCCCACTACGGCCAAATTTTTATGCTCTATAGTGACCCCGCCGGCGCCGTCGAGAATTTGTTGGCCGCAGCAACCGCCGGGAAGCCGTGGGAGCAGGTTACGGACGAGTACTCGACCCTTCACTCGGCGTGGATGATTGACAACCCGCAGTTAATCGCCGCGGTGACTTCGGCGATGCGCGACAAGCGGCTCGTCATCGCCGACGGACATCATCGCTATGAAACCGCGCTCGCCTACCGCAATTTCTGCCGCGAGCAGGGAATCAAGGGCGCGGCCTCCGAATACGTGATGATGACCTTCGTCCGCATGGAGACCGACGGCCTCACCGTGCTGCCCACGCACCGAATGGTTCACAGCCTGGCAAGTTTCGATTGGAACGAAGTTTTCGGCTGGAGCCCGTCAGGTGTTTGATTGGGAGAACGTGGACTTGGCAGGCCCGGCGAGTGAATGGATGCCGCAACTAGCCGCCAAACTCGCGGCTGCCGGGCGCGAGCGCCCCACCCTCGCTGCCTATGCCGGACCGGGAAAGCTCGCCCTGCTGCGCCTCCGCCCGGATTTTGACCTCGACGGCGCGCTTGCCGATCTTCCTTCCACCATGCGCCGGTTGGATGTTGCGTTGTTGCACCGGCTCGTGCTCGACCGCGTACTGGGAATTAATGCCCAAGCGGTGCGGGAAGAAAAGAATCTCACCTACTTCCGCAATGCCGCCGCGGCCTGCGAACGCGTGGACCAGGGCAAGGGGCAGGTGGCCTTTCTGCTGAATCCCACGCCGGTGGCTGCGGTGCATGACAACGCCATCGCCGACTGCCCGATGCCGCAAAAATCCACTGACTTTTATCCCAAATTGCTTTCCGGAATGACGATCTACTGGCTGGATAATCCTGCTGGCATTTAGCGCGGAGTTTTGCTTGTCCGCAGAAGAGCATTAACGATCAGATGCCTCCCCCCGGGGAGAGGCCGCATCCGTCGGCCGACGGATCGGGTGAGGGGTCTTTTGCCGCCGCCGGTCAGGCCCTCGAGGGTCTGACACCGCAAATACTCCGGCATTGCCGGAGAGCAATTAATGTTTCGCCCCCGCCAAAGCAGCAGCGATATAAGGATACTTCTCGGCGCGGACGAAAGCGGTTTTTCCATCCTTGTCTTTGATATTGGGATCGGCGCCCGCCTGCAAAAGTTCGATTGCCGTGGACGAATCCCCGAAGTCGATGGTGGCGGCATATTGCAGCGGCGTGTAGCCGAAGCGATCGACCGCATTCACCTCCGCGCCGCCCTCGATCAGCGGTTTGATCACGTCCGGCCGATGCGCTACAGCAGCCCAATGCAGCGCGGTCATGCCGTCATTGTCCTTTTCATGCACGTTGGCCCCGCCTTTGATGAGCATGCGGACCACCTCGGGATAATCGAACTCCAGCGCGACGAACAGCGGACTGGCCGGGAAACATTCCCAGCAGGTCCATGCGGTGATTCGCGTCGGCATGATAGCTCAGCAGCAATGAAACATTCTCTTCGTCACCCGTCATGCTGGCGAAGAAAAGCGGCGAGGCGTCAAACATGACCCCCTTTCCTGGATTCACCTCGGCCCCATGATCAATCAAATATTTCACCGTGCGTGATGTTCCCGTGTAGGTTGCGGCCACCATCAGCGCCGTGAACCCGGACTTGGCTTTGGAGCCGACCACCGCGCCCTGGGAGACGAGCAACTCAACTTTTTTCGGATCGTGCGCCGCCATCATCAGCAAGGTTGTGCCTTCGGAGGTTTTGCTGTTGGGGTCGAGCCCCTTGTTCAATTGCGCCTTCAGTTCCTTGACCGTGCCGAACAATGCGGTTTCCATCCAGGGTTCGATGCCGGAGGGCACAGGCATTGCGGATGGCTGGGGCGCGCTGGGTTGGGCGGATTTCGGCAAATCAAGCATCAGCGCCATTGCCGCCCACGACGTGCCCGCCGTCGAAATGTATTGGTCATGGCTGTAGGGAAATCCACTTTCGAAATAGGGCGGGCTGACTGAGGCGGGTGAGACCTGCCGCGTGGCGACGTGCCATGTTCCGTCAGGCTGCTGCGTCGAGAGCAGATATTGCAGGCCTTTTTCCCAGGCGGGATCGGTTACGGCGACTCCGCCCGCTTCGTTCAGCGCCACCATCGCCTCGCCCGTGGAATAGGCGTCCGATTGCAGGTGGGGGAGTTGACCCCAGCCGCCATCCGCGCGTTGCAGGGCGAGCAGGTCCTTCGCTGCGCTCCCTCGTTCGACCGCATTCGCCCCGCCCCAAGAGATGCCGAAGAGGCGGAAGGTGAAATCCTCCGTAGTCTGGGGTATCGTGGAGAAGAACCACTGCAAGGCGCGATCCGTACGAAGCCTTAACTCAGCGCTCATGGATTCCGGCAGGTACAGGCGAATGGCTCGAAGGGCCAGCGCCGTGGCGGTGAAGTAGCTTGAGGATTGGGGCGGCCGCATGTCTCCGGTGAGCCAATGACCGTCGGGCCTCTGCCAATTGGCCAGCCGCCGCGCCGTGATGCTGGTGATGAGATTCGGTTTTTACGCCCACCTCGTGCGCCGTCACCAGCCCCCAGCCGTCCCCCACGGCGGGATCAATGATCATGGGGTCCTGCACGGCGCGGTCAATCGAGGTGAAGTCCGGCGACGACAGAATCCCCTTGGCCACAACTTGGACGGCCGCAGCTTCGTCCACGGGGACACCCCGCTCGCGCGCGATATTCAACATCATGATGGGCAGCGCGTGGTTGTGGCAGGAAAAACACGGCGCAATCTTGGAGAAGCCCGTGGCGCCATGCTGGACTATCGCGACGGCGCGTGTGGCCGCTCCGCGAACATCATTGGGCGATGGGGTTTGGGCGTGCAGCAGGGGTACGAACAGGCAAACCAAAAGCGCCTTGTACATGACGTCTCCTTGTAGGAAGGCCCTGGGAATGGGTTCATCTTCCCCGAAGTTGCCCAAAATTTCAAGAGGAGGGATTTCCGGTCTCGTTGTCCGAAACTGCTTCAACCCGCACGGGCGTATCGATCTGACCCTGGCCCATTGGGTGCCCGGCATGGAAACACGATTGCTGAACAATCGGGTGAGGAATAATTCAACAACTTGGCGTCTTGAGTCAGAAGTTCGTCTTGGAATTTAGCCCGTCAGCCGAGGGGCGACAGATTGTAGCCCACGGCGCAAGCCGTGGGTCAACGAACGCACCCCATTCCTTTCGGCCGCGCCGCCGAAGGCATAGCCTTCGACGCGGCGCCGATGAGAAGTAACTGTTTGGCATGGGCCGGAAAGGCAGAGCCTTTCCGCCTTCTAACTTCTAGCTTCTAACCTTGGACCCTAGTCAATCGCGGAGAAACTATCGTGTCGTCAACGTTTAGTGAAGTCTTCCGGGAATCGCGTCACCACATCGAATCGCTTGTGCGGATGACGGAACCGAGCCGCCCTCTGGATGAGATTTTCCATGATACTTTGACCCATGGCGGCCTCGATACCGACAGTCTCGCTTCGATCATGGCCTGGTCGCGTGAGCCCAAGCATTGCGCGGAGATCCTCTCTGCGGCAAAGCGCGTTCGCAAGGAATTGTCGCCGCCGACCGCCGAATTGGTGATTCCGGTTTATCTCACGAGTTTTTGCGAGAACGAATGCCTGTACTGCGGATATCGCCAAAGCAACGCGCTGGCCCGGCGCAAACGGCTGAGCCTTGACGATTTCAATCGCGTCCTCGATCTGATTCTCTCCTGGGGCCATCGGCAGATTGAGCTCGTGCTATCCGAAGACCCGGAATTCGGCCCGGAGGTTGTCGCCCGTTACGTGGATTTGACGCGGCAGCGCCTCGACCGTCTCGGCGGCGGAGTCGTGGGCCTCTGTTCGCCCGTCTACCGGCAAGAGGACTATGTTCGCCTACGCGATGCGGGTCTCGAGTGGGTGGTCGAGTGGCAGGAAACCTATCATCCCTTGGCCTTCGAGCGCTGGCACCCCGCCGGCTCCCCCAAACGCCATCTGGATTATCGGCTGGACCTCTGGGACCGCGTCATTGGCGCGGGAATCAGGAAGATCGCGCTTGGCGCATTGCTCGGCCTCTATGACTGGCGATACGATGTGCTCGCCACCTGCGAACACGCAAATTACCTGCGCCGCACCTATGGACTGGAGCCCCACGCGCTGGGCGTTGCCCGCGTCAAGCCTGCGCGGGGAGTGCCGGCATCGCAAAAAAAATCGCGGTTCGAGGTGGGGGATGACGATTATCGGTCAGTTGTGACGTTCTATCATCTGGCGTTTCCGCGCTCGCGGCTCTTTTTCAACACCCGTGAGAGCTATGACCTGAACATCTCGCTGGTCGAGCCGGGAGACCTCTTTACCGTGGATTGCGACACTTTTCCCGGCGGATACCTCTGGAATGACACGCCCGGACAGTTTTCGACCCACGGATACCCCGCGCGCCGGGAGGTGGTCGAAACGCTTGCGGCAAAAGGGCTCAAAACATTGTATTTAGGCCCGGAAACGCCGCCTCCGGCCACGCCCTCGCGAACCCCGCGCAGTGCTCCTAACTTATTGAAATGGAAGGATGAACACGATGCCATTCGCGCGGGGTTGGGCGCGTGGCAGGAAGTGCTCTTGAGTCTCGGAATGCACCCGGGCGAGGGCCGTGAATCCGCCCTTGAGGCGCTGCGCGCAACAACCCACTCGCTCAAGACCACCGCCATGGAGCATTGCCTGGATGAAGAAAACGTCCTCTTTCCCGTGCTGGCGACGGATAATAAGTCGCAAACTCAGGTTGAAGAGTTCCGCACCGCGCACGAGCGTCTGGCCATCGATTTCGGCGAGTTCGAGCGCCAGATGTCTTCTTTCCAACTTTCCGGCGACCCCACCGTCCTGTTTGCCTTGAGCGGCCGTATGATCCGCGAGCTTAATCAGCACCTTGCCGCCGAGGAGTCCGTTTGGGCCCAAGTGTATGATTCCACAGGCGGCAGTGAACGTAGCGCCGACCTTGAGTGTGGAGTGCCATGACATCTGTTACAGTTTTTCACGACCGCCCTTGGGAAGTGCGGGCTTCGCTGGCCTTTCATGGCGAAACTGGAAGTTGATAGTCTTTACAGTCGTTTCCGGCTTTTGGCTGTGCCGGGATTTTGCGCATTGATGCCTAATGGCCTCCTCGCGGAAAGTGTAACGGATGTCATGGCACCATACGGAAATTGCTGTGGATATTTGCTTTACATCGACGATGCCCGGCAGGGTGTGGAAGGCTTGTAAGTGGAGGGTCGGGTCGCGCCGATGGATAGGGGCGCCGCCCGCGTATTCGGGCCCTCACCAATTTTCTGTCCTGCCTGGCGCATTTCGATCATGGATCTCACTAACGGTGAAGTGCCTCCCTTCCTTGTGGCTATGTACGGGAGACACCTCCGGATTCATTGGCTGCCCCTCCACACTTTGCGGCATGGGGAGGTTGGATGGAACTCTTTCGCCCGGTAAATGGGGTCAGGGAGCATCAGGCCTCAGGGCTGGGCGAATAGGCGCCCTTCCCCAAGGCTGCGTGCCCCCATCTCCATTAATCCGGACGGGTTACTTGCGCTTGTTGTCTTGGGTGCGGCCGTGCCAGGGGAATGGCGCACTCGATCCAGAAGGCGTTTCCGACCGGCCGGTTTTCCACCAAATTATCGCGGAAGTATTTTGCGATAGAACCATAGGGCCAAGCTGGTAGCGCACTTCCGGCCCGATGGCCAGGTCGCGCCCCTGATTTCCCCCGTTGTAAGTACGCCCAGAACACGGTCCGGCGTGGTTTGCTGGTAAATGTCCCATTGAGCCCCAGGGCCAGTTTTCGGGTGACACTTTCCATCCCCACATACTCCAAAAGAAGCTCATTGCCGGAATGGTAGTGGGTGGCGGCATCGGTGTAGTTGATGATGTATTGCAAGCGGGCGCTGAGTTCCGTCCGGCCGTGGCGGGAAGATAGGTGAAGGCACCCTCGGGCGTGGTAGCAAAGTTGTGCTGCCCGACGTTGATGGGTCCACCCTTATGATAAACCGGGGCGGGAGTCATCACATCAAGGCCATACCACCAGTGCCAGTCGCCGTGGTTGTAGGCGATGTCAGTGCCCACAAGCGGATTGGAAATGCCGGTGGTGGTGTACCGGCCAGCGGGAGTTTGCAAGGTGATATTGGCAAATGGAAACGCCGCCCAGCTCACCAAATTTCCACCCAGCAGGTGGAGGCCCCAATTGTGCGTAATCTTGGGGGCAAAAGCATAAACCGAGAGCCGGAAGTCCGAGACTGACGAGTGCCCCTGGCCGTCGAGAAATGCATTGGATTGGTACGTGGTGTTGAATTCGGCGAACATGGTTTGCCCCGCGGCGGGGGTCAGGCCCGGCAAGACGGTCTCGGCGCCAATGGGATAGACACAGCCACTTCCTTCGGTTCCCCAAGCCCTCGTCCCCACCAGGCTGGCCATGGCGGCAATCACTGCAAGACGAAGCAATAAAGATGGAATCATTTCAAAAAAGCGGCGTATGCGCATAAATTTCTCCTAATTTCTTTGATTTTTCGGCCAGGCGTCCGCACAGCATCCTATGAATTTATGAGCATCCTGCCCGCGGCCACCGCGCCCTTTGTCCATCCAAAAGACTTCCCAGATAAGGCCCGAAAAGGTCCACACTTCCACAGACCCTGGACATGAGACCTGCTTGGTGCAACTAATCGGCGAAATTTGCCGGAACTTGAAGTGGGGTTGGAGCGGGCGGCATTAATTAGAGGATTTAGAAGTTCGTGTTGGCAAGATTGGCGCCAAGGGCACGCCCCACGAAGTGAAAGCGGCCCCGCGTGGCCTCGTCGTGGCGTTCTGTCAGCAGGGAAAAAGGTGTCAGGAGAAAAGGCGAGAAAAAGGTGCAGAAAAAGCCGTCAGGTAACTTTTCTTTTTGCAACTTGAATCCGTGGCTGGCGCAGACGTTGGTTCCCGATGTTACGACCCGTTGAAATGGAGGAACTATACACGCACCGCTTCCTTTTGCAAGCTTGGGTGGCGCCCCGAGGGATCGGGGCGCCACCCGCGACGCGCGCCCGAGAAGTCTCAGCGAGAACATATGCTGAAATGAAGATGTCCTGAAATGGATTCTCGCCGGTAGTCGAAAGAATCGGCTTGATTGGGGATAAAGAAGTTCATTTAATCGCGCTGCGGATGCGAAGCCGGCGGATATGGGATGAGGGGAGCGGCCCCTTGGGTGCTGGGCGCGATGCGACTCGAGCGGAGAAGGGAGTCAACGTCTTCGGGCTGGTGAACCTTCTTGTCTTTCGGCATGTTGAACACTTTTTGTTCTTCGAGCGAGGCGAAGCCGTCCCACGCGTCCTTCTTAATCCCCGGATGAATTTGGAATGCGGTCTCCGTTTCTCCCAGCCTGTGAAGGAGCGACCTGCCCGGTGAAAGCACCACGGACTCAACGGGCGTGGCAAACCGCACTTTACCCCCCAAAGCTTCCAAGCGAACATAGCCGCCCCTGACATCGATGCGAAAGCGGGCCTTGCCCACGGGACTCACCTTCACTTCAGCGATTCGCACCTCATAGGCGTCTGCACCCAGGGAAGTTCCCAGAGGATTTCCATTTTCTCCACCCGGACTACCCGGGGAGCGAACGAGGTGGCGAGGGCGGAGATGAAAGGTGGCAACCCCGCCCCGCATGGTTATTCCCGTCAACCGGCCCCCATTGGCATCGAGTTGCAATTGATGAAAAACCACCAGGCTGCGGGGGCCGACGATGGTGGTGGAATCATCTTCAAAGGCGATGGACGCCCAGCTTTCTCCCAAAGACGAAAGTCGAAATCCCTCCTCAATCGGGAGACTCACCTGTGCGGGATTTCCTTTTGCCTCCCCGGGCCGATTGAAGGTTACGGTTCCAGACATGTCGGCAAGCTCGACGATCCGGGACCTCGTTACTTCTTTCGCATTGGGGGCAGGACGAGTCGATGGCGCGGGCGCGGTTGGGTGGTTGGATGCGCCGTTGTTTTGGCCGGTCAGAGTGGATGATAAGAGGAACAGCGAGGCGAGTGCAAAGATCAGGCCTGCGGGCAAGGCTACGGCGTTAATTCGGAAAGCCCCGGAGATGTCATCCTTCCATAGCATCTCAACCCGAGCCCTTCCCGGAGAGAATGCTGCAGACAATTCTCCAGGCGTCAACATACGCTTGTTGTCGCCCGATTGCAACCACGGAACCGGCCGGGAGGCAGGGTGCGTGGCGCATGCATTATGCTTATCGTTTTGCCACCCGTGAATTTATCGGGGAGTTGCAAGGAAACGACGTTTGTGCTACCTGCGCCAAATCGATTACAGCAAGGGAGAGCATTCGGTTTACCGCCGCCCGCCACCGAAGCCACCACCGCCGTGGAATCCGCCGCCAAAGCCACCACCGTGGAAACCGCCCGCAGCCCCGCTGAACCCGCGACTGGAATGTCCGCCCCATGACCTTGCAGGAGCGCGGCCGTAGAAACTTCCGTGGCCCTGACCCATTCGCC
Organism: uncultured Acidobacteriota bacterium; assembly: GCA_963733285.1. Classification (GTDB taxonomy): domain Bacteria; phylum Acidobacteriota; class Terriglobia; order UBA7540; family UBA7540; genus Bog-366. The sequence goes on from CAVTDA010000001.1 coordinate 28,044, forward strand.
CGCCAGCGATGCCCTGCGACAACGGTCGAAATCCATGGAGCCCCGCATTCGGCTCATGCGCGAGCGGCGGCAGACTGCGGCCATGACCCGCAATCCCGCGAGGTTGGCTCCCATATCCATATCCATATCCATAGCCATAGCCGAATCCATAGTAGGGCGCATAGCCAATGGCCCATGGCGAAAAGAACGGATACCCGAATGGGCCCCATCCAATGCCGGCCCCGGGCAGGAAGGCGAAGTCCCACCAGAGGGGATCCCAATACCAGCCCGGTCCCCACCATCCACCTAGGTCGACGAGGTTGTTGGCTTCATCCACGTTGGCTTGGGTTTCGTAATCGCTACGCAACTTGCTCCAGCGGAACAGGGAGCCGGCTTCCTCCTGATTCTTGTCGAAGCGTTTCCGCAACATCGGCATTCCTTCGGCCAGCAGCGCCTCGTGCCCCTTGGTCAGTTTCAGTTTCTGGGTGCCCTGGCGGATTTCGGCCTTGCCATCCAGAACTTTTACGGATGGATGCTCAGTGGAGAAGGCGTACAATCCCACCTTCTCGATTCGCGTCTGCGAGCCGTCCACGGCGACTGTGAGGTTGTTCTCCTTGAAAATCTCGTCAACTTCCACCATGGCGGAACCGCGAAGCAGTTGCACCCCGGTATCGGCCAACCCCGGCGAAAGCATCTTGATTTCGCTGTTGTGGCCCACCCGCAGGAACACCCCCGGCGTCAGCAGCAGCTCGGCATTGCCCTGCCCGGTGTTCAGAACTTGATTCGCGTCGAGAGTCAACGTCCCAACGGCGTTCACGGACTCTCTCTGTCCCTGCACACTCACCTGGCCTTCCAGATAATTCAGAGTTCCCGGCGGGGGCATGTTTGCGTCATCCGCCATGCTCAGTCCCGCGTTGATGAAGAGGACCAGGACGAGTCGCGTAATTTGTTTTTCCAGCGCTCTCATCTTTTTTCCCCCCTCTATTAGATTGGATGCGCGATGGATGTCCGAGAATCCGGAAGGCTTCATGTGCTTGAAGGCGCCGGAGTTGTGAAGCTCGAATCAAGAGCTGCGCGAGCGGTTGTCGGCATAAGTGGGGAAGAGCACTTTCCGGAAATTGAAGGCGGGCTGGGGACGCAACGCCGAAAGCGAAGAGATGCGACCACAAGAGTCAGCGCCTGCGATACTCACCCGAATCAATTGGGCCACATTGGCGTGAGATGCGAGTGGGCGGCAATTACAGCTTGCCGGAAAGCAGATATGCCATCGGACCGTAGAAGCTGCCGAGCAAAAAAGGGATTCGGGGGGCGCGGAATTTTCCCGGCGTGGTGACGGCGCTCGCAGACGGGCGGCGTGAGCGCGATGCCGCATAGCGAAGAATCTGGACGCGGCGGGAAGGTTCACGCAGAAAATATTTCGCGAGCATTGCGGTGTGCGCGCAACCGGAAGCGAACGCCCATCGCCGGAAGGACTTCCAATCCGTTGCGTGGCGGTGGATGATGCGCGCGCCGGGCTCGACCGCGATTTTGCCGCCGCCCAACAGAATCCTGAGCAGAAGGTCAGGCTCCTCTCCCGAGCCGATGCGCGTGCCACGGCCAAAGCGCGGATCGAATTCGCCGAAGCGCTCAAAGGCTTCGCGCCGGATCGCCATGTTCGCGTTGCCCACCAGGGCGGCACGCAGCGGAAATGTGTTGGGCTCGGCGTTTCCATCGAGGACAACCGGCGATTCCGGAAACTGCGCGCGGTGGATATCATCAAACGCCTGGCTGATCGGGTCGGCAAGAGTTTGGGACTCAATGCTCCCCGAGACCGCATAAACCTGCGGGTCGCGTAGAGGCGCAATTAGCGTGGGGAGCCAGTTGGGGTCGGCGACGGAATCATCGTCAAGGAAAGCCAGAATGCTGCCCGTGGCGGCGCGGATTCCGGCGTTGCGCGCGCGGCTGGCTCCGCGCCGGGGCTCGTGAACTGTGGATGCACTGTTGCGCAGGGCGATCTCCTCCACCTCCGCGTCACGAGAGCCGTTATTGACCACAATGACGCCTGCTGCTGCGGGCCGAAAAGGGGAGAGGGACTTCAGGCAAGCCTCGAGGTCCGCCAGCCGGTCGACCGTGCAAACGATGATGCTCGTTTGATTCAGCAATTCGGGTCCCATGCCATTGATTGCCTGACTATGCGGGCTGCAAGCCGGGCGCTCCCGGCGTCTCACCTAAGAGCTCGTCGTAGAGATGCTCAAACTGCGCCGCCATTTGGCTGGCGCTAAAATCATCCCTGACGCGAGAGTAGGCGGCGGATCCCGCAATACGACGCAACTCCGGGTGGTTGAGCGCATGACGGAGGCGCGAAGTGAGGGCCTCAACGTCTCGTGGAGGAACGAGCCAGCCGGATTCGCCATCCACGATCAATTCCGGCACGCCGCCGACGCTGCTTGCGATTACCGGCAACCCCGCCGCCATCGCGTCAAGCGCGGCGATGGGAAAACCTTCTTCGAGTGAGGGCAGCACGAAGGCGTCCCAGCGATTCAGGACGGAACTGATTTCGTCCACCCATCCAAGAAACGTGACCCGGTCCGCGATACCGGTGCGTGCAACTTCTTCCTGCAACTTTGATTTCCAGGGGCCGGTGCCGGCAATCTCGACTCGCAGGTTGGGGAACTCGCCGCGCAATGCTGCTGCCGCGCGAATCAGGTACTCGATGCCTTTCAACTCGACGAGGCGGCCGGCAGTTCCCAGAACAAGGCCGGTGCCAGGTGTGCGCAGAGGAGGATTCCGCTCAGTCAAAGCGAGCCCCGCGTAGATCACGCGCGCCTGGCCGTCGACGACGCGTTCGGCCACAGCTTGCGAGACGGCGACGACGGCATCGACTCCGCGAGCAGAGACTAAGACAGGCTCGAGACCCTGCGGTTCGAGGATGCGGCCGTGCAGGTGACGAACGATCTTGGCGTGCGTGGCGTGGCGCGAAAGCGAACTGACCGACCTTCCCCCAAAGTGGAGGTGCACAATTGAGTAGTCTTGCCCGCGCAACCGGCTCCAAAACTTGATGGCTCCCATGGGATCACGCATCCCGCGCCACCAGACGAGCCCTTCCGACGGAACGCCCGCCTGCCGCAGCGTTTCTACCAGCGGTCCGGGGCCTTGCAAAAACAGCGCGTGGAGGCGATAGCGGGCGGGATCAATCTCCGTTGCGAGAGTGCAGACGATGCGCACCATGCTCGATCCCTCGGGCTCGGCCGTACCCAAAATGTGGAGAACGTGGTGAGGCATGTTGAATCAACCGCAAGTCGTCGCACGCAGGAAACAACGATTCCGCCTGACTAACCCGTCAGCGTACCACGGCATTCCCCGGTTCTGCCATCCCGCAACCAACGGTTCGTGCCATGGGCATCGTGCCCAGGCCTGAGCATGGCCAGGATAGCCAGGTCACAGTAACTGGACGCGCGCATGCCTGATGGTGTCCGAAGATGCGGGAAAATGGGTTCAACCTTGACATCGTGCTGATGCGAAACTTAACATCTCTCGGCATGGAATCCCCCCGCCGACAGCGAATAGCACCGCATTTTCACTGCATCGAGAATCGCCGAGCGTGCTCAGTCCGCGAGGGTAACATTTAGATGCCGCAAAATAAGCCGGAGTCCGCGCCTCAAACCTCCCGGGTCTTTGATGCTCCCACGATTCTTTTCCTTTTTGCCGTCGTCATCTTTCTTTACGCGTTCCTTTTCATCCCGCCCTTCATTCCCATCGATTGTCATGGCGATGGCATCGTCTGGTTGAGCGATGCGAAGCGTATGTACGAAGGCGAAGTCATCTACCGTGACTTTTTTGAAATCGTCACTCCGGGAGCGCCGCTCGTCTATTTCCTCATTTTCAAAATATTCGGCCCAAGCCTCTGGATTCCCGGCGCGACGCTCATTTTTCTGGGACTCGGCCTCGCGATTTTCAGCGTGATGATTGGAAAGAAATTGATGCAGCCGGGAACCGCGCTCGTGTCGACAGCGATCTTTATTGTCGGCATCTACAAGAACCAGCTTGATCCGACACACCATTGGTTCAGTCTGCTTGCGACGTTGGCGGCCCTGGCGGTGATGATGGAGAAGCGAACGGCCGCAACGATTGCAGGCGCAGGGGCATTTTGTGGCCTCGCGGCTTGTTTCACCCAGACCTGCGGCCTTGCCGTCGTCCTGGGATTTGGTGTCTTCCTGTGGTGGGAAATGCGGGAAAAGGGGGAATCCTGGCGCCAATTGTTCAGGAAACTCGCATGGCTGGCGGCGGGCTTTCTTTCCATTTTCGTCGTCGTGAACTCCTATTTCGTTTGGAAGGCCGGCCTGAGCCGATTCCTTTGGTGCACAGTCGTCTTCGTGATCAAATATGGACCAAAGATGGCAGATGTGAACACGCTGCTGGTTTTGCGCCGGGACTTTCCCACGCTGGAAGAACTTCGCACCATGCCCGTGCAATCGATCGGCGCGCTCTTTCTTTACATCGTGATTCCACTCGTTTACATTCTGGTGTTCGTCCGCTACAGGCGGGAATCCAAAAAGAGAGAGAAGGAGATGTGGGAGCGGCCGATGTTGCTTGCCATCGTGGGTTCATTTCTGCTCCTGAGCGTTGCCCCGGCGCCGGATTACCTTCGCATGTCGGCGAGCGCGCTGCCGGGAGTGATCCTGCTTGGCTGGTTGATCGATTCGCGGGGGGAACTCCGGGTGCCACTGATCGGTGTGCTCACGCTTGGGATTCTGGCCGTTATTCCCCATGCCGTGGCGAAGGCTCAGGCCGTCAAGGTGAGCATCGTTGACACCTCGCAAGGAAAACTTGCCGAGGCAAATCGCGACGGAATTTTCTACGAGGAATACACTTGGGTCCGGCAGCACACCCGGCCATGGGAATATTTCTACAAGCCGGCGGATGCGGATTTCTACTTTACCCTGGACCTTCGGAACCCCACGCCGATGTCCTTTGTGGTGAATAGCGGCTTCACGACTGCGGATCAAGTGCATGACGTAATACGAGGTCTGGAACAGCATCGCGCCCGTTTCATCCTCTGGTCGCGAAACCAGGATGGCGACCTCGATAGGATTCCTTCCTGGGAGAACCCTGCGGACGATCATCTCGGTCCCCTGCGCGAATATCTGCATCGCCACTACCGCGTGGTCAAAGTGTTTTCAAACTCCGATGAAATTTGGGGACGAGTGGATTGAGGTAGGGCTGGATTCTCCCGGGGCGATTCATCGACCTCTCGGCAAAATCGACGAATGAATAAAAACGTAGGTGCGGTTACAGTCCCGAGGTGGTTCCACTTTGGGTTTCTCGCGCTGGCGGCGGGCTTCCTGTACCTGGACCTGTTTGTGCTCCACGCCACGCCGATCGCCGCGATGGACCTCGACCAGTGGCTGTATCTCCACAATGCCGCGCGAATGCTTGCTGGGCAGATGATCTACCGCGACTTCTTTCAGTTCACCCCGCCCGGCACAGAGCTGACTTACCTCGCAATCTTCAAATTGTTTGGCACGCGTGCGTGGGTTCCGAACGCAACCCTGGTGGTTCTGGGGTTCAGCCTCACTTGGCTTGGCATTTTCATGGGCAGGAAAATCTTGAACGGATGGACGGCTTACCTCCCCGCGTGCATGTTCCTCGCTTTGTCGTTCCACCCGGCGATTGACGGCTCGCATCACTGGTTCAGCATGCTCGCGGCGATGGCCGCACTCGCCTTGATGATTCCTGAAATCAGCCGCGCACGCATCGTGGGAGCTGGCGTTCTGTGCGCCATCGCATCTTTCTTCACCCAGCCGCGCGGGATTGGAGTCGTGCTCGCCCTCGCGTTGTTTCTCTGGTGGAAAAATCGCCAGCGTGACAATGAAGGTTTGCCGCTCTGGAAGATGCAAACGCTTCTGTTCTCTTCCTTCATCGTTGCGACCGCCGGGTTGAATCTCTACTTTGTTTATGAAGCCGGATGGAAGCGATTCTGGTGGTGCACTGTCGTCTTCGGGTTGAAGTATTATCCCGCCGAGTCGAAACTTAACAGCATCCACTCGTATCTCGCGTACCCGCCGAGACTGTCTTTCCTGCCCCACGTTCCCGAGCCTGGATGGATTTTGATTCATGCCATGGTGCCATTCGTTTTTCTGTTCTTCTTTGCCTATTGGTGGCGGGCACGCGTGATGAAGCCGCAGGAGCCCTGGGATCGGATCATGCTGATCAGTCTCGTGGGTTTGTTCCTGTTCCTGGGCGTGGCGCCGGCCCCCATTACCTGGCGGATGCAAGTCATCGCGTTTCCGGCAATTGTGATTTCTGTCTGGCTGCTCGAGTCTCCGCGAAAGTTGGCCGTGGCCGGCCGCTGTGTACTATGGGTCTGGATGGTAGCGGTGATGACGTGCGTCGTTTGGAACCATCAGACACGATGGCGCGCGGTGCTGGACACGCCCACGGGCCGCGCCGCGTTTTTTGAATCCGGCGAATTCGAGCGATACAAATGGTTGGCCGAACACACGCATCCTTTAGAGCCCTACTTCGATTGCTCCGGAAAGTCTTACTTTTTGCTTGACCTGCGCTCTCCCGCTAGAGTGTCATTTCTTTCCGGAACGGATTACTTGCGGCCGGAGCAAGTTCAGGATCTGGTTGAAAATCTCGCAAGGAAGCGGGTGCGTGTGGTGCTTTGGTGCTCCGACCTGGATGCGGCGACCCGGCCGGACGATCACCTCGGACCACTGCGCGTCTATCTCCGATCGCATTACCATGCGGTTGGAACGTCGGAAGGGTTGTCAGGGATCCTAGTGCGCGACCCCCAGCCACTTTCGCCATGAGACGCCGTGGCCAACGAATTAAAGAGCTTGGATCCCGCGGCTTCATCAACCGAATCCAGTGCGCCGATTGGCCCTCCGAGCGATTTGGTGACGGCGACACGGAGCGATTCCTGTGGAACACTACGCCTTACCTCCCGCATCGAACGGCTTTGGTCATCCCATTCCAGAAGAGTGATATCAACCGGCAAATTGGCCGGCCCTGCCAATTCCTCGCCCAGAAATTGTTTGGTTTTTTCCCGCCATTTCGGCAGGGGGCAATCACACATGTCGGGATACTCAATGATCCGGACCTGCGAAGACAGGTCCGTCCTTGTAAACGGGGACTGCAAGGCAAAGGGCAGAAAGCCGTGCTCGCGGAACGAAATGAGAACGAATGACTGCTTCGGCATTGCTTCCACCAGTGCGGCCATCTGTGCGGCGGCCGTTGCCGTCACTTCTCCACGCTGCGCGATCTGGCGATTATCCCTCCAGAGCTGGCATGCGCAGATGCCAATGAGGAGAGCTGCGCCGACGGATCGCAGGATCGGTGACTGACCTCGAGCGTCTGTGACATCGGGGAATATCAGGAAGGCGATTGCAACACAGGGTCCCACGGCGATCAGGTAAAGGTGGCGGGGCTCAAAGGCTGCGACCAGCAGAGGCAGGTCGGAGATGAGGTACCACACCAGGCCAAAATATAGAATCATGGCCAGGGATCGAGCAGATTCCGCTCGCCGCTGCCAAAGCCATAGGGTCCAGCCGAGGTAAAGGCCCAGGGCTATTCCCGAAGCGAGTGGAGGGACGGGGATTAAAAGGCTCCGGAGGTTCGAGGCGTGATGGCTCAGCAAATATCTCGCGACATGACCGAGCTGATGCGCGAGATTCAATAACCCTGCGCCACCCTGACTGGGTTGAACTCCCAATGATTCTCCCCAAAAATTCTCCCCAAGAACGTGCGCGAATACGAAATGGCGCCAGGCGAAATAGACCAGGAGAAGTAATCCGAAGGGAACGTATGCGACAAAGCGGTTCGGCGTAGGCTGCTCGGCCGTTGCGGCGCGATCCGGGGAGCTTTCGACTTTTCTTAGCAAATGTCGAAAAACGTCATAGGAGAGGAGCATCACGGGGAGAGTTACGGCAATTTCCTTTGCCACCAGGCATGCGGCGAATGAAATCACCGAGAGCACAAGATATCTACCCGCGTTTGTGGCCCGGAATCGAATAAAGCAAAGAAAAGCTCCCAGATAGAAAATCGTGTGAAGACCTTCCGCCGGTGAGCCGGTAATCCACGAGACCGCCCACGCGTGCGCCGGCTGAACGGCAAAGAACAATCCGGCAAAGCCCGCTCTCCACGGTTTGCCGGGGGCGAGGTCGTCGGCAATGCGGAAGACGAGCAGTGCATTGAGAATGTGCAAGAACACGGCAACCAGATGGTAACCGAGTGGATGAAGGCCGAAGAGCTTGTAACCGATCATGAAGAAAAGGGCATAAAAGGGGCGGATTTCCTGGCCCGTTTCGCCTTCCACGACCTGCGCCAAATCGGTATGAAACATCTTCAAGAATAAATGCAGCGATGGATGGTGGAAGGCGTGGAGGCAGCCAAAGTCGTCGGTTAGGAAATAGATGTGGAGCGTTGGGTAATAAAAAATGACCGTCACGAAGATGATGAAAAGTACCGGCGCAAGTTTGGAATGCGCCGGAGTCTCGACCGGTGCGGGATGAGTGCGCCGGGTCTTGGAACGCTCCATGAACCAGACTAAAGCGCCGGTTGCCAAGGCCAACGGAATGGCCTGCTTCGCGCCGTCATGAACCAAAAGGGCAAACGCCGCGCTGCCGAGAGCGATAAGGAAGACGAGGAAGGTTGTGGCCACTACCTTGTTTGTGGAAGGCAACGGATGACTGGTGAAAAGCGGTTCTCCGGCCTTGCTCAAATGGTTCTCCTGATTATTTCGTATCTTGCTGGAGATCGGTTTCTGCGCCTCTGCCCATTCAGCTCGAATGTCTGCTGAAGATTCGTGAATTTGGGAATCTTATGGGCCGCTGGAAGCAAGCCTCCCAAGGCCATGCACAAAACTGATGGCCTGCTGATGCTTGATTTCTTCAACCTGGTCCAGGGGTTCATCCAAAATCTTCATAATATAGTCACGAACCAATCCTCTCAAAAGGGATCGCCGCTTTATCTCGAACGAACTGCTGCGCGCGTCCGAGGAAAATTCCTCGACCTCAATTTGTCCGTTGGGATTGCCCGCCAAATCGGTCTCGAGCATCGCCTTCGACTTTGGCCACCAGTGATCGAGTGGGCAGCAGTAGATGTCAGGGTGTTCAATGATGGATGCCCACGAATAGAGGTCAGTCGGTTGGAAGGGAGGCTGGAGCGAATAAGGAAGGTCCTCGTCCCAGGATTCCGTGGGTGAAGAATCATTTGGCATTTGGATGACCGATAGGAGGATCATAGTGGTGGACCCGGACGCTCGAACTCAGAAACAAATTCTCGGGGTGCTGTTGGAATCACCTCGGATGTACTGCCGCACCTGCGCCCATCCAGATCTCGCAAGTTTGCTATGTATTTTCCGGCAATGCCATCTCTTTGCCATATCTGAATAAGCCCTGGAAAGGTCTTGATGACGTGGTAATGGGCATGCAGATAGCGGCGTAACGGTCCTTGATGATCGCCGGGGGTCCCCGAGTCGGAAGGGACGTCAAAACCAGCTTCCCACAGGATGAATTGCACGCGATGAAGCTCCAACCCTTCCACGAGCCTCTTGATTGTCTCTGGACGCGTATAGTCCGAGGTTGTCACGAATAACGTTGGTCCCGGAGAACGGAGCCCTCCCAGGAAGGCAAACGACTGTATACCAGCGTTATCGAAAAAGTATTCCCCGGGGCGGGTGTGGTTGAAAACCCACCGAAATAATTCCAAATGCGAAGTGTCGGCGAATGCAACCCGGCCTGCAGGAACGTCAAGGTACATCCACGCCCGCGTTTGCATTCGTGCGGGAAGAGCGATGGCATAGGCGAGCGTGCCGACGGCAAGCATCATCAATCCGATGTGTCCTACGCGTCCCCACTCGTTCAGCATCCACACAAGTAGGATTGTCGCCGGTAAGGCGGCGGTGGCCATCCTCTGTTGTTCTGCTGCGGGAGCGACCCCCAAAAAGAGACATAATCCAACTGCCTGCAGCAGCATGAGCCCACTCCAGCGAAAAGGGGGAGCTGATTTCAGCGAACGGCGATAACAAACTTGGAAGGCTAGGTAACCGAAAGGCAGCAATAAATGCACAAATACGCTGGCTAGTAGCGATGGCAGATTGTGCCAGTTGGAAAAGCGCGGAAATTCTTCTAGGTAAATTCCCCAGGAGTTGTCATGTTCGCACTGGTAATACTTAATCCCGAAAACAATAGTGGAGTCGAGGAAATGGTGCAGTCCCGCTCGCCCGATAAAATAAGCATTCAGAGTTGCAACTGTAGCCAGGTAGGCCCCCCAGAGCCAGGCCCATCTCTTCCATGGAACGGCCCCTTTCGGTCCAGCTTGTTGCCATTCCCAAGCGACGAATATGGCAATCCCTAAAACGGCCATGAATCCGCGCATGTGAGTAAACCAGGTCGAGAACCCACAAAGCATGCCTGCAATCGCTAGGCGCCGCGGGGATCTATCCTCGATCACAACCGTGATAGCGGCGATTGCGCCCAAAACGCTGTACCAATGGTGGGTCCCATCGAGCATCGAGGGGAAGAGCACCGTGAGAAAGACAAGTCCAGGTACAAACGAAGCCCATCCCCGGATGAGTTTTTGTGAGATAACCAAGGTCAGCCAGACGATCCCAAGGCCCACCCCGGCAAGCACGCAATTACCTATCCAGGCGACAGGCCCGAAGAGCTTAAAGAACGAAACGTAGAGAACCTCCGTGCCGGGGAAGGTGAATTGGCTAAAATCCTTGTACATCACTTCCCCATCAAATAGGCGCCGGGCGCTTGCCAGATAGAGATCTCCATCTCCATCGCGGTAAATAGGCGTATGGGGAATGACAAAAAGGATCAGGTAGAGGTAGATTGCAGCGAAGAGCAAGAATCCAAAGGTCGCCCATCGTGGTGGGTCGGACGGACTATCGGATTGAGCTTTTCCACCGACGCCTGCCAACCCGGCGAGTCCCGTAAAAAAGAGGACGAAGGTTGCCGTCTGCAGCGTGGCCGTCCGGGCGGAGCCGCCTTCTGCTCCCTGAGTCATGATCATTCCTTTCGCATCCTCACCGTGCCAAGCCAATGAGCGTTATTTCCGCGTTTGCCACCAGACCTTGAACAACGCCAAGACATGCCGGTACCCAATGCCGGGCATTTTCTTGAGCCGGTACACTTGCGTTTCACCTGCCGAGCGGGGGCGGTGGCTCACCAGGAATTCGCGCATTGAGAACCCGCGCCGGTGAACTCGCGACGTGAACTCCCACCAAAAGCCTTCTTTCATTGCGCCGAGTTCGGGCAGAAGTTCTTGGATGACGTCCCTGTGCGCCAGCACGAACGGGCAACTGGGATCGTGAACCGGCACGCGGTAGAACATCTGATAGACAAAATAGAAGCCGCCAGACAAAACTCTTCGCAGTAGAGTGTCCGCGCGTTTGGTGCGCCAACCGATTGAGACGTCCTGGTCCTCTCGAGCCCTCCAGAATTTGCCGAAATCTTTGGGATCACACTGGCCGTCGGAATCGAGGCAGAGCAGATAATCCGCTTCCAGGGCTTTCATGCCATCGATGACCGCCTGCGAGTAGCCCTTGCGCGCATCGCTCATGATGAGCTTCATGGGGAGCGACTCGCTGAGGCGTGTCAGCACTTGCTTGGTATTGTCCTTGCTTCCGTCTTCGCAAAGGATGAAGCGAGGGGCCACCTCCACCGAAACCACATCGTAGATTTCCCGAATCGTACTCTCGATGGTTTCAGCCTCGTTGTGAATCGGCAACAGGATTTCCAGGACGGGCTTGTGATCGGCCATCGCTCAGCGGGCTCCCTTAACGGCGCATTTTTCAACAAAGCTGGATGCAGCTTCAGCTTCGCCGCGGCCGTGGCCTATAAACGGTGTAGTGACAACCCTCAAACCTCTCGTCGCCAATTTCCTGGCTGGGTGCGTAATTTGTCTCAATGGCGTCAACCATTTCTTTGGTCCAGAAGTCGTTGTGAATGTCCCTCAGGACGATGACACCGAACTGCCGCGAAGATATCATGTGCAAGAATTCGGACTGGTCCCAAAGGCCTTTCTTGGCCAGGAAGCATTCGATCCCCGGCTCAATGGGGATTTCTTTATGCGCCTTCATGGTCACCACCATGTTCTCGCAGAAAACCGGGCCTGGGGTATCCTCCACAATCTTCAACACCGCCGCAGCGCTTGAATACTTCGTGTCCTGAGTTATCTTTTCACCCTGGGTGATGCGAAAGACGCTGTTGATGCGCCGGAGCGAGTCGGGGAATCCGGTCAGCGCCGCGAGGAAAATCAGCACGAATACCGCCGCGCCCCCCAGCGCGTACCGTGAACGAGGATGCCAATGGGCCAAAGCTTGCGCAAAAACCAATCCCGCCAACGCACAACAGGTGAAGTTCCACTCGAGGAAATAGTGAACGCCCGAGCCCGCTTTCCCATAGGTGAGCGAGGTCAGCAGAGCAATCAAGAGTTGCAATCCCAAAACGAAAACGGTTCGACGATAGGCGCTTGACCGCAGGCCCGCTCGCAGCCACGCAAGCAAAATCCTGCCACTTCGTAAAGAGACCGTGACGAACCACCGGCAGGAAAGCAAGGCAGCCAACCGCCAGGATTGGCGTCATGCTGGCGATGTTCTCTTGCATCCCCAAAATCCATTGGGTTACGGAAAAGGGTTGCTGCGCATTATAAATGAAGAGATGCCGAAGGATTTCTCCCCGCGTGGCCCAGGCGAGGCACGCCAGACTTCCGAGGCCAAGCGTCACGCAGAACGCCAGATAGCGGAAGGCCTGGCGAGGATTGATCAGTGCCGTTGCCGCGAGGCATGCCATCGGCGCCGCGATCACTGGTCTGCTTGGTGAACACCGCCAACACGAAGCATGCAAAAGCCCCATACTGACTTTGATGCCGGCTCGCAGAACGCAGGAACAGGAAGACGCCAAGGAACGTCAGAAGAGAGCAAGCAAATCAACGACCCATCTCTGGGATATAGTGGTTCAACGAATCGAGCCGGAAACAGAGCAGAACAGTGATCAGCGCGCCGCTCCCGCGAATGCGAACGGGGAATTTTCGCGGCAAGGCTTGGAAGACCAGCAGCCCCAATACCACGCTGATCCCCAAGGCAGAGAAGACGCAAACCAATCGCCCCGCCACGAGATAGTCGCCCACCAATTTGGCGGTCATGTGTGCGACCGCATGAAATACCGGGGGGTACGGAACTACGAAGTAGGGGAATTCCTGAATAGGATGGTACATGACTCGAAGGTTCGTCACGTGGGCGGCTTCCCACCACACGGCGCCCTCGTCGTCATCCCATCCGAAGGGATAATAAACCTTGTGGAACGTCCCGAGAACGAAGGTGATCCCACCCAGCAATAGCAGAGCGAAAAGTGTGAACAGGTAGGCCTTGCGCACCGATTCACCTGGCGACGAGCGAGGAGAGGCAGCTATCGGCATCGAGGCTCCCACGCCATGATCGAATTTGCAGGACGCCCGCCCCGGATTGAGGAATGGTGGCGAGCTTCCATGTTAAGGAAGCGTCCAAGCTCCGTTTTGGTGAGGTCTAGGTCGCGATGCATCGGGGAATCGGAAAGACAGGATTGTACCATTATTCAAACTGTCATCACCCCAAGCTTGGCCGCAAGCTTGCTAAAAATGATTGCCATTTTGCGAGCCCCCTTCCTTGCATTACTGCCTCTCCCCATCTTCCCTGTATAATGCCGATGGCGGACGTGTGAGACGCGAATCCGTGTTGAGTAATTGGACCGTCCATGGACTAGGGTCCACCTGGGGAAATACTCGCCGTCCCGCCATATTCGCCAATTCGGTAGTCGATCATGACAGCCAAGAAATTTCTAAAAGCGGTCCTGCCGCCGTCCGCGCGCCGTTGGTTGCGGCGCCAACCGTTCAAGGTGGATCGACTTTTCGGGGGAGATGTGGAACTGCTTCGGCGAACGACTCCGGTTGGCGATGAGTGGGGCGGATCGCGAGGGCAGATTATCGACCGCTACTACATCGAGAAGTTCCTCGCCCGGCACACGGATGACATCCGCGGTCACGTCTTGGAATTCGGCGACGATGCCTATACCCGCAGATTTGGCGGTGACAAGGTGGCGCAGGTCGACGTTTTAAACCTCACGCGGGAAATTCCCGGCACCACGATTGTCGCGGACTTGGCCGAGGGCGCGCAGATTCCCTCCGATAGCTTCGATTGCATCATTTGCACCCAGGTATTGCTGGTAATTTACGATCTCCCCGCCGCCATCCGCACGCTGCATCGAATTTTGAAGCCAGGCGGAGTCGTGCTGGTGACGGCGCCGGGAATTCAAAAAATCAGCCGGGGCGATATGGAGACGTGCGGCGATTATTGGCGATTCACCACGCTTTCGCTTGGGCGCCTGTTCGCGGAATGCTTCCCTAAAGATCAAATTGAAGTAAAGGCATCGGGAAACGTTTTGGCGGCGGTAGCGTTCCTGCACGGCCTCGCCGTGGAAGATTTTGCGGGTGGAAGACTTGGACTGTCACGATCCCGATTTCGAAGTTTCCATCGGCTTGCGCGCCGTCAAGCCCGCGTCAATCAAGGTCTCGAATGGATGAAGAACGGAAAGGGTTGACGGTTCTTCCGCAAGGCAGTTCGGCCTCCGCTTTGCCTTCAGAAATCCGCGCCTCCGCGGAAGCAACCGCACCGCCCGGCGCATCGGCTCCCTCGCTGAATTTGGATGAGCGCGTCCGCCTGATGGGCGATGGCGTGTTCAACAGCTTCAACGTCCTGATTTCCGGCTTGATTGGGTTTCTGCTGGTCCCCATCATGCTGCACGGTCTGGGAATCGAGACCTACGGCATCTGGATCGCGGCGCTGTCTCTGGTGGGAGTTGTCGGACTCGTTGATTTCGGTCTGGCATTGACCCTTACCCGCGAGGTCGCCGCCTCGCTGGATAAGCCACCGAAAACTGAAACGGCGAAGTTCGTTCGCGCGTCAAGAAACGCATTTTTTCTGGTCGGGATCGTCGGCGCCATCCTGATTGCGACCCTGGGATTGCCGTTCCGTCACGACCTGCACCTCTCGGCGCTCAGTCAGAAGACGGCTCCCGGTGTATTCGTGCTGGCGGGGCTGGCTCTTTTTGCCGACCGCCTGCTTGCCTCCTCGACATCGGTTCTGTGCGGGTGGCGACATTTGACCTGAGAAACTCGCTCGCCGTGCTTACCGCACGGGGCGCGCTGCCGGAATCATTGTCTTCATCAAGCTCGGATTTGGGCTGACTGTGGTGATGATCTCGCAGGTGGCGTCCACAGGAGCCGCGGTATGGGCGGGGCAGGTCATGATTGGCCGCCTTGCGCCGGAGTTCCGCACCGGCCTGGGCTGGCCGGATTGGAAGCTCGTCCATCCGCATTTGCTCGATGGCCTGGCGAATCAGATTTCGAACTTTGCCGAAATTATTCTCTGGTATCTGATTCCGCCGATCGTCGGGTTGGTTCTGGGCTCAGGCTGGATCTCCACTTTCGACGTGGTGCAAAAATTTCCGGTTTCCATCGCTCCCTTTATCTGGGCCACCGCGAGTGCCCTGTTTCCCGCCATCAGTCAGCATCAGCACGAAGCGGAAATTGCCCGCACGCGCGAAATTCTCGAAGTCGGCACGCGCTGGACGATGGTCGTGGCCCTGCCGCTTTGTCTGGGATTGTTGATTACTGCCCCGGAACTGCTTCAGGCGTGGGTTCGAGAGTCTCGCCCCGCCCCGGTGCTGGTCTTGCGATTGATTACCGCGGCAGTCCTGGTGAAGGCTTGGGCGCAGCCTCATATCAAATGCTTTGGGGGCGCGCCGAATTCGAGAGCTCGTTACGGTTTCGATTTGTCTTGCCGCCTCTAAGCCTGGGTTTCAGCTTGATCTGATGCGCCGGATGGGCATTCCCGGCGGGCTGGGGATTGTTCGGCCGATGTTTCCGGCTTCCATCGCTTACATATTTATCGCTTCGCGCCTTTGCCGGATCGGCGTCTTTCGCCGGGTTTGGACCTCCCTGAAAGGTTTGTCTCTGCCAACCCTCGCCTTTGTTGCCGTTGGCGGCGGCATCATCCATGGGTCTCCCGCGGGATGGGTAGGCGTCATTGCCTCGTGCGCCGGAGGGGGCTGCGCATTCCTTGCGGGGAGTCTTCTTGGTTGGGGCGCGGGAGGAAGAAAAAGCTCTGGCGGAGAAAATCCTGTCGGCGCCGGCGAATTTTGCACGAAGCGCCTATTGGCGGCTGCGTCATCTGCTTGCCCGCATCGGCTTCCTGCGCAGCGGATACCATCTTCATCTTGCCATCCGCGAAGCTTTGCGGGACAGTCCCGCGCGCGGGCAGGCGGAATTGAACCATGAATTTAAACGGCGCGAGGACCCCTGGGATTACACCACGGTTTCGCACCAGCAGGGCAGAATCCGCAGTGAAATGGAAATGCTGGATGCCATCCGCGGGGAGAAACAATTTGCCAGCGCGCTGGAGGTGGGTTGCGCAGAAGGGCTGTTTACCGAGGCCCTTGCGCCCCGGTGCGAATCGCTTCTGGCGGTTGACATCTCTCCTGTCGCCCTGTCGCGTGCCGGCTGCCGGCTGCAAAACCAGCCGAACGCGCGATTTGCGCAATGGGGATCTTCGCGTCGATCCCGTGCCCGGCAGCTATGACCTGATCGTGATCATCCATGCCCTTGAGTATGTTCGCAATCCCATCTATGTTCGCAGGGCTCGCACCAAACTGGTGAACAGTCTCCGCCCCGGCGGTTATCTGCTGATCGGAACAATGAAGATTGCGGACATCTACGAAGACGCCTGGTGGGGCCGCTATTCTTCTCCGCAGTGGAAAAAGAATTAATCAGTTCTTCAGCCGCCACCCGGCGCTTAAACTGGTGCGGACCGGGGAATTCTATCTGGGAAAGGACTATGTTGCCTTCGACGTTTTGCTGCAAAAGACGGCATGAGGTCTGTTGCCGACGGTTGCGGTCGATCCCTTTGCGAGGTCAGCCACTGTTGAGAAAAGACCCCTCACCCGGCCGGAGGGTTCCGGCCTGCCCTCTACCCTCGGAGAGGGATCTGAATTTTTCTGGCACGCTGGAAGCGGCCCACCATCAGAAGCCTCTCCAAGGGGAGAGGCCGAATCCGTCAGCCGAGGGACGGGTGAGGGTCTCTCCCGTTCCGGCATCAACTTCCGTAACGGTCGGCCTTCTTAGTGCCTCCCCAGC
>CAVTDA010000002.1:0-47829 GCA_963733285.1 uncultured Acidobacteriota bacterium
CAATGTATTGCTAGGTCTATTTCCTTACCCTAGCCGCATATGACTATACAGGCCCGTCACCTTGGCGGCCTTGGTCCTGTATAGTTGGTTGTGTTTATAGTTTTGCGGCCTGAGAACATAAATCTCAGGACCCGGTAGCATGCATTTTCGGGACCAGATTAGCTGAGAATATCCGGGCCCGGGAGTATTCAGTGAGAATGAGACCAGATTAATTGAGAGCGGCCCGATAACATCGGCCAGGAACCACATTAGCTGCGAATGACTCGAACGGTTTCAAATTGGTTCGACCAAAACTCGTTGTTCGTGATAAATCGAACTTTGATTCTTGAAACCAGTATTCTGTGCTGGCGAAGGGCTGCTGCGCTACGCCGAATTCCGCTGCCGCCAAGGGAGAACGCAAGGATGCCATCGCTATCTACGACCGTTTGCGCCAGCTCCAGGCGCCGCACAGGTGCGCACTGCCGAAGCCCCTCCGCGGTGCCATCCTCACGCGCCAGGCAGACGGACTGCCGCTGCTCGACACAGGCGCTACACGGCGACGATTACTCGCAGGCTTGCGCCGCCGCCCGCACCGCGCAGGAGATCCAGGCGACCCCGGTCACACGTCTCCTGGCGGGTACTGGCCGGGTCTGCCGCCGACCGGCAGGTCCCTATAATCCAGACCCTTGCCATGCGCGGTGACGACGCGCGGCCCTGCCCGCTTTGTCTGCCGCCGCCCGGAAAGGTGAAACGCCCGTTCGTCTAAGCGGCTATCCGCGCGCTGGCGGAGATCGGCAAACCCGCAGCCCTCCCAACACTGCTTGAACTGTTGGGTGATACTGATTCACCACCGGCTGGCCCACGGTGAGCTCGGGAACAAAGTGCCCATCCATCACGTCCAAGTGGACGCTGGATGCCCCAGCTTCCTTCAAAAACTTGAGTGCCTCGCCAAGCCGGGCAAAATCCGCCGCCAACAGGGAGGGGGCAATTTGGACCATAAATGGTGTTCCACGCTGAGGCTGCTCGCCCCGGGAAGCGTTCATTAGATTAGCACAACTCCTGACGCCGCCGGGGAGTATAATGCCCTCAAATGGTGACCCCGGGCATGGGAATGGAGGGTCTGCGCCATGGCGCGCGTCTTCACCACGCAGCAACTTTCCGATTTTCTCTTCGACCGCATCATCGTCAACTGCCCCCAATGTCTCGACACCCGCTGCCTTAAGATTGCCTGCTCGCTGGTGGCGGAGGAACTCCTGGACGAGGCTGAAATCGTTCACAAGGCGGAGCAGGTTGCCGATGGAGGCGCGTAAGAGGGGAGCATTCTTTCCCGAAAGGCGTCAGGCAAGGGCAGCGGCGGTTAGGCCGCCGGACTGTCGGCTTCGCCTGACGTGACTCTTCTTTCAGCCAACCACCGGCCGAGCCAAAGCAGGGCGACGCTGTCAATGGTCCAGTGGGCAAGCATGGCGGGATAGAGATTGCCCCACCGCACGACAGGGTAGGCGAGCAGGGCTCCGAGAAGAGCGGCGCGAATCATTCCACCCCAGCCTTGATAGAAATGCGCAAAACCGAAAGCGATGGATGAGATGATCCACGCCCAGGCGAGCGAATGAATCCACGAATCCAACTGAGTCAGGAGATAGCCGCGGAAGAGGAATTCCTCGCAGAACGCGGCGGTGGGTGAAACGATCATCAGCGCCCAAGCTCTTTCTTGGGGCGTTGCCGGCATCAGGCGGTATACGAGATCGGGTTCGCGCGGAAGCCACCCCCGCCGTTCCGCCCAGAGCACCAGGCTCAACGCCCCGAGCGCGACGATGGAAATTGTTCCCGCCCAAAAGACTAAGGCGCCGAACGGCATGGTGGCGAATCCTTTGGTGAAAACGCTGCGAGCGATTCCATAGACAACACCCATGCCGACGATTGCCAGCATCCACTGCGAGAGGACGGCAGAAAGATAAAGGTCGATGCGCGAGAGCTTCTGGATTTTGGGATTACGGCCGGTGGAGTGAGATAGCGCCGGGATTCCTACGACGAGGAGGAGTGTAAAGACGATGGCAATAAGGTTTGAGAACATCGGCCAGCTTTGGCGATAAACTCCGCACCGGTCTTTTTGCGAGCATCCGGACGCCGCGATAGTTTCCCACCGACACTGGAAAGCGTCAAGACAACTCCGAGCCATTACGATGGGGCTATTTTCTCAGCCCCTGCACAGGTTGAATTTTCCATGCAGCCGCTGATTCGGGACGTTGCCTTTTGCTATCAGCGCGCCAAATAACGAAATTGACTCATGGGTATGAGTCAAACATACTTGGGTTATGACGAAGCGGCTGCAAATAATGCTCAAGGATCCCGAATACCGCAAGCTGAAACGCGCGGCGCGCTTCCGCCAGATGTCGATTGCCGAATGGGTCAGGCAGGCTCTCGCCCTCGCCCACAGCCGTGAGACGGTGGGGAGCCCGGGTAAGAAACTCGACGTCATCCGTGCCGCCGCGCGATTGGCTCTTCCCGCGGGTGACCTCGACCGCATGCTGGCGGAAATCGAGATGGGATATGGATGGGATGCGCATCCGCCTTTCGACCGCCAACAAAATGCGGAAAGCGACGAAACTACTTAGGGGTTTTCCAAATCTCGGAATCCCCACACACCCCTCCCACAAATTCCATCGTCAAATCCGCGAGTCCTTCTTTGAAATCTGGCGGTTTGAGGGTAAGAGACCGGTCAAGAGTGGGAACATGGGGTGGGATCATTTTCCATCCGTCCGGCTGTTGCAGATAGGTCGCGTCGAGACCGTTAGGTTCTTGAAGCACTACCTCGCGGACGACGGGGTGATTAAGGACGATTACAACCAGAACTTGCTTGCCATGGCCGGATCGATCTATTTCACATACCCGGTATTGGCCTGTAACTCCTTCTTCCCGCAGCCGGCCGAGGACGCGCTGGGTCAGACTGCGGTCCTCGACAGTAGTGGAGTTACCGTCTTGCCTTGCATCGGGTTTGTACGTTGTATCAGGGCTCTCGAGAACTGCCGCCGCGATCGTCAGTTCCTGATTGTGATTGGTCAGGTCGAAGGCGGGCACGGGCACGAGCATAGAGGTGATGACAAGAATTGCTACGGTCGCGATGACGGTTCGACTGCGGGCAGTGATGGAGAGCAGCAGCGCGCAGGTCCCAGCCACGATCGCAAACAGTAAAATTACTAGCTCCAGTTCCCAGTTTATAACTGGAATGCGCCACAAATCCCGATAGCCCGGAAAGAAGATCGACGTTGCGAGTGCCGCACGAGGCGCAACATAGCCGAAAACAAGACCAATTCCAGCTCCCGCCGCTCCCGCCGCGAATGGAGTGGGGCTTTTGACCGGTGAAGGCCATATTTGGGCCAGCAGCCCGACGACCACGGGGAATAGTGCGAATAATCGGAGAATGGATTCTGGGTCGTAAAGGTAAAGGCCCACCCACGGGTAGAGACTGTTTGTGCAAAGAGTCAGCAGAAGGATGATGGCGGCGGACGACGTCGCTGCATAGGCAAAGCGCAAGAAGCGTGGCATAGACCCCCCACAGCGCCTATCTCGCCCGAAGCATACCACTGCGATCTTGTGAAGGACTCCATTTTTCGCGTCGTCGACATAATGTCGCCATCGCGTCTCGCCACGCCGCAGGCTTTAATATGAAGCATTAGGCCTCCACCGCAAGTGCCCCACTGGGGAATGCTGATGCGGGCCGTCCTGCCCATTCTGGCCCTTTACTAAGCCGACATCCGGGCGTAACATCGCGACGGGATCTTGTATGGCAAATTCTTTCAGAGCGATTGCTTTCGCGCTCTACGCCATGGCAACGGCGCTTCTTCTGTGGCTCCTTTGCGACTTCATTAAATCAATCATTAGTTGGGAGTGGGATCCCTGGTGGTGGTTTCCAGCAGGATTCTACATCCTCGTCGCCCTCTTCGCTGCTGGCGGAACACTCGGAATGGCTTCCGAGAAATCCGACCGTAAAAATCGAAAATAGACCTTGTGTGAGGGGCGATCAGGCTCCTTTGCCGGTTCTTCACCGCGACAGTACCGCCAGCAGCGCTTGATAGTTATCGACGAGCAATCCTTCGTATCCCCACGGAACACCGCTCCACGTTCTCCAGTCGTAAGACATGTTGTTCGACCCGAAGCCTTGAAATCCGCCCTTCTCGTAGCCTTCGAGCAGTGGGAACAGAATCGCGTCGGCTTCCTTGCGCCGACCCAGACTGTAGAGCGCTTGCAGCGTGTAGTAGAGATAATTTCCTGAGGCGCCGCCATTCTCGTAAATTTGGAACCCATCGGACCCATCTTCCTTCTGCGATCCCCCCGAGCGGTGATTGGCAATCGTGTAATCGCCGCGGCGTACGGGAATCAGATTTCCCGGCAGGCCGAAATCGAAGCGCGTATATCCGACCTCCTTCATCTTGGCGAGCAGGTGGTCCATGATTGAATTGGCCTGCGCGCGCGGAACCAGTCCGTAGGTGATGGCCATGCCGTTCAGGAAGGTGAAGTAGTAGTCGTGCAGATTGCCATCCGCGCTCTTCCAACCGGCAAGCACTCCGGTCTTGGGGTCGTAAAAAGTCGAGAAATAGACCGACCGCAATTTTTCCGCGCGGGCCGAGTACATCTTCGCATCATCCGGGTGATTGGCCATGCGCGCCACCTCCGCCATGCCAAGCAACGCGTGGTAGGCGAGGGCGTTGGAGAAGGCGTCCTTGTGGCCATAGCCGATCGTGTCCCACCAATTGGCCGGCCGCATTCCCGTTTTCCACGAATTAAAATTCCCGCTCTCCTGGTATTCGATCAACCCATCGCCATCGACGTCTTTGGCCAGCATCGCCGCGGCCCATGATTTCAGCCCGGCGTAATTTTTCTCGATCCACCCGTGGTCCTTGCTGGCGCGCGCGTAGTCGGATGCGGCAATCAGCAGGGAAGGATAGGAATCCATGAACCCGGGACTCGGCGTGGATTCGACAAAGCCCTCCATGCCGACGCTGTGGTAGCCATCGAGATAGCGGTCAAGCGTCTCGCGCATCAGGTCGAGAGCCGTCAATCCGGGCGCGAGGGGCGGCGTGCGCTCCGCAATCGAGGAATACATGTAGACGCTGCACGGGCACGGGCCGCTGACAATGTTGTTGGAGAGGACGCGGACACGAGGTTCAAGCTGAAATATGTTCAGCCAGTTGCGCCGGAAGCCGTCGAATCGCGGGTCACGCTCGATTCCCGCGACAGGAGGGTAGATATCGACCACTTCGAGGTCGTAGGCGATTTCGCGCATCTCGGCCGTCGCTGCGGGAATCGTGATGTGAATCCAGTTGGCGGGATTCTCAGGCGGGGCGCCCGGCCCGTGAATCCTCTGCGCGTCATAGCCCAGCGAGATGGGCATGCCGGAGGTCGCGGTAATCCGCAGCGTTCCGAGATCGGGAAGGTGAAGCAGCGCGGGCAGGCGAACTGAGTTGTCCGGATTCACGTGGCCGAGGAGCGTCGCGTGGTTGAAATAGGGATCAAAATTGAGCAGCAGCGGCGGTCCGCTATTGCCACTAAAGACCGAGCGCAGGTGGATGTGGCGTGGGGAGAATTCAAATGTCCACGCGGGAGGCGAGGTGTGTGCCGTGCCGCTCGGGCGATACTCAAACACAGTTCCGGTCTCGCGCAACTCGTACGCCGTCTTTGTGGGCTCCGGCGCGCGGAGTGGATTTAGCGAGAGCTTTCCCTTGCCGAGCGAATCGAGCGTCAGCGCCGAAAACGCCGGCTGGTCGGGCGCGAGTTCCACCCGCATGAATGGCGATTGGTAAGTGGCGCGGACCCGGCGGGGCGGCAGCCGAAACGAAACTGATCAAGACCGTGGAAATTAGATATATAGCTCTTCTGCACATGCGGGTGCTCCGAAAATGGATTAGGACCGCGAGATACTAACACAGAGGTGGGCCATGCGCTGAAGGAGCAGCGGATCGAATCTGCGCACGGAAATAGGAAGAATGGGCGTTGACGGGGTTTTAGCGCAGCAAATACGCCGCCGAGCACACCCCGGCAGCGGTCCCGGTAGGCCTCAATCGGAGTGTCCGCCGGCAAGATCAGCCACTGCAGACAGTAGCCATCCACCAGGGCACGAATCGTGGCGGCCGCTTCCTGCGGATTCACTTTGCGGAACTGCTGTTCGCGGATTCCCAACTCCACAATTGCGATGTCGCGGCGCTGGCAGGCCGCGAAGAATCCAGCGAGAAGATCGCGAAACCGCTGCTGGCGCGTGCCCACAGCAACAAAATCAAAAAAAACGAGGTAGAGCTTTCGATTTACTTCCGCGCTATGAAAAAGGACCTCAAGTTCCGCCACCAGCTTGCCACGCGCGGTCTCCTCGGCCTGAAGAACGTCGTCCAGCGTGCGGTTGAGCTGCCGCAGCAGCCACTCCAGCACGCCGGTCAGCAGGTCTTCTCTCGTGGGAAAATAATAAAGCGCACCGCCCTTGCTGGATCCCGCGCGCGCGACAACGGAATCCAGCGTGGTTGCCTTTATGCCCTTGTCCAGAATTTCTGCGTAACCTGCACGAACCAAGGCATCTCGGCGACGGTCGGCAAGCTCCGGATTGACCTTTCGAGGACTCATCCCCTGCCTTTCATGATTAAAAGGGTGGCTGGTCGAATTATTTCGGATTGGCTGGAATTGTCAAATCAATTCTCGTTCGCCGGAAACATTCACTTTCTACCATTTTTTGTAACTGGCTTTGTTTTCAGGATGTTCCCAGGTTTGTTTTTTGCCGGGTCCGGATCCTCGCCCTTTGCCATCAGCAAGTTCTCAGGTTCGTTTTTTTAAGTTTTGAAAACGG
This sequence comes from uncultured Acidobacteriota bacterium, assembly GCA_963733285.1. Classification (GTDB taxonomy): domain Bacteria; phylum Acidobacteriota; class Terriglobia; order UBA7540; family UBA7540; genus Bog-366. The sequence goes on from CAVTDA010000002.1 coordinate 6,806, forward strand.
ACAATATGTTAAATGGAATTGCGCGGTGCGGAAGCTTCGGCAGGCGGAATTCATCTTCTCCTCATCCAATCGATGATAGCCTATAATGATAGCTATGTCAAGGGGAAAAACGCCTGGTGGCGCAACTGGCGGGAGGATCGAGCCGGGATTAACGATTCGGCGTCGTAACCATTTCGATCTTTGTGCCATCTATACTTTATACGAAGCGCCGTTAATCTCTCCCGAAGGGAAGGAATCGCCGCAGAACCGAAATATTCGCTATAATCAATTCGATCAGCAGTTCTGAGAGGATATAAGAGAATTTATGGATACAGAGAAGAGCACTCCCGAAAGCAAGGCCTGGACGGTCAAGCGTGTAGGGACCGTCAGTTTTGCCATCTCGAAGCCCAAGAGAAGTCCCCGCAAGCTGCGCCAGATGCGATTGAAGAATAATCGGCGCGCACGTTAAATCACAGTTGACGGGGTTGGGATCGGCGTTTCATTTCACGGGGGCGGAATTCGACGAAGGGCTCCGTGCCTTGAATCCATTTTGAGTGCGGAAGCCGGACGGGGTATTCGCTGCAATCTGAGATCGGAATGGACGGCGAAGCGCGGTTGGTCCGATGGTCCACATCCTCCGCCAATACGGTTACTCTTTCATCTTTCTTGCGGCGTTTGCGGAAAACCTCGGCCTGCCCGTGCCCGCCTATCCGGTGATTCTGGTGGCTGCTGCTGTGGCGGCGCCGCTGCACCTCCGCCTCCCCTTAATTTTCCTTGCCTGCGTCCTTGCCGCCCTGGGCGGGGATGGCGTATGGTTTCAGTTGGGCCGCTTAAGGGGCCGGCCCATCCTGCGCTGGCTCTGCTCGCTTTCTCTCTCTCCCGATTCGTGCGTCAACCGCACCGAACATACCTTTCAGCGCTACGGAACCAAGTCGCTCCTCGTCGCCAAGTTCGTGCCGGGTTTGAGTACCGTCGCCTCGCCCCTTGCCGGAATGCTGAAGGTTTCGCCGGTGCAATTCGTGGCGGCGGACCTAGCGGGAATTTCCCTATGGGCGGCTTCTGCGATCATCATTGGCCGCACGTTTCGCAGCGAGGTCGAGTGGGCCCTGGCCTGGATTTCAGCCTTCGGACGCACCGGCCTCTTGATCCTTGCGATCCTGCTGGCCGGCTGGCTCCTGCTCAAATGGGTGGAAAGGCGGCAATTCTACCGGCTGCTGCAGCGCTCACGCATCTCTGCTCCCGAGTTGAAAGAACGCCTTGAGCGGGGAGATCTGATTGCGATTGTCGACTTGCGTGGTGATGTAAGCTACCATCAGGCGGGAGTCAAGGTGGCGGGGGCCATCTGGATTCCGCCGCACGATTTTGAGAAACGCTACACTGAGATTCCCCCGGGCCGGCCCGTGGTGATGTATTGCAACTGCCCGAATGAAGCCACCGCCGCGAAGATGGCTCGACTCCTCGTGGCGAAGGGCTATTATGAAGTCAGGCCGCTGCTGGGGGGGTTGGACGAGTGGATGGCGATGGGATATCCCACCGAGGCGGTGAACCCCACGGGGGCGGGATTGACCTCCATTGCCACAGCGAATTCCTAAGACCAACGCAAGCGAGGGCTTGGGTACGCTTGCGTCTCCTCCTGATTCCAGTCATCATGCAACCGTTAGCAGCAGAAAAGCCTCTATCCTAATGGCGATACTACTGGACGACGATGAAGTCATCTTGCGGGTAATGCAATTATGAGATTGAATTCGACCTTGGCGAAGAAACTATTACTGATTGCACTGTTGCTGATCCTGACGGGATTGACGGGCTCGGCGGCTGCGCCCACCGACCCGCCGCTTTCCAAGGATGACGTTACGCTGCTGCTCCTGGGAGGATCGCCGAGCGCCAAGGTCATTCAGATCGTTGACCAGCGCGGCGTCAATTTTCAGATGAACCCGGAACTGGCGAAGAGGTTTCATGACCAGGGGGCGAGCGACGAATTGATTGACGCGCTACAGAAGGCCGGGAATCGGGCCACTTCCTCAACCCCGAGCGCGCCTGCCCCGCCTTCTGCTCCGCCGCCGTCCGCCGCCCCTGCGAATCCAACGCCACCCCCTGCGCCCGACGCTTCGGCGCAGGACAAACCGAACACTCCCGACGCACCAGAGCCCCGGGCCGAGCAGCCCGCTCCTGTCGCCGCGCCATCCGCACCGCCCGCATCTAGCCGTGCACAGGAATCGTCGCCCGATGAACCGGTCTTGCACACGCGCCGGTCCGCCGAGCCTGTTTCCTCCACCGTCGACACCGGGGCCAAAGCCGCTGCAAGTCAGACTGACGCGACCACGGAGAAGAAGATCCAGGAAATTCTTGAGGATTTGGGGGACCACCCTGAACCACCCAGCGAAAGTGGCAAACCGGTTGTCCTGAGTGTGAAGAGTATCAATGGGCGCAAAATCGCTCCCGAGGACGTGAAGGGCAAAGTGGTGCTGGTTAACTTTTGGGCGACGTGGTGTCCCTACTGCAAGACGGAAATCCCCGCCCTTATCCACCTCCAGGACAAGTACGGATGGGCGGGATTTCAGGTCGTCGGGATCGCCGTTCAAGATACCGAAGCCAACGTCAAAAGTTTTGCCGAGTCGTATGGAATTAACTACCCAGTGGGCATGGGGGATGAGTCCTACAAGGACGTTTACGGGAGCGTTGACGGGCTTCCCACCTGCTTCATCCTTGGGCGGGACGGGCGCATCAGTGAAAAGATCGTGGGCGCACCCCCTGATTCCGGGATCTTCGAGCAGACCATTCAAGCGTTGCTGAAGGCGCCCGCAAATCAAACTCTGGTGGCGCAGAAAAACTCCCAGGGCTCCGCTCCGCAAGCGGCCGGGGATAAGGAAACGCCCCCGGCTACTCCCGCCACCGCGAGCGGCGCAGGGTTGAAGGACCCCTCCCCGGAGGAAGTCCAGCACATCATTCAGGAGTTTGCGGCCAAGGAAAAAATCTTTCGCGAGGCGCGCAACAATTACACCTATCACCAGGTCAACAAAGTGGAAACGCTCGGGCCGGATAATGAGGTGACGGGAGTATACCAGCAGGAATGGGACATCCTCTATGACGATGCCGGCAAACGCATCGAGAAGGTCACCTACGCACCGGTCAGTACGTTAACCACGCTGATCATTACAAAAGAAGATATCGAAAGTTTTAGAAATATTCTGCCCACGGTGCTGACCACCGATGAATTGCCGGAATACGACGTCAAGTATTTGGGCCACGTCAAGGTGGATCAAATTACCGCTTTCGTTTTTTCCATCCGGCCCAAGGAGATTCAGAAGGGCCACCTCTACTTCCAGGGTGTTGTGTGGGTGGATGACCGCGACCTTCAAATCGTCAAGAGCGAGGGCAAGCAGGTGCCGCAGGACAAGGGCCACCATGGTCAGGAAAATCTCTTTCCCCGGTTCACCACCTGGCGCGAGCAGGTGGATGGCAAGTTCTGGTTTCCGACCTACTCAATGGCGGATGATACGCTTTACTTCGAAAGTGGCCCCCCCATCCACATGAAGGAAATTGTCCGCTACACCGACTACAAACAGTTCAAGTCTAAGTCTCGAATCCTTTCCGTTGAGGCCGTCGATAAGGATAAACCGACGGATCAAACCAAACCTGATGCGCCTTCGTCTCCGAAGTAGGGAGATCGGCGTGTTCCATTGCTGCCTTTAGGCCCCGCCTCCTTGCACAAGGCGAATGACCGCTATTGTTTGCGAGGCCGGTTCGTTGTAGAGTATCCCTGCCCGGGGCTCCGTCCCGAAAATCCAAGCATAGTCCAGTTCGTTCATTTAAAATCTGCGGGATCTTCCCGCTCAGCCAGGAGACTCTCATGTTTCTACCTGCAATGCGAAAGACCCTTCTCGGCGCCATCGTGCTCGTCGCGGCAGTCTGGTTTAATGGCTGCAATGCCTGTACGAGGTCGCATTTGGAGGGAACCTACATTGATTCCAGCAATGTCCTCAAGGTTGAATTGCAGTCTGGTGGAAAAGCCAAGGTCACGATGGTGATGAGCAATAGTACCGTGGATTGCACTTACAAGGTGGACGGGAAGCAACTTGAGGTCAATTGCGGAGCCCAGATCTATCCCTTCACGATCCAATCGGACGGGTCACTGGCAACACCTCCCGAGTCCCAGATGGGCGTGCTTAAAAAGGTTTCGTAGAATGATTGGATAATGTCAGAGCTCGGGGCTAAGGCCATCATGATGAGCCGGCCCGATGACCTTCGGCGGAAGTGTGTGTCCTTCTGTGCAAGTTCTGAATTTTCCGTTGGACCTCGCTCGGATTGGGATCAACTGCCCTGCGATTGACCTTGCCTCGCCTCTTGCTGCTACAATTCCTGCCATGAAGCCTTTGCAATTGAGTTGGCGCATAGTGCTCGTGCGGCCGCGCAATCCCCTGAACATTGGGGCGGTGGGGCGTGCCTTGGCGAATTTCGGCATCGGGGAAATGGCCGTGGTGAGCCCATTCGAGCCCACGTGGACCGAGGCGCGCACCTCCGCCGTGGGAGGGGAGAAAATAATCGCCGCGGCGCGGGCGGTCCCGACGCTGCTGGAGGCCACCGCGGACGCCACGTTGGTGCTCGGCACGACGACGGGCTCAAGGCGCAATCTGGGGCGCGACATATTGGCGCTGCCGGACCTCGCCGCCTGGATTCGCAAGCGGAAAGCAAAGGGCAGGGCGGTGATGGTTTTTGGCTCGGAAAAGACGGGCCTGTCCAACGAAGACATGACGCTTTGCCACGCCTTGGTGCGAATCCCAACCGCTAAAGGCTGTCCTTCCATGAACTTGGGTCAGGCGGTGGCCGTCTGCGCCTACGAATTGAGCCGCAGCGGACTGGTCCGTTTCGAGCCGGCGGAAATCAACTTGCACCGGTCGGAGCCGGCGAACCACCAGATGATTGAGCACACATTTGCGAACATCGTGCGTCTGCTCGATGCTTCGGGGTATTTTCATTCCAACAGCCGCGCTCCCATGCTGATGAAGTTGCGCAGGACTTTGCTCGATTTGAACTTGACGTGTAACGACGTGCGCGTGCTGGGAGGAGTTCTCTCGCAAGTTGCATGGAAGATCGAAGACGGCGGAGCTGCCAAGAGCTGAAGAGTCGAGGCTGCCGTGATCACTCTTTTGACGGCGAGGCACAGCATCGCTATAATTGTTTAAGGCATTAGAAACATGGAGGTTAGGTTGCCGCTTTACGAGTATCTGTGCAAGAAATGTGGACAACGAACGGAAAAGATCAGGAAGTTTTCCGATCCGCCCTTGACGAAGTGCGAGAAATGCGGAGGCAAACTCGAGCAACTGCTCTCTTCGCCGGCCATTCAATTCAAAGGGGCGGGGTGGTACGTTACTGACTACGCCAAAAAGTCGCCGGCTCCGAGCAGCACTTCAGAAGGTGCGTCGGAGTCGTCCGATAAGTCCGATAAGAAGGGCAGCACCGAGGCGAAATCGGAAGCAAAGTCCGAGGCCAAAGAGTCCAGCAAGCCGAGCGAGCCTGCCAAGGCAAGTGCCAAAAAGGATTAAATCGACATCGTCTTAAGGCGCGAGTGAGCGCAAGTACTTGCGAAACGCCTTGCCTAAATCAGGCCGCGCGAGAGCAATTTCCACGGTGGCCTGCAAGAAGCCGAGTTTGTCGCCGGCGTCGTAGCGCTTCCCCTCAAATATATAACCGTAGACCGGTTCCTTCGCCAGCAGGTTGCGCAAGCCGTCGGTAAGCTGGATCTCTCCGCCCGCGCCTGGAACCACATGGGAAAGGGCACTCCAAATGGCGGGAGTCAGGATATAGCGTCCGATGACGGCAAGATTCGAGGGCGCCTCCCGCGGCGAGGGCTTTTCGATCATGTCATCAATGCGGTAAAGCCTTCCCGGGCACTCCAAGTCGTTCACCACGCGGCCACGGATAATTCCGTAACTGGATACCGCGTTGCGAGGGACACGTTGGATTGCGATGACGCTGTGCCCCGTCCGCTCATGAATCCTCATCATCTGTTTCAAGCAGGGAACTTCATTCACGATGATGTCGTCGGAAAGCAGGACGGCGAAGGGCTCATCCTCGACGACATTGCGCGAGGTTAGTATGGCGTCACCCGAGCCCTCTCGGTGTCTGCTGGCGCACATAGGCGAATTTCATGAGCCCGGAAATTTTGTGCAATTGGCGGCGCAGGTCCTCCTTGCCCCTGCCGGCGAGTTCCTTATCCAACTCGGCAGAGAGATCAAAGTGATTTTCTATCGCCTGTTTGCCGCGCCCGGTGACGAACACCACCATGGGGATTCCGGAAGCGGAAACCTCCTCCACGGCGTATTGCACCAGGGGTTTGTCAACGATGGGCAACATTTCCTTGGGTTGAGCTTTGGTGGCTGGTAAGAATCGAGTTCCAAGTCCTGCTACGGGTAGCACTGCCTTGCGGATGCGCATTTCTCTTGCTCCCAATTCAAGTTCGAAGCTTCAGTGGATTCAGGCTAAATTGAGTTTACCTTGCGCCTTCCACCCCGTCAAAGTATGTGTTGCGCCGTGCAGAGAATCGGTTGCAACGTTTTGGACCGCAGATGAAATGCGTTTAATTCATTCTCCCAGTTGCACGCAATCATTCCCCGGGAATTGACATCCGGCAGTCCACCGTCAACAATTCTTAAGATCATGCTGGTCTTGGGAATCGAATCAAGTTGTGACGAAACAGCGGCGGCCGTCGTCGCCGATGGCGAGCGGATCTGCTCAAGCGCCGTGGCGTCGCAGATCCATATGCACGAAAAATACGGCGGCGTCGTCCCCGAACTCGCCTCGCGCGAGCACCTGCGCGCCATTGAACCGGTTGTGGAGGAAGCTTGCCGGCAGGCGCACCTAACTCTGCGCGATGTTGACGCGATTGCGGTGACCGAAGGCCCGGGCCTGATCGGTTCGCTGTTGGTGGGATTGGTTTACGGCAAAGCTTTGGCGCTCTCGCTGGCCAAGCCCCTGGTGGGAGTCAATCACCTGGAAGGGCACATTCACGCCGTCCTGCTTCAGAACAAGATGGACCGCGCAGCCGGAAAGACTCAGGTGGAAGCGCAAGTGCCGGCGGTGACCCTGGTGGTTTCGGGCGGCCACACGACGTTGTATCTGGTCGCCTCGGGGGCATCGCAAGCAAGTCCTCAACCTTCACCTTTTGTCTACAGCACGCTCGGGCAAACGCGTGATGACGCCGCCGGTGAGGCCTTTGACAAGGTCGCCCGCCTGCTGGCTCTGGGGTATCCCGGCGGGCCGATTATCGACAAGCTTTCGCGCTATGGAAATCCCCATGCCGTTGATTTGGGGCGCATCCGCATGAAGGGCAATCAACTGGATTTCAGTTTTTCCGGCCTCAAGACCGCTGTCCTGTATCGCGTGCGGGATTCCGAACTTGCCAGGGAAGCGGAGGAGCGCCGCACCTGGCGCAAATCAGTGGAACGCCCCACGCTGGACGAATTGCGTGGTCAGTGTTCACAGGCGACCCTCGACCTTGTGGCGAGTTTTCAGCGGGCGGTGGTCCAGGATTTGGTGGAGCGCACCCTCGCGGCGGCGGAAGATGCCCGCGTGGACAACATCTTCGTGTCCGGTGGGGTGGCCTGCAATTCGCTTCTTCGCAAGCGGTTTGTCGATGAGTGCCGGGGCTTCCAGGTATTCTTTCCATCGCCCGCACTTTCAACCGACAACGCCGCGATGATTGCTGCTGCCGGCTATTACAAGCTCATTGCCGGCGAGCGCGCCGGATTGGACCTCGCCCCCCACGCCTCATTTCCTTTGGGCGCGAGGAACCGCCCGTGAATCGCCTCTCCCGAAGTTAAAATCTAAATCACCCGTAACGTCAGCCCGCCATCGACAGTGATTCCCACGCCGGTAATGAAGGCGGAGTCCTCACTGGCCAGGAACAATGCCGCCCGAGCAACGTCTTCCGGTTCGCCCATCCTTCCGAGCGGGGTTTGCCGTTCCAGGTATTTCCGCAACAGCCAGCGTTTGGAATACGTCTGCGTCATCTCGGTGCGGATGAATCCCGGGCAGATGTAATTCACGCGGATGCCCTGCGGTCCCAATTCCACTGCCAGGGTTCGCGACAGGCTGGCCAGGGCGCCTTTGCTGGCGGCGTAGGCCGTGAGTTTGCGCGAGTGGCTGAAAACCTCCACGGAGGCCATATTGACGATGCTGCCGCCTTGTTTTTTGAGCAGAGGCAAACTTTGCCGCGTGCAATTCAGGACGCCGGTCAGATTGGTGTTCCAGACCTGGTCCCATTCCTGCTGGCTCATCTGCTCGAACATCTTCTTGCGTGCAATTCCGGCGTTATTCACCAGAATATGAAGCGCGCCGAAATTCCGTTCCAGGGACTGTAGGGCCTGCTCCACCGCCCCCGCATCGCCGACGTCGGCGGCCAGCGCCAGGGCGGTCCCACCGGACTCTTCGATTTCCCGGCTGGCCTCGCGGGCCCGGTGCTCATTCACATCCAGCACCGCCACCCGCGCCCCTTCCTGCGCAAACCGCAGGGCGATGGCTTTGCCGATGCCAATACCCGCGCCGGTAACCAGCGCCACCTTGCCTTCCAGCCGTTTGCCCATGCCTAACGCTCTCCTGCCAGGGTAGTCTGCGCCGCCGGACGGAGGCCGCTTTCGGGCCGCAATGCCGGGCGCCGTTCGAGGGTCATCTTCAGTCCATGGCGCGGATGAAGGGTGACAAATGGATTGAGCTCCACGCGATGCCCAGGCACCGCCCGAAACCGCCAGCGTTGCGCAATGGTGGCCAGAATCAGGACCCCCTCCATGCGTGCAAACGACTCGCCAATGCACCTTCGCGATCCTGCTCCGAAGGGGAAATAGCTGTACTTGGGCCGCGACGCCACCGACTCCGGAGTCCATCGATCGGGATCGAATTTTTCCGGGTCAGGGAAAAACCGCGGGTCGCGATGGACCAGATACGGGCTGAAATGGATATAGCAACCTGCCGGCAATACGTATTCACCGAGAGGGAAATCGTGCACTGGGCGGCGGGCCATCAACCACACGGGCGGATAGAGTCGCATCGACTCGGAGAGCACCATTCCCGTGTAGGGCAATTGGCACGCGTCGCGGGCACAAGGCGTTCTTCCCGCCAGGGCGGTGTCAATCTCCCGATGCATCCGCTCTTCCACTTCGGGGTGCAGCGCCAGCAGATGCCAGGTCCAGGCCAGGGCCGTGCCAATGGTCTCGTGGCCGGCGGCGAACATCGTCATGGTTTCGTCGCGCACCTGCTCATCCGTCAATAGCCGCTCTCCCGTTTCCGCGTCCCGCAATTGCAGCATCTCCGTCAGAAGGTCGGTACGCCCGTGCGATGCCTCCGCCCTTTCCATGATGAAGTGGCCCATCAGAACTTCAAGCTGGGCGCGTGCCCGGTGATACCGCTTGACGCGGGGAAGGGGAAGCTTGGCGAAGATCTCATCCAAGTAGGGCCCGTGGTTCTTGTGGGTCATCTCCAGGACGGCCTGAAGCAGTTCCCCAATCTCCACCGCCTGATCCTCGATATCGAGATTGACCAGGGTTTGCATGATGATCAGCATGGTCAGCCGCAGCATTTCGGCCGCAACATCGAGCGATTGTCCCGCGCTCCAGCGTTCGCAAAAGCGCTCCGTCTGTTCCGTCATCAGAGTCGCGTAGCGCACAATCTCATTCTGATGAAACATCGGTTGCAGGCGTTGCCGCTCGCACCGGTGAGCCTCTCCCTGGATGGTCAAAAGGCCGTTCCCCAGGAGGCGCTTTAAGGGCCGCGGAAATGACCGCAACATCGCCTCCTCGCCCGCCAGCAGAACCGCTTTGATATAATCGGGGTGGTTGATCAGGTAGTCGTGCCGCTGCCCCATTTGCAGGTGGCCGATGTCTCCATACTGGCGGGTCATTCGCCCCAGGAACCCCAGGGGGTCACGATACAATTCGCAGTAAGCCAGGAAGGCAGACTTCGGCCCCGGAGGGTAAATCGCTTTCCCCATACCACCAGCCCTTTCATGAAAGCGGGACATAACAGCACGAATCGCGCCAGTCTAACGGCGCTTCCGGCAAATTGCAACGATTCGTTTCGCGCCGCGGGCTCCAAATTGGGACGCCAATTCTAATTCATGATGTGCTTGAAATATCTCAGCCGCCGGCCTTGGTTCATGAGAAGATGTCGGATTGAATCAGACAACCCAGGCGGTAGTAACGAGGGAACTACGAGGGCTCGCGTTATTTGGAATTCACAAGCTGCATGCGATTTGGCCCGCTCGGCCGCGCGGGATCGATCTCAACATTCGAAGATTGCAAGGAGCTTAGCCATGATCGGCAAAAGAATTCTTCCTCTGTTGGTGATGCTGATGACTTTATGGGCCATGCCCGCACCCACTTGGGCGGGGAGCCAAAATGAAACCCCTGAACAGCAAAAGGAAAAACAGCAACAAGAGCGTCTGAAGCAGCAACAAGAACAGCAGAGACAGCAACAACAGCAGCGCCAACAGCAGCAACAGCAGCAGATGCGGCAGCAACAAGAACAACAGAGACAGCAACAACAGCAAAGGCAACAGCAGCAGCAACAACAAAAGCAGCAACAGGAACAACAGCGCCAGCAGCAATCGCGGCAGCAACAGGATATGCAGACGCCAGCAGCAGGAACAACAGAGACAACAGCAAAATCAACTTCGGCAACAACAGCAGGAGCAACTTCGCCAACAACAGGAGCAGCAGCGTGGTCAGCAATTGGGGCGGCAGCAAGACCCCGGCCAGCAATTGCAACAGCCTGCGGGCGGGCGACGTGGCCCCAACACGGATTCACCCAGGGTGTTGTCACCCCAGGAGTCGCAGCAACACCTCCAGCAATGGAATCAGAATCGTTCCCGGATGACGGGAATAAATCGCCGGCCATTGCCGACGGGTCAAGTGACAGCCCTTCCCAACGGCCACCAGGTCATTCAAACCCGGCGAGGGTCGCAGGTGGAAGTGCGTCCGAACGGGGCGGTGGCAAGAGTGAAGCTGCCGGATGGTAGAGCGGCAACCTATCACCCGAACGGCCAGGTGCGATCCATTCAAACCCCCGGCCTGCGCATTGATCGCGGCTTGCGCGGAGAGCGGCGGATTGTGACGGAGCGCAACGGGCAGCGGCTGGTGAGTGAGGGGCGGAATCGTGGTTACCTCGAGCGTCCCTATGTAAATCGCAATGGCCGCGCCTACGTGGAGCGCACCTACTGGGTGGATGGCCACCGGAACGCCTACGTCTATCGGGATAACTACTACCGCGGCGTCCATTATTACCGCTACATGCCGGTCTACTACTACCATCCGGCATTTTACGCATACGTTTACCGGCCGTGGGGGATGGAGGTCCGTTATGACTGGGGCTGGGAGCGGGAACCTTGGCACTGACTATTATGGTGTTTATTTCCGGCCCGAACCTGTGTACTCCTCGCCGCTTTTGTGGCTCACCGATTTTCTGCTGATTGAGAATCTAAGGCTCGCCTACCAGGCGCGGCAGGATGCGGAGGCCCAGGCGGCCTATCAGCAGGAGCAGCAATATCCCCCCGACAGCGGAAATCCACCCTCCGGTGAACTCAGTCCGGAGCTAAAGCAGGCCATTGCGGCGGAAGTGCAGCGCCAGCTTGATGAGGAACGGGCCGCCGCGCAGCAGCCGCCTCCGCCTGAAGGTTATGCGCCGGCGGAAAATCCTGAAACTCCCCCCGACGCGCTCGATCCTTCGCACCGGCTGTTTGTGGTATCGAGCACCCTGACTGTATCCACCGCTGACGGGCAGGAATGCGAGCTCTCCGGCGGGGACCTTATCACCCGACTGGACGATACGCCGGGTGATGACGGCAAGGTGCGGGTCAGCGTCATGACCAGCAAACAGCAGGATTGTGGTGTGGGGTCAACGCCCCTGGTGGGAGTCAGCGATTTGCAGGAGATGCATAACGACTTCCGCCAGCAGGTTGATGCCGGGATGCAGAAGCTGGCGGATCAGCAGGGTCAGAGCGGCATTCCCCGCGCCCCGGACGTATCCACCACGCCGGGAGAGGTTCCGTCCCCCGCCCCCGACGGAAATGTTGACCAGCAGCTACAGCAGCAGCAAGCCCAGGCGACCCAAGCGGAGACGCAAGTTGAGAACGACATCCAATCCGAACAGAGTGGGGGCAGTGAATAATCCGCAAGGCCCTGGCAGAAGCCTCTAGAGCTGGCCAGACTTCTGTCAGGGCTTGTGGGATGGGCCTGCGTCTGCAATTCCCCGCGGCTTACATTGTGGGGCCGTGAATTTCTTGCGTCTGCAATGAACGAGATGGCTCTCCCCTGGAAATGGGTTTCGGGATTATGAGATCACTTCCCTCTTCACCGGGTCGCGGTTCAGACTGGGTGCCCTTCGCCGCAAATACAATGTGCTAAACTGAAGATAATTTTGATCGGCCCGACGATTATGGCCATCTTAAATTGTTGAGGCACTGGAAGCGGGGCGTAACCCAAAATTCTAACGAGGAGATGTCGAGATGGTGATTTCAAAGCAACGGCTTTTGGGATTTGCGGCTGGTTTGGTTTTGTGTTCAATGTTTGCAGTACTTCCAGGATTCGCGGAGCAGGGTCATGTCGTCAGCCCCGCCGACTTGCAGAAGGCCGCTGTGGCCTCCACCAGCACACGCCAGCAGAATGAGGCAACCGTCAATCGATTCCTGTCTTCTCCGCAGACCCGGCAAGCCCTCCGGTCGGTTCACATGAATTCGGAGCAGGTTAAAACCGCCGTCTCAAACCTCAGCGACCAGGAAGTTGCTCAGTTGGCTTCCCGGGCGAATAAAGCACAGGGTGACTTTGCCGCGGGAATTATTTCCGATCACGATTTGATCCTTATCGCTCTGGCCGCCCTCGTCGTGATCATCATCATTGTTGCCGTCCGTTAGAGCGCTGCATGTTTCGTTCCCTCGCCCTGCTGGTTCTGGCCCTCGCGAATGGTGGCCTGGTGTGGGCTGGCCAGCAGTCCGGCGTATGGTTGGATGTCCCCTTCGTCAGGCAGGTGAAAGATGGTTGCGGCTCCGCTAGCATTGCCATGGTGATGCAGTATTGGGAACACCAGCAGAGCCAGGCGGCCAAGCCAGCGGCCGACGTCGAGCAGATCCAACGCGCTCTTTATACATCCTCGGGGCGGGGAATCTATGCCTCGGCGATGGAACGATATTTCCAGCAGCACGGATACCGGACCTTTGCATTCGTCGGTGATTGGGCCAGCTTGAAGGACCATCTGGAAAAAGGCCGTCCTCTCATCGTTGCCTTAAAGTCGGGACGATCGAGCCTGCACTACGTTGTCGTGGTGGGCTTGGATTGGCAGCAAAACGTCGTCCTGAAAAACGATCCGGCGGAGAGAAAACTCCTGAAGCAGGATCGTCCCAATTTCGAAAAAGAATGGAAAGCTGCCGGCAATTGGACTTTGCTCGCCGTGCCTCGGCAAGGGGACCAAGGGTCATAGGTCACCTCCTCCTCGTCAGCCTTTCATCGCTCGCCCTCGCGCAATCACCTTCGACAAAACATCTCGCCACAATTCAGGAACTCTTTGTCCAGGAAAACTGGGACCAGGTTGTCCGCGAAGTGGAGTCCACACACGAACGCAACGCAGAGATTGACTATTCCTATGGCAGTGCCTTGGCTCATCTTGAGCGTTGGAACGAAGCCCGCGCGGCTTTTCTTGCCGGCCGGCGCTTGCGGCCCCGCGATGAACGGTTTCCGATCGAATTAGGCGGAGTCGCCTTTAAGCAGAAGCATTACGCTGAGGCCGCGCACTGGTTGCGCGCGGGTCTGAAGCTCGCCCCACACGATAACTACGCCAACGATTTTCTGGCGACCGTCTATTTTCTTGAAGGCAATAAGGAAGCGGCTTTGAAATATTGGAATCGGGCCGGGAAGCCCCATCTTGAAAACGTCAATCTTCCCTCCCGACTGAAGGTCGATCCCGCCCTGCTGAATCGCGCCTTTTTGTTCTCCCCTGCCAGCACGCTGCGCCTTACCGACTTTCTTGCGACCCAGAGCCGCGTGGAAGGTCTAGGAATCTTCTCCAACCCGAACTGGCACTTGGATGCGCTCGACGATGGAAATTTCAATATCGACTTTCGCGGCCAGGAACTAAACGGCTTCGGCGACGGTAAGCTGGGAGCGCTGCTCTCCACATTCCGCGGAGTTTTTTACCAGACAGCCTACCCGGCGTATTTCAATTGGGGAGGCTCCGCGACCAATTTCAGCTCACTCGTGCGCTGGGACAAGGAGAAACGCCGTCTGACCGGAAGCGTGTCCGGGCCGATTTCGCAGAACCCGAAATATCGCTACACGCTCGGCGTGGATCTGCGCAACGATAACTGGGAGCTTCGACCAGGGGCCGCCGGACCCGATCCCGTGTTGGGCGCTCTAAACCTGCGCCGCTACGCCGTAACTGGGCAGGTGAATTTCTTGATGAGTGGCCGCTGGGATTGGCTCGCCGGAGCGGAGTTTTCCGACCGCGACTATCGCGGCATCGATCCCGGTCCCGCGCTGCCGTCCCAGATTCTGCTCAGTGGATTTCAACTCAAACAACATGCCCAATTGAATTACCTCCTGGCAAACGTGCCGGAAAAACGGTTTGAGAGCCGCGCGCGCGTCGACTCCGAGCTGGGAAGAATATGGTCCATGCCATCGCACTCCTTCGAAAAAATCCAGGGATCGATTTCCACCCGCTGGTATCCTCAAATCAGCGGCGATGACTATGCCACCTTTTGGCAGCTTAGGGCCGGCAAGACATTTGGAAATCTGCCCTTTGATGAACTGTTCATACTGGGGATGGAGCGCGACAACGATCTCTGGATGCGCGGCCACGTGGGAACTCGCGACGGGATCAAGGGCAGCGCGCCCCTGGGGCGGAACTACTTCCTTTCGAATTGGGAAATCGACAAGAACGTTTATCGAACCGGATACTTCACCTTCAAGCTGAGCCCATTTCTTGATACTGGTAAAATGACGGACGAGTTGCCGGGTTTAGGTTCGGATCGCTGGCTCTGGGACACGGGCTTGCAGGCGAAAATCCGTATCCTCGGGGTCGGCGTGACGCTCGTCTACGGCAAGGATTTGCGCACCGGCCACAATGCCATCTATGCCACAGCACAGTAAAACCCAAAGAGCACGGCCATCTGCGTCCCATCAACCCTTGCGCATTGGCGTTGACACCGGCGGCACGTTCACGGACTGCGTCGTCCTCGACGGTGGACAGCTCAAGGTCTTGAAACTCTTTTCCACTCCTCCTAATCCGAGCGAGGCGATTGGGGAGGGGGTATGCCAACTGGGGAATGGTGCTGAATCGTCACGTATGGTGGAAGTCATTCATGGGACGACCGTGGGCACGAACAGTCTGATTGAGCGGCGCGGCGCCCGAGTTGCCCTCCTGACCACCGCCGGTTTTGAGGACCTCTTGGAGATTGGCCGTCAGGCGCGCCCACGCCTTTACGACCTCAACGTGCAACGCCAGCCGCCGTTGGTACCCCGCTCCCGGCGCCTGGGGGTAAAGGAAAGAATCGGCCCTAACGGATTGATAGTGCTGCCTTTATCCGCCGCTGAGGTTCGCCGGATAGCTGCCCGGGTGAAGCAGTCAGGCGCGAACTCGGTGGCCATCTGCTTTCTGTTTTCATTTGCGAATCCGTCCCATGAGCAGCAAATGGCCTCGTTGCTGGAATCCCTCGGTCTGCCCATCTCAGTTTCCAGCCAGATTCTCCCGGAGTATCGCGAGTTCGAGCGCCTCTCGACGGTGGTAATCAACGCCTATCTTGCTCCACGCATGGGCACGTACCTTGGCAATCTCGAAACCCTTATGGATCAGCAACTTAGCGCGAGCACCCAGAATCGCAGGTCGGCAGCCCCACGGGGCGGGGAGATGAGGCCCAACGCCGCGAAGAGCCGAATCTACGTAATGCAATCAAACGGAGGCATTTGCACGGCGGAGCTGGCCGCGCGGCAGCCGGTGCGCACGATTCTCTCCGGTCCGGCAGGGGGTGTGGTGGCCTCAGCGTGGCTCGCCGAGCATGCCGGTCTAGGGCGGGTCATCAGCTTTGATATGGGCGGCACCTCAACCGACGTCTGCCTGCTGAACGGAGCGCCGCGGACCACGCATGAAACCACACTCGCCGGCCTACCCGTGGCGGTTCCGGTGCTGGATGTCCACTCGGTCGGAGCGGGGGGCGGGTCACTGGCGCGAATTGATGCGGGCGGTGCGTTGCGCGTGGGACCGGAAAGCGCCGGGGCCAGTCCCGGTCCGATCTGTTACGGGCGGGGGGGCAGGGGATTGACGGTAACCGACGCGAACCTGCTTCTCGGACGCCTCGACGCCGGGCATTTTCTGGGAGGAACCTTTGGCCTCGATACTGAGAGCACCGGGCGTGGCTTTGAACGGTTCCTTGCGGGACCGGCGCGACAGGCGGGCTTTACCACGGCGGCAGACCTTGCCGCCGGAATCGTCACTGTATCGAACTCAACCATGGAGAAAACGCTGCGCGTCATCTCGGTGGAGCGCGGGCACGATCCGCGTGAATTCTCGCTGATCTGCTATGGCGGCGCAGGAGGGCTGCATGCCGCCGACCTTGCGCGGGCGCTGGGAATGCGGGCGGTCATCGTTCCGCAGAATCCGGAGCATTTTCCGCCCTGGGAATGTTGCTTTCCGATGTCGTTCGGGATGTGTCGCAGTCAGTGCTAATGCCGGTTCCAGCGGGCCGGACCCTCGACCGTGGCGCTTTGCTCGCTCAGCTTGAGCGCCGATTCGAACGAATTGACCGTCAAGCACGCGCCGAACTCCGCCGCGAAGGATTCGATGCCCACCGCGCCCGCGCCATTCGCAGCCTCGATGTGCGTTATCAGGGGCAATCGTATGAACTCCCGGTTCCCTACGGCCCCGGCTTTGCTGAAAGCTTTCACCGCGAGCACCTGAAGGCCTACGGGTATGCCCACGCCCAGCGGCCGCTGGAAATCATCAGTTTGCGTCTTCGCCTGGTCATTCCCACGCAAAAGCCGCGCTGGAGTTTGCGTCAATCCCGCGCAACCGGTTCCGCCAAACAGGCCATCCTCAAAACCAAGCCCGTTTGGTTCGATGGGGAGTTGCACCGCACGGCGATTTACGAGCGCGAGCGCCTTGCCCCCGGCGCGAAGCTTCAAGGGCCGGCCGTGATCGTCGAATACAGCGCGACGACTGTTGTTCCGCCGGATTTCACGTGTCGTGTTGACAAAGACCTAAATCTGATCGTGAGGGCGAAGTGATTTCTCATCATCCGATATTCCACCGTTACCTTATGATCGATTGGAGTGCAGCGAGTCGGCCAAAGCGAGGGAAGGACTCGATTTGGTATTGTCTTTATGATCGAAGCGGTGGATCTCGCAAACTTGAGAATCCGGCAACTAGACATCTGGCTTTCCACGATATCGAGACAATTCTCACAGAATCAGTCCGTCAACGCAAAGTCACACTTGTTGGATTTGACTTTCCATTTGGATACCCATCGGGATTTTCGTCAGCGGCTGGTCTGGCTGGAGCAAAGCCTTGGCTCGCCGCTTGGAATTTCCTGGAAGCCGAAATCAAAGACGATGAATCGAACAAAAACAATCGGTTTGAAGTCGCAGAATCATTGAATTCAATAATCCTGAAGAAAATCTTCCCTTTTTGGGGGCACCCCAACGGGAGAACTTTTCACCAATTGAAAAGCAATAAAGGAAGACCGCACGTCGCTGAATTTCGAATGACTGAGCTCATCGCGAGAGGTGCGCAATCGGTATGGAAACTCTATGGCAATGGGGCAGTTGGAAGTCAAGCATTGGTCGGAATCCCCTGGCTAGCACGTCTTCGCAATAGTAGTCAATTAAACGCTTATTCGGCAGTTTGGCCTTTTGAGACAGGTCTTGAGCTTCCAAAGAATGTGGGCGAACAGTGCTTCATCCTATATGCAGAAATATTCCCTTCGCTGAGAAAAGTTGATGTAAAAAAGAGCGAAACGAGGGATGAAGCACAAGTCAAAGGATTCGTTCAGTATCTCAAAATTAAAGATGAGCGGGGAAGTCTCAGCGCTTCGTTCTTGGGGCCAAGAAAATCTAGTTCCAGCAGCAGGAAGAAAATCGTAGCGGAGGAGGGCTGGATACTCGGAGTGAAGATCATGATCAAAGGACAATGAAAAGCACAGACGCGGCAGAATCGAAATCTTCAAGAACCTCTTCCACTCGACGGCGGAAGAGATGGGCGCGGCGTTGCGGCGCTCGGCGTTTTCGCCGAATATCAAGGAGCGCCGTGATTACTCTTGCGCGGTGTTCGATGGCCAGGGGCGCGCCGTCGCCATGGGCGATCACATGCCGGTGCATTTGGGCTCGATGCCCATGTCGGTCGCGGCAGCGCTCAAAGCCCTGGAGCTGGTCCCGGCGACATCGCCATGCTGAACGATCCCTACGCGGGCGGGACGCATTTGCCGGATATCACGGTGGTCATGCCGGTATTCGGGATTCGGGACTCGGGGCTCGGGACACGGGACTCGGGGCTCGGGACTCGGGACACGAGACTGAGTTGCGGAGGGCCATCGCCGCAAGCACGGACAGCAGCGGAAGCTCCGCAAGAAAAGCCATGTCTAGGTCAAGCACGGTTAGCGGTAGACCCATTTTCTACGTTGCGAACCGCGCCCATCATGCGGATATCGGCGGCGCGCAGCCGGCCTCGATGGGGCTGAGCGAGGAGATCTATCAGGAGGGATTACGCATTCCCCCCGTGGCGCTGGTTCGCGGCGGGAAGATTCAACGCGACGTGCTGGCGATGCTGCTTGCCAACGTCCGCACTCCCGGCGAGCGAGAGGGCGATTTGCTGGCGCAAGTGGCTGCGTGCCGATTGGGGGAGCGCCGGCTGGAAGAAATTTTGCGGACCTACGGAACCACGAAAACCGCATTTTACATGGAACGGTTGCAAGCCTATTCGGAGCGCCTGATGAAGGCCGCGCTGACCGCGATTCCAGCCGGCGCCTACGGCGCGGAAGATTTTCTCGACGATGACGGCCATACGAATGAGCCGGTGCGCTTGCGCGTTGCCATCCGGATTGGCGGAGGCCGGGCCACGGTGGATTTTGCCGGCACTTCGCCGCAGCGTCCCGGGTGCATCAATGCGGTTTTCGCAATTACCTCCTCCGCGGTGTTTTATGTTTTCCGCTGCCTATTGGGGGAAAATGTTCCAGCCTGCGCCGGGCTGATGAATCCAATTGAGGTGTGCGCTCTCGAGGGCAGTGTGGTGAACGCCC
Source organism: uncultured Acidobacteriota bacterium (assembly GCA_963733285.1). Lineage (GTDB taxonomy): Bacteria > Acidobacteriota > Terriglobia > UBA7540 > UBA7540 > Bog-366. Next base: position 26,046 of record CAVTDA010000002.1, read on the forward strand.
GGCCGCCGGCCGCCGTGGCCGCGGGCAACGTCGAGACTTCGCAGCGAATTGTCGATGTCCTGCTGCGGGCGCTGGCGAAAGCCCTGCCGAATCAAATTCCCGCCGCCAGCTCCGGGACAATGAACAACCTCTCGTTTGGAGGTCATGACCCGCGCACGGGCCAGCCCTTTACCTACTACGAAACCATTGCCGGTGGAATGGGGGCTCGACCTTCCGCCGACGGACTGAGCGGCGTCCACACCCACATGACCAATTCGCTCAACACGCCGGTGGAGGCTTTCGAGATGGCGTATCCCGTGCGGATACGGAAGTATTCACTGCGGCGAGGTTCGGGCGGGGCGGGAAAGTTTCGCGGAGGCGAGGGGATTGTGCGTGAGATTGAATTTCTCTCGGAAGTTCGAGGCAGCATTCTCTCCGACCGCCGCAAATTTGCTCCCTACGGTCTTGCGGGTGGCAAGCCGGGGCGCAAGGGGACGAATCATCTGACCGTTCGAGGCCGCAAACGCCAACTGCCCGGCAAGACGACTTTTACCGCGCCCAGCAACAGCGTTCTCACCATCGAGACTCCGGGCGGCGGCGGCTGGGGCAAAAGCTAAATCTCCTTTTGTTTACCCCCAGGCCAAAGCAACCAAATAAGAACGATTCCAACCATCAGCGCGAGAGCGACCCCATTCTGGACGTAGAACTTATTGCGCTGCGAAAAGAGATGGATCAAACTTTCAGCCGCCTCCCCACCGAATATTGCGAGGATATATGCAAGGATATTGTCGCGAAGGAAGAGGCAGACCAGCAGCCCCAGCATCACAATAGGTATTAGACTCTCCAGCCATCCGGCGCCGAAATCGCCCATCGAGTGGGCGCTGGTCGGCCCCAGTGTCACCAGTGCGAGAATTAAACCAACCCAACGCCACCATGCTTTCCGCTTCCATCCGGCGTATACAATGTAGATTCCCAGCGCCGTCGCCGATCCATACAGGATGGTATGGCTCAGCGTGGAAAGAAACATCCCGCCCGCCGGCCAAGTGGTCGCCAATGTCACCGGAAAGAGTTCGCCCGAATATTCCACATAAGTGTGAAACACGTTTTCCAGTAGAACACTGATATGCGTCAACGCCGCTCCCGCTGCCGAGTCACAACTGCCGCGACGATGGCGTCACGCCGCCAAACACGGCGAGCCTGGGCGCGAAAGACGCTTAATGCGTCGGGATAAAGACTCAGGCCATGGCGACCAATATCCACGCGAACAATCCTTCGAGGAGGGGGACGACTGCGACTCCCACGATGAGCCGCAGATTCCATTGGGATAGGGGAAGCGCAGTATCATAACCTCTGTAGGATAAGGGCAGGCCATTCAGCGCCGTTAGAAATCCTAAAATCGCCACAAAAATGGCAAACTTCGCCGCGCGCCTCCATTGCATCGTTCCCGACTTTACCAGGCGAACAAACACAATCAGCACCGCACCGAATACTGCAAGAAGAGTAAGCATGGAGACGCCGAGGAGAACATTGTTCAGGATAGTTTTGCCTTCATATGCCCGCTCCCAATCCTCCGGCAGTTTGAAGGACCGCGTAAAACCCGTCACTTGATTTCCGGCGATATCCACCGTCAAGCGATAATGGGCGTCGCCGACATCGCGGGGATCGCCCTTCTTTGCCTGGTAGACAATGGTGTAATCCTCGCGGGCCTTGCGTTTGGTGGCGTCGGAACTTTGCAACTCGAAGCCATCGAGCGCGTATCCATGGTCGCGCACGGATTGATCGGCCAGTGCCCGGGCTTGATCCGGAGTCAGCGAGGCGCCGGGGGCATCCTCATCCAGCGTGTGGCGCAAAGTGAAGACTTCTCCCGAACCAGGATCCAGGAAGACGGTGTACTCCTCTTTTTGCAGCGGCCGGTAGAAACGCACGGCCCAAAGCGCCAGCCGGGTTGCTTTCCGGTAAGTGTGGTCGGCGTCCTTCAACGATTCTCGCTCCGCCAGATAGTGCAATGCCGAGGTATCCACATTGGACTGGATCCAGGCCACGTGGCGGTAGGGGGTGGGATCAACTTCTGGCTGGCGCAGATAAGCTTCGGCAATTTGCACGGCTTCGCGGGGCGACTGATGCAGGCAAATTCCCTTGCCAAAGCGGTAAGTGTGGATCAGGCCGACCGCGGCGAAGATCACGGTCAGCACGCCGGCCAAAATCAAGCGAGAGGTAGACAGCGGTTGATAGGCGATGGGGGTTTCCGGCATCGGCGCCACACGCTCGGCGAGAGGTTCTGGTGTCTTCTCATCTGCATTGAGCAGTCCTTCCTCGGCGGAAAAGGTTCCGGTCTTTAAATACGCCGCGAGGCTGGCAGTCAATGGGACGAGCATGATTCCGGCGGCGATGCCCCCGGAAATCATCAGGTAATGATTGGGTGAGCGCAGCAGCAGAAATGCCGTGTAGAGCGCGTCCACCGAATAGTGCCAAATCAGCGTGGCCATGATGCCAAAACGGAGCATGATCAAGCCCACGATGATGCCGCCGAAGCCCACTTCCAGGCCGCGGATGAAGAAGGGCTGATTGGGATAAGCGGAGTGCAGAAATCCCCAGATAAAGGCTGCCACGACAATGGCCAGCGGCCCCAGCTTGAGATATTTACGCAGGAAGGGAATCGCAAACGCGCGGAATTGGATCTCCTCTGAAACCGCGGGGAAGAACCCGATGAACAACACCATGATCCAGGGGAAACGGGTGTTGAGCAGATCCGTGAAGGGAACCTCCGCGGGCGCCCATGCTCCCAGCTTGTTGGCCACCAGGTAGAAGACCGATTGATAGGCGAAAAAGAAAAAGGTGAGCGAGATTCCCACGACGTTGGCGATGAAGAATTGGCGCGAACGCAGACCCTGCCAACTGAAGTATCGGCGAATTGAAATAAACTTTGGGTAGGATTCACGGTAGATTGGCTCGGTGCTCGCCAGCAGCAGAAAGATGAAGGCTCCAATTCCCAGGGCCGCTAGCAGGTTTTGCACCACGTAGCCGCTGGCAAAACTCAGGTAGGAATCGGCAGTGTCGTAGTTGAATTGGGCCTGGGAAAAAACATTGAGCTGGCCGAGGAAATAGAGCAGTGCCGCCGTCAGCCGAAGCCAGGAAAGGCGAATGGGCACATCACGCTGGCGGACACGCTTAATCAGCAGAACCAAACCGCCGATGCACAGAAGAATCCAGGGAACTTCATCCACCATGTTGGCGTTTTCATTGCGGGCGCGGAGCTTTTCGTAGTCACGCGTCCATTCGTCGGGGATTTTGACGAACTCGCGATATTCCGCCACTTTATCGCCATCGACGCCGACTTCAACCCGCAGGCTGCCGTCGCCCAAATCCACATTCTTCTGCTTCCAGGTGAAGGAATAGTCCGTGCGGGCGGGGCGTTTATCACTGACCGAATCGACAAAATCCAAATTGGCCAGGTCGCGCTTCATAACGTCGGTGAGGAATTTTTCCGCAATCGCGCGCGCCGCGGCGGATTCGAGATTCGCGCCCGCAGCCGACTCCGGCAGGTCATGACTGAACCCCACGACCTGCCCCGAGGGCGTAACATCCACCCGGAATTCTTCCTTTTGCTGCGGTTTGAACCAGCGGTGCGACCAGTGCCACATGTGGATGGGGCCTCGGGTCAGGGCATTCATGCGCGCCAGGCCCTGCGTGCGCTCGAGGTAGACCTTGGCATCGTCGTCGTAATCAAATACCGCGGCGTGGTGGTAGCTGGTGAGGGTCATGCCGCGGGCGGCAAGGAATTGGGTCGCAATGGGAGTGGAATCGTCACGGTTGACGCGGAATTCGATGGCCGCTTCGGGGAAGACGTGGGAGAAATACTTGATCCCAATCGCGAGAGAGATGCCTGCGACGAGGATGGCGATCACGATGACGCGGCGGTCTGAGGAATTCAGGGTAATCGACATGAGGTCTCCTTCACCCACTCCAATCGCTGAGCAAGGTATCGCCGATTATAACGGGTTGTGCGGGGATTTGCGTGATGTCAGGGCTGCCGAGAAGATCGAATCGTGGATTTCGAATTTTCCTCGCAAGCGAATTCCCCACGGAAGTTTGCCACGATCAGGACAGCTCTTTGACCATCACCCACGCGGTTTTACCGTCGCCATAGTACGCATCGATTTCGCCTACTTTCCGGTAGCCTCTTCCGGCATAGAATTTCTGCGCGGCAAGATTATCCTCGGCGGTTTCAAGTCCAATCAACTGTAGGCCCTGTTCGCGGGCCCAATCCTCGACGGCATCCATGAGGAGCGAGCCAACTCCGCGCCGGCGGAACGTCTTCACGACGTCAATGGTGACAATGTGCAGGATCTTGCGGGGCTCGCGCTGAGCGATCAGAAATCCGGAAATTTCGTCCTTGTCCTCCGCCACCCAGGTCTGCGAACGGCGATGGCTGATGTACGCAGTCAGCTCCTCTTGCGAGTAAGCGACTCCGGGGACGAAGCAGGATTGGTCGATTGCGTAGAGCGTGGGCAGGTCATCAGGGTGGAAGGGGCGAAGTTGCATCGCGGATGCCATTCAGTCAATCGGAGGCGGAACAAGTGGTCAGGCCCGTGGCAATGGCAAATGCCGGTTTTTCTTTCGGAACTCCGCTGGTCACTTTCCGAGCATTCGGGCAAACAGCGATGGCTTGCGCGGCGCAGACTTCAACGGAATCGTGGCGAGCAGCGGTTGAACCTGTTCTGCGGGCCAAGGCTTAAGACGGCGCTCCCAGGACGTAACTTCTTGAAGGGAAGTCCAAAGCTCCAGGCAATGCAGGCACTGGGTGCGATGCGTTTCGGCCGGGGATTTGTCGTACCAGCTTGCCTGGCCGTCCAGAATCCGGACCAGTTGCTTGAGCGGAGTGCAGTCCTTCTTGCCGTCGGCGCGCGCGGCCCTGCCGATGCTCATCCAGGCGGAGGGCCAGAGGCAGCGGTCCTCGCTTCGTTCGATGATGACGGCGTAACTCGACCGCAATCTCTCCAGCCCCTCTTCCGCAACTCGGGGGGAAAGCCGCAGAATGTATTCGACGGACTTGAGGGAATACCCGGCAAGACTCAAAAAGGCGATCTCCTGATGGAGGATTGGAAGGCCGGTCAAGAGCGCGGTCAAAGTTTCGGAAGTGGGCGCGGGCGGCTCCGTGGCGTCCTGGGAGGGACCGACCGAAGTTAAAGCCCGATCCAGGAGATGGGCGCGAAACGCGATGAGGAATTCACGCTCCGCCAAGTTCGGCAACTCTTTAATCGCCGCGAAATCATTGGCGCAAAGGGCTTGCAGATCCCCGCGCCAATGATCGAGCGCTGCCTCGGGCGTCCAAGGGGCATAGACCTTGTAGAGCTCGAGCGCCATCGGCGTGTAATTCGCCAGAAAGGCCGTCCAAGCTTCGGGATTTCCTTCCGCGCACCCGGGAAGGATCCTATAAAGAGTCATCAATTTTGACATGGTGGAATTCAGAGTCCTGTTGGGTCGCTTCTACCGCCGCCCCGGGATTGCGAAGAATTTTAGTGAGTCAGCCTGATTCTAACGCTCGGCCCCACGAATCGATTGCTCCAAGTGGATCTCCACCAATTTTGCCGTTTCCGTGACGGCTTGGTCAAGGCTGGGTGGATTGTACGGCCGGTAAATCGAATCCTGCCAAATCGCCCCGCCATTGTGGTCGGAGATAAAAACCTCGGAGTGGAGGTGCTTCAGACGCCGCGATTCCAGACACGATCCGTGAAGCATGGCATCGGCCTGTTTCGGAGTCGTTACCAGGCGAAAGCGGTTCAGCTTTTCGAAGGCGATAACCAGTTTTTCGCTCAAAAAATTGTCCATGTTCTCGATGTAGAGAGTATGAATCTGCAGGAGCTTGCGCGCGTCACTGGTGGAGGAATTATCCGGAGCGGAGATTTCTCCCGGCGGAGCATTCCTGGGGCGAAGCGTCGGCCGTTCATCCTGCTGGTCCGAATTCGGCGGGCTGGGGGATTGACCTGCGCTCTGTCCCAACTCGACCCACAGTGCAGAACCAGCGAGAATGCAAACAGCCATCAGCCAACAACTGCGTCTCATGGCGACGTCCCCGGGGATTCATTCCGCCGTCGGCTTCCTGCGCCTAGTTTCCGTAGGAGCGCTGGATGGTCACGGCATTGCGCTGACGGTCTTTAAGATCCTGCCGTGCATCCTTTTGCCGGATTTTCAGGTCCCGCCGCTGGCGTTGCATCTCGCGATTCGCTGTCGCGCGCTGAGCACTGGAAACCTGCTGCCCTTTCCAAGAATGCTTCATGTTCTTCTGCTGGAGCATCAAGTTGTGCCACTCCAGTTTCTGCTGTGACTGCAGCTGCTTTTTCTGCGCACCCCAATCCACGTTATCCGCCCTGGCCGCACCGGCCAGGCCAAAACCCAGTAGGATTGAAGCGAAGATCACGATGAGGTACTTACGCATTCTGCCTCCCTGCGCGCGGAACCGCTGCCGGACACGAGCATCTTCCCAAACAACCTGAGTGGCTTGGAGAATCCCCTCTCCATCAGCATCTTAGCGGGAATGGCCAGAGAGTACAATAGGCCCAAAGTCATGGCCCGCGGATGAAACCAGTCAGAGTTTGGAGCCTGGCAGGCCCTCCCACGTGCGGAGACCGGTTCGACTGAGGTAGATCGGAATGTTCTTAAAGAGGAGGTTTTCGGCTTCGATATCGCGAATCATGGCCCGCTTAACATGAGACAGCTCGCCGGTAAGAATCGTTAGCGATCCGCCGTCGCCGCCCGCTCCATTCACTTTCCAACCCATCGCTCCGTGGGCTTTGGCAATTTCGATGACTCGGCGGGCATCGGCGCTGACGAGGTCATGGTGGAGCCGTTCCTGCGCCGCGGTGTTTTCAATCATGGCGCGGCCGAATCCGGCAAAGTCTCCGGCGTATAGGGCGTCGCGGGATTTCTCCGGCGTTGCGCGCAGGTCCTGAATTTTCTTACAATCTGGCCCCGCGCCTTCGAGCTCGCGAATCACTTTTTCGTGGACAGCCGAGGAAGCGTGTGACTTGCCAAAGTAGATCAGCACCAGGCGCCGCTCCAATTCCCACCAGAGACTGTTTGGAATCTGGATGGGAGAGACCGAGGCGTGGGGATAATCGAACATCTCGATGTAATTGATCCCCCCGTAGGCGGAACACAACTGGTCCTGAATGCCGCACTGGAGCTTGAGCATCTCGGTTTCGATGGCCTGTGCCGTATAGGCAACCTCATGGGCGGTCAGATGCTTGCTGGTCAGGCGGTTCAGCGCTCCCACCATGGCGACGCTTACCGCGGCCGAGGTTCCGGTGGAGGCTCCACCGGGCGCTTCGGAGAAGATTGTGACCTTGAGGGCGAGGTCCGATGGCACCTTCATCCGTTCGATCGCCGCCTCGATCAGTGGATGCTCACCCCACCCGCCCTTTCTCTGAGTGACAGCGAATCGCTGGCCATAGTTTTCCGCAAAAACCGTCACGGGCTGGGGCTGGTCGTCGCGATGGAAGACCTCCACCTGGACTTCCACGTAGGGATAGACGCCGATGTTGAAAATCTTGCCGGTCTTTGCGAACCACGTATCCGTCCAGCCGCCATTGTCACAGATGCGAATTGGCGCCGCGGCGTTGATAATGCGGAGCGGCTGCGCGCCGTGTGCGTCACTCATTTTTTGCCTCCATACCCCGAATTCGAAAATGCTTCAGCATTCACGATGCCTGGTCCCTGAGATGGGCCTACACAATTCGCATGGTCATTCCGCCGTCGATGGAAACGGTCTCGCCGGTGATGAAATCGTTGCCCGCCAGCATGGCAATCACCTCGGCGACGTCTTCCGGCGTCCCTTCGCGATGAAGGGGTATACGGTTGGCGATGTTGTTCTTCACCTGTTCGGGCGTAAGGTAATCCTGGAAGGGTGTCCGGATCACGCCAGGCGCGACAACGTTGACGCGAATTTGGTCATCGGCCAACTCGCGAGCGAGTGCACGGGCGAACTGCGGAAGCGCGCCTTTCACGGTTCCATAGGCGAGTGCGCCCAGGCAACCCCGGCTCCCCGCGGCGGACGAGATCAGGATGATAGCGCCCCCTCCCCGCTGTTTCATCAAGGGCACAACCGCGCGGCAGAGATGAGATTCGCGTGCACGTGGACATCGAATGCCGCGTACCACGCTTCCGGCGTAACCTGCATCAAGCCCCCGGGAACCGCGCCTCCCGCTGAGTGAACCACCACATCAACGCCCCCCATTTGCGCCGATGTCTCCTGAACCGACCGCGTAACTTCACTGGGAATGCTCATGTCGGCGGCGATCAGGATGCAGCGTCTTCCCAATGCCTCAATCTCGGTTTTGACCGCTGTGGCCCTGTCCCCAAGCTTGCGCGCAATGATCGCGATATCCGCGCCCCTCCGCGCCAATTCCACGGCGGCCGCCGCACCAATCCCGCTGGTTCCGCCCGTTACCAAACTCACTTTGCCTTCCAGGTTCATTGTTCCGTTCTCCTTTGTAATCCATCCCCCGCAGGGAGGCGTCGCTCCCCGCACTGAATAACGGTATCACTACTTCGCTCTTCCGGCACGCGTGAAACAATCCGATGTTTTTCCTCCGCCGCCTTGGTTTGCGCAAACAACCTTCATCACATATTGTCCATCGAACCTTTGGGATGGCGTATTATTGCCGGACCGGGAATGCCTCTTACCCCCTTAACACTCTTAACATCGTGGGAGCCGCAAAAGTCGTGCGAACCAAATCAAAATCTTCTTCCCTCTCAATGCGGGAGATACGGAAAACTTCGATGATGACTCCAGATACCTTGAACCAGCCTGCGCCGCGTCGCATTTTTGAACTTCAGCGACGACCCGTGATGGGGCGGGGACTCATCCTTGCCCTTTTTGCAATGGTCTTTCTCAGCGTGGATGGCCCCACCCAGGGCCAGAATGCGCTGGGGACCCAAACTGCGCAGGCGCCTCCCATCACCTCGCACGTGAAGGTCGTCAATGTATATGCCACCGTCCGGGACAAGAAGGGCGGCATAGTCCGTAATCTGAACCGGGACGATTTCGAATTGAAAGAAGACGATCGGCCACAGAACATCCGCTATTTCTCGCGCGATACCGACCTCCCGCTCGACCTCGGAATGCTGGTGGATACCAGTTTCAGCCAAAGGCGGGTGCTCAGCCAGGAGAAGGATGCCGCTGGCGCATTTCTTGACCAGGTCTTGCGCGTCGATAAGGACAAGGCTTTTGTCATTCACTTTGACCGCGAGGTGGAACTTCTTCAGGATCTGACATCATCGCGCCAGAAGCTTCAGAACGCGCTGGGACAGTTGCAGATTCCCGAACGCAACGACACGGATCAAAACAATTCGCCGGACGGGGGCCAGAATCCGGATGGCGGCCAGGGAGGGGGTGGTGAACATCGCCATGGAGGCTGGGGGCACGGTGGCGGCACCATGCTCTACGATGCGGTTTATCTGGCTTCCAATGAGATCATGGCCAAGCAGGATGGGCGAAAGGCGCTGATCGTCCTCTCCGACGGCGTGGACCGGGGCAGCAAGAAGACTTTGGCCAGTGCCATCGAAGCTGCCCAGCGCGCCGATACCCTGGTCTATTGCATCCTCTTTGCCCAGGAACCCGAAAGTGGAGGCGGCGGTGGCGGAGGCATGGGCCGTCACGGTGGCTGGGGTGGCGGGGGTATGGGTGGAATGGGTGGTGGCGGAATGGGTCGTCATGGCGGCGGATATCCCCGGGGGGGAACGGAGTCGCGGCCCGATGGAAAGAAAATTATGGAGCGGCTTGCCAAGGAAACAGGCGGGCGATTTATTGAAGCCTCCAAAAAGCACCCGCTGGAAGAAGCCTTCAGTCAAATTCAGGAGGAGTTGCGTAGCCAGTACAGCTTGGGCTATACGCCGGAACCCCCTGACGTGGGCGCCGGATATCACAAAATCGTTTTGACCGTGAAGAAAAAGGATTTGACCGTGCAGGCGCGCGATGGGTATTTCAGCGGGAATTGAGGGTTCGCCAAGGCCCGCCCAAGCCACGATTTTACGTTTCGCATAACTGGCTTATTTTCAGTATGTTCTCAGCTTCGGCAAGCCACGATTTTACGTTTCGCATAACTGGCTTATTTTCAGCATGTTCTCAGCTTTGGGAAGGGAAAAATCCGGATCTTCGCCCTTTGTTTTCAGTAACTTCTCAGCTTTGGCAAATCTTCCCATAAGGCAAGGCTGGCGGAGGCGCCGGATTGCAGCCAGTGGAATCGTCGGCCACGGCGCGCAACCCACCTTTCTAGCTTCAAATATAGCCTACTGCCGTGGTGATGTCAAGGGCAAAATGGCCGGGAGCCAAGCCCTGCGGCGCCGTGCCGACCCCCGTTGACGATTCGGCGCTTCGTGACCGCCGCTACGGAAACCGCAAGGTACCCCGCCCAAATACCTCACCTCTCCGCCCTAAATTGCCGATAAACGATGCGGCGAAGTGCCGGGGGAACTGCGGAGGGGGCCGGCGATTCCGAGTAAACGCTCCCGTCCTGACTTGGGAGGCACGGAGTAGTCAGTGAGGGGGACCCGCAGAGCAACCGTAGCGTGGACCACCGCCTTTGTGGTCCGCGTCCCTACACGAGCGATAACACTCATTACGCGCAAATGCGAAATGGAGTGCTTCAGAAAAGCCGCTGATCCCGACGCGTCGGGACGGTCAGCGCTAGGGCGTTTTTAGCGCCGCTTCAATGGCCGTTTCCGCCACGGGGGCCAGCAGGGCATAGCCCTTGGCGTTGGGATGCAGGCCGTCGTCCGAGTAACCCTCGCGCAACATGCCCTTGTCGTCCACCAGCGCGGAGTAATAATCGGCCACCTGGGCGTGGATATCCGGCGCGTAGCTTTCGATCCATTGATTCAGGCTGATGATGTCGGCGGGGGGGCGGTTAACTGTCTCCTTCTTGGCGTAGTCACTGACCGGCGTCAGCAGGCACAAGATGACTTTGATCTTGTTGGCCAGCGCCAATTCGCAGATGGCGCGAATGTTGTCCTGCACCATCTCCTGGGTTTGCGGGCCGGTGTTGCGCGCAATGTCATTGGTGCCGCCGAGAAGAATAAATGCTGCCGGGTGCAGGTGAATGACGTCCGCGTACATGCGCGCCAGCATTTGCGGAGTGGTCTGGCCACTGATGCCGCGGTTCACGTAGGGCTTGCCGGGGAAGAATTTCGCCAGGTCCCAGCCGTCGGTGATGGAATCTCCCAGGAACACGACGCGGCCCTCGACCGGCGGGGCCTTCTCCAGCCGCATATCGTCGGCATGGTAGCGGCCCAACTGATTCCAGTCCTGCAACTGCTGGGCGAATCGCTCCATCATGACCGGCATGCAGCACGGCGCCGGAGCGGGGTTAAATTCCGGCGTGAATTGGCCATTGGCAATTGGCGCAAGAAATAGGCAGAAACACCCGGCGGCTACGATTCGTTTTACGAAATTCATGCTACCCTCCTGCGCCCGTGTTATATCCGAGTTCGGGGGCGGCGTCAAAGAGATAGTCGGAGGAGTATCACTGGGCGGAAGGCGGTGGTCGCAACCCGCTTCGCTACAATCTGGCTCGCATTCCTACACGACACTGCATGCGCGACCCGCCGCGCCGCCAGAGCTCATGGGCGCTGTTTCAATAGGCGTTGGAAGTTTCGCTTCCCGTGAAGAACCGCCACAACTTGGAGGGGTGACGTTTCGGGCCGGTACACAAGGGTATAGTTGGGGTAACGGGTGAGCGTCCAGAAGCGCAATGGCCGCGGAGTAAGATCGGGACGGGAATGACCGCTTTCGGGAGCTTGGGCAATCAGCTTGCACGCGTCGTAAATCGCCAGTTCCACGCGGTTGGCAGCGCCCTCGCTGCGGGTGGCGATGTAACACCAGATCTCAAAGATGTCGGATTTGGCAAGAGGTGTGAGGGCAAAAACGCTCATCGTTTGGTCAAACGCCAATCGTCTTTCATCGCCTGAATTTCCCGGCGAGCCTGCTCTCCACCGATCAGCTCACCGCGCTCAGCCTGGAGGTAGCCTTCCTCAATATGGGCGGCAAGCGCACGACGTTCCTCGTCCGTCCAGCTCTCTTCCGCATCTTGAGCTTCCAAGGCGCGGCGAAGCACGTCTTCAGCGCTGGCATAGCCACCACTGGAAAGGCGTTTCTTGATGAGTGTCTCCAGGTCGGGAGGGACTTTTAGTTGCATCGCAGAATCTCCATTTCGCTTTCAACCCCCTCAGAATACGGGAATCAAGCCCACGTTGCAAGTTGCGGTGAAGCCGGCGCATTTGGATGGTTGGTTAGACCGTGATGCGCGGGTTGGGCATGTTTTGAAATACCTCGATTTGAATCAATGCTTTCAGTGCGCAGCTCGAACGCGAAAGAAATCACGGTCAGAAACAGTCGCCGTGGCGGGATCGGGACTATGCGCGTTCCGCGATGGGCTGGCGGCGCGCAACCATCCGGAAAATCCAGTAGATTCCCAAAGCGGCGACGAGATGTTTCAGTGTATGGCCGCTGACCACTTTCCCCAGCCGGAAGATCGGGCGGTCAAGGGCTTCGAGTATTTTGGCGAGAACGTAACAACCCATAGCCACTACCAGATCGCTTCCGCGGGTGTAGCGGGCAGGGAACAGCCACAAAAGCAGCAAAACTAAAATCAGCGTGTAGAATTGGACCATCAAGTAGAAACGCAAGTCACCAGCGCCGCGCAATTCGCTCGCATACCACGCGCAGACGCTGACCACGCCGAGAACCAATAATGGTCCCAACGCGATGAACCCGCCGCGCAGGCTTACTCTTTCCATCACCATGGCTGCGAGCAGCGACATGAAACCCAGCGTCATGGGCAGGCGATCCCAGACGAGGCGGGCGTTGTCGGGCGCAAGGTGGTAATAGGACGACCCGAGGAATGTGAGAATGACCCCCGCGGCGAGAATCCGATACGGCCAGCGCTCCAGTGGTGAGACAAACGGGCGCGGTCCGGCCCCCTGATTTTTCAGAGTCAGCCAGAGTCCCCAAAGGCCGACGAACAGAAACGGCAGGTTTGACGCAACGTTCAGAAAGTTTGGGATTGCAAGGAACGTCCGCCGGTCGGCGAAGTTATGATAGTCCAACGGCTGGGGGATGCGCGGGACGAACGCGACTGCGATTCCGGCGATGAGGGTGATGACACACAGAAGGGCGATGCGTTTGCGGTGGTTTGGCATGTGAGCGATTCTGAGAAGTCACGACATGCTAAACCATAAACGGGTGCAATGCCAGAATGGGATCAAGGGCAACGTCGGGCAAGAGGCCTCCTGCCAAAAACAATCACGAGCGGTTTCACGCAAAGGCGCAAAGCCGCAAAGGCCGGAAAGGCAGAAAAAGCAAAAATGACAGTATTCTCAAAAGAAACACGCGCGACAATTGCATTTCAGACTATTTTGCCTAGGTTTTCGTTTTGGCCTTTGCGGCTTTGCGCCTTTGCGTGAAATGCTTCTAGAAGTGTTCATGCTTGCCGAACCATGCAACCAGAACTAAGATTGCGAAATACTCGCGCAATCGCGGTCACTTCGACGACGGTGGGAATTCAATTGATCGGGCCGCGGGAAAGAGGTGAGGTATGTTGCGAAAACGTGCACCTATCCATCATATTGGACTACTGATCGCACTCATTCTCCTGGGAGTTGTGTCCATGTCAAATGCGGAAGAGACAACGAAGAAGCAACCCACGGTGGCGGAGGCGGAAGCCTTCATCAAGAACGCCGAGTCCAAGATGCTGGAGCTCAGTGTTTACGCGGCGCGCGCCGATTGGGTGAAGGCCACCTACATCACCGACGACACGGAAATCCTCGCGGCGCAGGCGGATGAAAAGGCGATTGCCGCACAAGTTCAATTCGCCAAGGAAGCCACGCGCTTTGACGGCCTCAAGCTGCCCCCCGACCTCGCCCGCAAGATGCACCTGCTCAAGACCTCGCTCGTGATGCCGACACCAGGCGACCCGCACCAAAGCGCGGAGTTAACCGAAATCGCTTCGCGCATGGAAGGCGTTTACGGAAAGGCGAAGTGGTGCCCTCCCGGCAAGGACAAGTGCCTCGACATTGAGGACATCACGCGTTTGATGGCATCGAGTAACGATCCCAGGGAATTGCGCGACGCCTGGGTGGGCTGGCACGAGACTTCCAAATCCCAACGCAAGGATTTTGCCCGCTTCGTGGAACTTTCGAATCAAGGCGCGCGCGAACTCGGATTCAAGGATACCGGCGCAATTTGGCGCTCGAAGTACGACATGCCTCCCGATGACTTCGCGCGCGAACTCGACCGCCTCTGGGAACAGGTTCGTCCGCTCTACTTGCAGCTTCATGCCTACGTCCGCTGGAAGTTGCGGGAAAAGTATGGCGATCAAGTGGTGCCGGCAAATGGCCCCATTCCCGCGGATTTGCTGGGGAATATGTGGGCGCAGACCTGGGACAATCTCTATCCGATGCTCGCGCCGCCCAATGCCGACCCGGGCTACGACCTGACGCAGATTTTGAAAAGCCGGAACACCGACGCGATCGGAATGGTCAAATACGGCGAGCACTTCTTCAGTTCGCTCGGATTCGCCCCCTTGCCGCAGACGTTTTGGGATCGCTCGATGTTCGTCCGCCCGCGTGACCGCGATGTGGTGTGCCACGCCAGCGCCTGGGACGTAGACGCCGACCAGGATTTGCGCATCAAAATGTGCATCGACATCACCGCGGATTATTTTTCCACGGTGCATCATGAACTCGGGCACAACTACTATCAGCGCGAGTATCGCCAGCAACCTTATCTTTTCCGCGACAGCGCCAATGACGGATTTCACGAGGCGATTGGCGACACGATCGCACTTTCCATCACGCCGGAATACCTGGTCAAACTCGGATTCATCGACAAGGCGCCCGATCCCTCCAAAGACCTGGGCCTGCTGATGCAACGGGCGCTGGAGAAAGTCGCATTCCTACCCTTTGGCCTGTTGATTGACCAATGGCGGTGGAAGGTCTTTTCCGGAGAGGTCACGCCCGCGCAATATAACCAGGCGTGGTGGGATTTGCGCCTGAAGTACCAAGGAATCGCCGCGCCGGTGGCTCGCAGCGAAGATGATTTCGACCCCGGAGCGAAATATCACGTTCCGGCGAATGTTCCTTACACGCGATATTTCCTCGCTGACATTCTGCAATTCCAATTTCATCGCGCCTTGGCAAAGACCGCCGGTTGCACGCTGCCGCTCAACCGGTGCTCGATTTACCAAAACAAAGAGGCGGGCGTGCGCCTGGCCAAGATGTTGGAAATGGGCCAAAGCCAGCCCTGGCCCGACGCTCTGGAAGTCATGACCGGGCAAAGGGAGATGGACGCCAGCGCCATCCGCGAGTACTTCGCGCCGCTCGAGAAGTGGCTGAAGGAACAGAATCAAGGAAAGCCCGTAGGGTGGTAGGAAACGGTCCTGAAGGGGATGGTTAGAGGATAAGTGCTTCCAGGTTTAAATAGCCTAACTCGATTCAAATCCCTTTGTCTTCGGTGGCATGGCAATCTCCCCTAATAGCCCAGCAGGGGGGCAAGACGGGCGAGAACTTCGAGAACAATCGTGTCAGGCGCTTGGCCCGCTGCCTCGGCGCGTCGTTCCTTCCAATCCAGACTCTTGACGTGGTCGGCCAAGACGACACCCCCGATGCCCGACCCGGATGGCAGGGGCACTTCAAAGGGATAGCCTTTGACATGGCTCGTCACCGGGCACACAATCGCAAGGTTTGTCCTGGCATTGTAAGCTGCCGGCGATAGAACCAGCGCGGGGCGACGTCCAGACTGCTCCCTGCCCTTTTGAGGGTCGAAGGTCAGCCAGATCAGGTCACCGGCGTCGGGCACAAATGCGCGAGTCACCATATTTCTTCCCCGACTGGTCCACCCCAATCGGTTTCATCGTGCAGATTACTTGAGGTAATCCCTGCGACCAAGTCTTCCAGTCGATACTTTTGCCGGGCGGGCCGGATGATGACGGCGCCATTCTTGGCCACACTCAGGTTTAGTTGGTCGCCTTCCCGCAATCGGGCGGATTCAATGATTTGCCGAGGAAGCCTCACGGCAAGGCTGTTTCCCCACTTGGCGATTTGAGTTTTATTGGCAGTTTTCATATGTATCTACAAAGAATATACAGGAAATATGGGGATAGGTCCAGTTGATTGAACTTGTGAACGGCAGGAAGTATTGATGAGAGGGCGTCCCACTTGCAACGCGGTAACACAACAATGTAATTCTTTTCAGCATGGGTTTCAGATCTTGACGGGAACTAGAGAGACGCAGATTTTTGCGCGGCCTCTTCGGGCAGAGGTGATGTGAACTGGAGCCCGACGATCAGCTCTTGCGGGGCTTTGCCTGGAGTTGTCCAGACCACGCGGCAGGGTTCGGGGCGTGTGCTGAGAAATAGCTCGACTGCCTCGCCCGGTTGAATGTGGCCCGTATATCGGACCCTGGCGCCGGATTCCGAGAGATCAATCGTTGCGGCTTCCTTCACGACATTTCCCTGATTCGAAACGATGGCGAGCGAAGCCCTCGTCGTGAACGGAACACGTTTTTCCCGCCGAAATTCCTGATCTGTGAGAGGCATAGCAGTTATCAGAAATCTACCCTACGAGACAACGCCCGTCAAGCGCAATTTGGGCAGAAGTTTTCATTCCTGGGTTTGGGGCCCGCCGACAGTACCAATGACTTATTATCTTAATGCAACCCCACGCTACGGTCCTTATTAACGCTAGTCGAATTCAACTTTTGCACTCGCCTGCTCTGGCCCAACCCGGCCAATATCAATCTGCGCTTTGAAGTAGTTCTCTCCCCGCACGGGAGCGCCTGCTAAGCGCCGGAGCATGGCGATCTGGCCGACATGCGTAAAGGCGTCGGCAATGGGTCCCTGAAATAACGCCTCCCCGGGATAACCGAGCGGATTAGTTGCGGCTACCCTTTTGTCCAATGCTTTCAATGATTTGAAGAAACGGCGCGTGCCCTCCTCCCAGTTAAGGGGAGCGGAATCTTTCCAGACGTGCTTTCCGTCCGCAAGCGAAAGCGCCCAATCGAGCAGGTCGCCGAGGTGAGCAAGGATCTGCCCGGGAGTCCGCGTGGCGTCGCCAATGCGAAAATCGGCAAACTCCGGGGGCGCACCATCCAAGGCTTTTCCCGCGCGATAGGCAAGTGCGGCGAGAGTGTGGCGAAGGGGCACGGCCTTGACTGAAACTTGGGGATGGTCGTTGACGACGCTGTCCAATGGACCCTCCTGATCTGCCGGGACCAACTTCTGGAAACTCCAAACCTGCCGGGACTAACTTTTCTCCAGGCTGCTGGCACTAACATCGGTATCAGGGTCCATCCACGCCACGTCGGAGTGAGGATCGCTGAACCGTTTCAGTCCCGCGGCCTTGATGGCGGAATCCGGGACTTTTTGCAGCGGAGTGTAACGCGGGTGGTGGGATTCCTTATAGGGATCGTTTCGCGCCGCGTTGTAGCAACAGATCATCGACCAGCGGGGGTTGTTCGAGTTGTTCCTATCGGACCGGTGCAAGAGATTGCAGTGGAAGAACAAGGTGTCGCCCGGTTCCAGGACCACGTGGACGGTTTCCAGCCGCTTTTGGACTTCTTTGACACGGTCAATATCCGCTCCGGCCTGCTCGCCGCTCAAGACGTGATCGATCCGCCCGAGCTCGTGAGACCCGCGCAGAACCTGCATGCAACCGTTCTCTTTCGTTGCGGGATCGACCGCGATGAAGGCACTGCAAAGCAGCGGCGCGAGCACGCCGTTCTGATACCAATAGCCGTAGTCCTGATGCCAGGTCCAGGCGCCGCCCACTTTGGGGTCCTTCATAATCATCTTGGAATGGTAGTGGTACACTTCGCCACCCAGGAGCTTTTCCGCCGAGTTCACCACCGACTCGCAGCGCGCGAACATTCCGTACAACGTGTCGCCGGGATGGTTCCACAGCGAGAGCCGAACCGTTCGCCCTCGCCGTCCTGCTTGCTGAACGAGTGCTGGTCGAGTTCGCGGTCTTCTTTGGCGGCGCGCTGGAGCAGGCTGATTTCCTCGCGGTCGAACATCGCGTTGGCCACCACATATCCATTAATCGTGATAATCCCGAACTTCCTGCGCACTTAGCGGACCCCTTGCCATTGAGATGCCCCCCGATTGAAATTGTCTCTCAGTCTGTTGCCGGAGTTTAGAATCGTGCTCCGCCACTGTCAACGCGATTCTGCCGGCGGCCTACGCTACACACCACGGATTGCGGGTCCTGCGCAAGTCTCTCTGCGCGATGCGGACCCTATAATTGGTGCGATGAGTGAAATGGGTTTTAGGGTTGCCGCCTGGGATTTTCTGCCGGGTTCACCACGGATTTGTAGCGCCCGAAAAATGGAGTCGGGATTTCGTGAAAAATGGAATCGAAATTTCGCCAGAAATTTTGAAAAGAAAACTTTCAAAATTTTTCAAAAATTTGAATTGTGAAATTGCAGCCCCCTCAGGACCCAAGTGGGGAATGGTGCTGAATGGTGCTGAATGACGTTTCTTGGCGAAATCCGGCACCAGGGGCACGAAACGGACAAAAATGACCGATTTGTCTTTTTGAATCAGTGTCTTAAGGGCCGGACGCGACCCGGAGCCGTTTCCGTTCGCGCGGAAGCAGAATGGTATACGAAGCTTACTAGGGGATCGAGGCGCGAGCCCGGACGGTCGTGGGGAGCCGCTTTCACCCGCCGCAGGTCGGTTTTCGGTAAAAAATAAACCTTCATCTTGAGTGGGTAACCTGCCGATAAACGTTGCGCGGGAGTGTCGGGGGACCGGCGAGGGGGCAAACGGATAAATGTAAATATCACCCGGCATAGCCGGGGAGCTCCCATTTGGTCTAGATTCAATTTCCCACTCCGTCGGCGCGGAGATTCGTCGTGGCGGAAGAGGGCGGGCAGCAGGAAAGATGTTCATTCCCGACGAGTGCCCCAAGAGCGGCTCCGGGGAGATCGTAGGGGCGAAGTCTGACATTTCCATCCACCCTTAGGCCTCAATCAGCCGATAACCGTTGTGGGAAAGTGCGGGCCCCGGCTCGCACTCACGCCCCCCAATTATTCCATCGGCGGAATCAAAGGCAAATCTGAGCCTTAATTTTGAGGAAGCAGCCAGTTAATCTGCATTTCTGAGCTTGCGCGGCCCACCCCGCAAATACCTTCATGCGCACCTGAATATCTGCCGATAAACGTTGCGCGGGAGTGGCGGGGGACCGGCGAGGGGGCAAACGGAAGAGTGTTGATTCAATTTCTCACCCGTCGGCGCGGAGATGCGTCGTGGCGGAAGAGGCCCGAAATCTCGGGCCGGGTGAGTGGTCAATTTTACGCGCTTCCAACCTCAACATCTGACCGTGGCCGGTTTTAGCCCACAGAAAAAATTCAGATCCCTCTCCGAGGGGAGAGGGCAGGCCGGAACCTTCCGGCCGGGTGAGGAGTCTCTTTGCGAGATCATCAACGTCCCTCGGAAAATTTATTCACTCCCTCCTCGATTCTGTAGATAAACGATGCGCGGGAGTGTCGGGGGACCGGCGAGGGGGCAATCGGAGAAGTGTAAATATCCTACGGCATAGCCGGGGGGCTCCCATTTGGTCGTGATTCCATTTCTCACCCCGTCGGTTCGAAGATCCGCCGTGGCGGAAGTCCGATTTCGGGACCCCAATGGGGTCGATCGGTCCAAGATCTGGTCCGACTTGATCTGACCATCGAACTCTGGAGATCGGAGACCCCGGAAGTCGGAGAAGGGGTTCGTCAGCCCGTCGGTGGACGGGTCTTGCGACCGACGGACGAGGGGTCACGCCCGTTCCTCGGGGGGCCCACCCACCGTAAAGCCCCCGGCTTTGCCCGCGGATCATGATCCAGCCTGCCCCAGCCTGCCCGTCACCCTTTAATCTGCGTCATCGGCGAAATCTGCGGAAGTGTGACTGGCGGCTGGCGCAAACTGCCGACGCGTCGCAGCCGGCGCTTCAAAGGGTCCGGGCTTGTTCCATTCGGAAAGAAGCGGCCAAGGGTGCAGGCCTTTCCTGCGCCGTAGACTCGCGCTAGGTGTATAGTTCTTTCGGTTCAATGGGTCGCTTGCATCGGAAAACAACGTCTCGCCACCCGGGAAAAACAATTAAAGAGGTATAAGGCTGCTCCAGAAAAGGGAGCTGGAAAGCCGCACACAACTGAGCTAACAATATATGGGCCAAAACAATGAAGTTGATTTCACCTACGGCGAGCTATCAGCTTCTTCTGCCGGAAAACATCGATCAGGATACAGATGGAAGAGTGTCCAGCTTCTGGATTGATGGGCAGCATCTGCTGCTTCAAATTTCAAGCACCGTAAGAACGACGGGCGACCAAGTGTCGTCTCTCGAAAGGCTGGATTCCCGAATCGCTAAGAATCCGGGCCTTTGGGTCCGTTTGACCGCTAGCGTCAACCGTAACGCAACAAACCAAGCCTCGGCCGAGATAGTTGATCTGAATGGAGTTGCTTGGCTCCACAGTTATCTCGTGTGGCCGCATTTGGCGGTTTATGCGTTAATCTCCGGCACGCCCGAGAAAGTTCGAGACGAGGGATTCGTGGGCGCGTCAAGGCTTGAAGGGTCTGAATGCGGTGGCGCGGCAATAAGTAATGTCTCTCGGTGCGGTGCCCTGGGAAACCTGGGGAGAGCACCGGGGACATCGCGGTACGGTCATATCAACGCGGGTGGCGCAGACATTGAATTCCATGTCTGCGACACGAACTCCCACCTCACAGGCCGCCGACAACCTACTGGTGGTCGTCGACATGACGAACCTCCCCTTACAATCCGTCAACCACCTGCTGGAAATCGTCGATGTGACGCCGACATCCAGAACAATTTCTGCGCCACGCAGGTTGCACGATTCCCGCCTGCACTTCACTTTTACCGCTTGCTTCGGATCATCCCCCCTGCCATGGAAAACCATTTCATTCACGGATGACGCATCCACAAAAATCAATGCAAGCGCCACCCCAGTTTGCAGAAGCGCAGGGATTATGGTTTGGGTCTTTCCGGTGCTATCGGCCCGCGGTGGGTGTATAGTTCTTTACTTCCACGGATTGCATCGATTGGAAACCGGTTTCTGCGCCACCCGCGGTCGGGCATTTAACATTGACGAATTTCTTGACCTTGTTTAAAGGGCTGCCGCCTTCACCGGTCAGTGGTGCATCCGGCGGAAGCTTAACCGGTAAATCTTCATATGCTACAGGGACAACCCCGCATTTATCACAGTAGATAACCGGGATAGGCGTGCCCCAATAGCGCTGGCGGGAGATCAACCAGTCGCGCAACCGGAAATGCGTCTGGATCTTGCCGATCCCCTTTTTCTCCATCCATTCAGCGATCTTTATCTTGGCTTCTTGATTAGATAAGCCATCAAACTCTCCGGAATTAATTTGTATACCGTCTTCTTCGTATGCCTCGCTAATAGGTGTTAGGTGTTTAGTGTTAGGTGGCTGGATAACAACTCGCATAGGTAGGCCATGCTCTTTAGCGAAAAGAAAATCTCTCTGGTCATGCGTAGGCACAGCCATGATCGCGCCTGTGCCGTATTCCATCAGCACATAATCAGCTATCCAGACCGGCACCTCTTCATTGTTAACCGGGTTTATGGCATAAGCTCCTGTAAAGACACCTTCTTTTTTCACGTCCGATGCCTGACGCACAACTTTACTTTCCTTGGCAACTTTATCGATGAAGGCAAGCACCTTTTTTTCCTGAAGGCTGCCTTTAACGACCTTTTTTACCAAAGGATGTTCGGGCGCCAAGACAATGTATGTGG
>CAVTDA010000003.1:0-17529 GCA_963733285.1 uncultured Acidobacteriota bacterium
CTAATCTATCATTAATATTGTTTGGCATAGAGATGCTGGCGGACCAGGGACTCGCCACTGGGAATATTGGTGCTGTGTTCAGTCCACGAACCACCCACAACTTCCCATTCCCCCGCGACAATTTTCTTTTTGGATCTCGTGCGAAGAGGTCGGGTAGTAGCGCTCCGTCCATTTGTAGGCCTGGGCCGTGCTCATCGCATAGACCATGCCGGGATGATCCTGAATCATTTTCAACACGCTCTGGATGGTGCGCGGAAGGACTTCGTGAATCGTTTCACTCTTGGCCACAGCCAGGAGAGATCCGTGTGGGCGTAACCCACAAGATAGATCTCCCCTTTCGGCTTGTCTTGCGCGGTCATCATTGCCGTGAGACCTGCCAGGATTATTGCTGTTAATACGAGAACGCTACTCTTGCGCCACCTGAACACTGAGACCTCCGAATTGCTTGCCCGCCAGCGCTTTCGTGGAAAAGCGCCGGAACACAGACCGGCTGTAATCGATTGGCGCTAGGATGCCGCCCGATAATTTATGCCTTTATGGTCTCCGGGCGCAATGAACTTATTTGCGCGGCTTGTGAATCAAATTCAGGCTGGCCTTTGTGCTACGATGATTAATTCGCGCCCACGGCAGGCGGTAGGACACCCATCAGGCTGCTGTGGCGGAACAATCCATTTTTCAGCCCGCATCTGGAGGATTCAAAATGAGCTCGACCGCGGGACGCACTCATTACTACTTCAATCAAGGACAGCATCAGTGTGAAGCAGAGCTTGCTGTCGGACCCAGTTCTTCTTGGCCAAATCTCCGGCGTGGTTGATGAATTCATCAAGGCTTTGAGCAGCGGTCACAAACTTCTTTTCTTCGGCAACGGCGGGAGCGCGGCGGATTCACAACATATCGCGGCGGAATTCGTGGGGCGGTTTCAACTGGAACGCACTCCGCTGCCGGCCCTCGCGCTGACGGTCAACACTTCGGCGCTGACGGGAATCGGCAATGACTACGACTACGTGAACGTCTTCTCGCGGCAGGTGGAAGCGCTGGGTCAAGCAGGCGACGTGGCGGTTGGAATCACTACCAGCGGAAAGTCTCCCAACGTTATCAAAGGGCTTGCCGCCGCCAAGGCTAAGGGGATTATCACCGTGGGCATGACGGGAATGTTCGGGACATGCTGAAGGAAGTTTCGACGTACTGCCTCTGTGTGCCTTCCAAAGAGACGCCGCGCATTCAGGAATCGCACATCCTAATCGGGCACATCGTCTCGCAGATTACCGAGCAGGAGATGTTCGGCAAATAAGCGTTGCGAGCCCTGTTTCAATACCCGCTGGGAACAAACCAGAACGATCCCTGTAAATATCTTCCCCGGCGCCAACACGCGCTGAGTTGGAAATCTTGCCTTCGTGCACCAGATTGAAAGCATTGGTGGTGCCGGTCTGCGGTTCGACGCAAATGTATTGCCACTTGAGGGGCGCAAAGCAAACGGCGGTGGTGAATTCCGGCCCAAAGGCAATCTCCACTTTGCGGTCGCTCCCGCAACCACGAAGCGGGCCAGCCCGTCCTTATCCCTCACTAAACTCCGTGAACAGGGCCTCCACCGGGGCAGTGCCCAGTTTCAGTTCTCCTGTGCAGCCGGGCAGTGTCTTTTCGGCCGGCTCCAACTCGCCTGTGGGAATCAGTCCTTTGTCCAGGACCCAGCCATGCTTCGCAGCCACGTGAAGCGTCCACAGTTCGCGCGGGCCGTCGGGAACGAAGTACGGATGGTATCCAAAATGAACCGGCATGTTCGTTTTGCCGAGGTTCGTGACCTTTGTCGCGCACTCGATTTCCCGCCCTTCAGCCGGTACGTGACTTCGTGAACGTGCGCGAAAGGGAATTGCGCCGTCAGGTCAGGATATTTGTAGAACTCGAGGCGCGATGTCACCGATGCGCCCGCAGCGTCCGAAGCGGTAGTTTTCACGACTTCCCAGCGATTATCGTAAGCCAGTAGTCCATGAATCGGATAGTTCGTGGGGGGCGTTCGCAGGAAATTTTCCAGGTCGCCATTGAGCAGATATTTCTTCCCCTCGAAATAGTAATGATCGCGGTCGATGCGATTTGCGAACGGGGCCATGATCGGATTGCCGTAACCGAGGCCACGCTCCTTGATGTACTGCTCGAACGAGGGGCGCGGATAGAAGACCTCATTCCCGTGAACCCGCAAACTGTATCCCCAATTGCCGATGTCGGGAACGAGGCTGAAATCCATTTTGAGTTTTTGATCTTTCAACTGGTAGGTGATGTGGCCTTCAGTTTTTTTCTTGGTGACCGAGAAATTCGCCATCGGAATGCCCCCTGTGAGATCCAACCAATCAAATTCCGGCAATTTAGGGCCGCCCTTGAGGGCGGTACATGCCGGCTCAATCCCGGCGCCACATTTTCGCCAGCGCCGCATCCATCCGCAGGGTTACGATGTGATGATTGAAACCGCGCGGCGATTAGCCCTTTGCAACTGCGGCAAGAATTTCCTCCGGGGATGCGGTGCCCGTGCCTTTTTTCATGACGGTGATAGAGGCCACAATATTTCCAAAACTCGCGGACTCCACGGGATCGCGGGTCACGGCCATTGTGAGCGCGGTCCCCGCGGCAAAGCTGTCGCCCGCGCCGCAGATATCCACGGGCTTCTCGACGGGCCGAGGCTTTGACCAGGTTTCCTTGCCCTCTTCATAAACCAGCGCTCCCTTGGGCCCTTGCGTCAGGAACAAGGCTTTTGCTCCCAGAACTTCGCGCAATTTCTTGAAATCTTCCTTTCCGAAGAGTTGCTGGCACGCCGCCGCGCCTTCGCTGTGATTGGGTTTGATCATCATGTTACGGAAAAGATGCACGCGCTTGCGTGAATCCACCAGAAAGATTTTTTCGGGATGCCTGGCCGCAAGCGCGATGAGGGCTTCGCGGACGGCTGTTGTAACCACGCCCCCCGCCGAAGTTTCCGCCTGATCGGCAACCAGCACGGCGTCGAAACTTGCGATGGCGGAATTCAGATTCGCGATAACCTTTTGCTCGGCTTCGGCGGGAAGAGGACGAGTATTGATGAAGTCGGCGCGGGCGATGTCTTCCTCTCCGTTGTTCTTATTCAAAAACTTGGTGTAAGTGAAGGTTTGCCAGCCCGGTACACGCGCCATCAGGCTGGCGTCGATGCTGCGTTCGGAAAGCGCGCCCTCCAATTCATATCCAAATCCATCGTCTCCGCGCACGCCGATGACCGCCACTTTTGCGGGCCGCAGCGAGGCGAGATTGTTTGCAACTGTGCCGCCGCCGCCGGGAGTGACTTCGCTCGCCACGATGCCGACCCGCGGAATCCCGGTTTCGGCGGAGGGCTCGGCCGCAGCGGGATCATACGTGCACCAGCGGTCGAGGCAGATGTCGCCCACCACCAGCGCGCGCAGTTTGGTGATGCCTTGCAGGATTTCCTGAATCGTCATGGTTGAAGCTCCAATACTTCGCGCCGCAGTGCTGCCACGGTCGCGCGGTGATCTCCACAAAAGTAAAAACTCTCGCCTCCGTCCGCCACTGTCCTCACTAGGATCGTTTTGTGCGGGCGGAAATAATAACCGGGATCGGTCTTGGGCAATTCATGGTGGATGTCGCCCTGAATTGGCACCAGATCGAACACGGCGGTGGTGAACTTGGCGATGTGTTGGCCATGCTGGTGAGCCACGTTGCGGACCATCGAAAGCGCCTTCAGATAAACTTCCGGCCCCATAATCGCGGACCCGAAGTTTAGCATGATTCCGCCCTCCATCTTTTCCATCGTCTTGGTAAAGATGAGAAAGTCGTGATAGCTTGCGGCACCGAGCGCCGCTCCGTCGCAATTCGGGTGCTCATGAATGATGTCGTAGCCAATGCCTACGTGTACGGTTGCTGGAATCGAGTGTCGATAGGCTGCCGCGAAAATACTGAGGTCTTTATAGGGAAAATCACTTTCCGCAATTCGCCGCCCGACATTTTCGCCCAAGCCCAAGTTGAGTGTGGCCGCTTCGCGTATGATGTCGTTTAAGTCACCCGTTTCCCGCCATAGTCCGAATTGCCCCTCGCGAATATAGTGCGCGACGCTCTCCGTCGAGGCGCCGATGCGGGCCAATTCATAATCGTGGATTGCCCCCGCTCCGTTCATGGCCACATGCGTAATCAAGCCGCGATCGAGGAGGTCGATCACAAACCTGCTGGCGCCCATTTTGATGACATGCGCGCCCATCATCAGAATGCGGGAACTGCCTCTCTGTTTTGCGGCGATGAGGCGCTCCGCGACAGTGTGCAATTGAGGATGGGAGAATTCGGGGACGGGGCCGTCAAGCTTGAGGACATAATTAATGTCCATATCATGCTTTCGGTCACCCAACGGTTTGATTATGAGTTGAGATCGATCGAAGGATGGGTATTTGGAACTCATGATGACTCCGGGTCTGCCAGTCAGACTTGCGGGCTCAAGCAAGCCCGGCCGGCCGGTTATGCAATTGGGAACAATTTCCCCAGCAATTCCTCGCGCGCCAGAAAATTGGGAACAATGAAGTCCGCCCCTACGCCGACCAACCGTTGGCGCTTCCATTGATCGACTTTGAGGCACTCCGGCTCGTCGGTGGCAAGTCCCACGGCGATGCCGCCCACATCTTTCACATTTTTGATTTCGACGAAACCGTCACCGAATCCCAGCAGGTCGTGCCCCTTGATTTCCAATCCCGAGATTAAGCGCTGAATCAGAATTTCCTTTGAAAAAGCTTTGTAGTCGTCAAGGGCGCCATACACGCCGCCTTTGAAGTACTGCCGCACCTCGAGAAGCTCGGCTTCTTCAATCGTGTAGACCTCGTCGGTGCCGCTGGCGCAATAGAGTTTCAGCTTACGGTCGTAAAGGGCCTCGAGAAATTCGCGGGCGCCAGGAACGAGGTATTTATCCGGCGAAACCGCTCCGGTTCGCAGGTCCCGGCGGCGGTATTCGATCATCGCCATCAGGCGATCATGGTACATTTTTTTATACGCGAGGGGTTCGAGCGGTGTGCCCCCGCGGAGTTCCACCTGGCGGGCAAGCTCCATCATCTGGTAAATCGTTTGCTCGCCGGTGAGCCGCGCCACGAATTCGTTCACCAATTTGCGCAAATCGCCTTCGCGCTCTCCAGTGCGAAGGTCCAGCAGGATTTCCACCATCATGGGCACCATGACATCGACCCAGCCTGCGCGAATCAGCGAGATGGTGCCATCAAAATCAAACAACCCAACGCGAGCCTGCGAGGCTGAAACGTTCGGATGCAGGGATTCAACCGTATTCGTCAAATTAATCTTTCACTCCGTCCATCAGATTTAAAAGTTCTTGCACTCTGCGGCTAAACATCGTATCCGAATTCACGGATTTAATCCGCTACTTTTACGGCCCGAAATGGCTATGCACGGGTGTCTCCGCCCCGCATGGGATTGAACGGGTGAGCGGATGTGATTACAATGTTCCGCACGAAGGCTGGGCTTATCGATGATACTCATAGCGAACGCCATTTTCCAAATATAAGATGCTTCCAGTGCAGGCTAAATGTCCTGTGACCTGTGCGAAATCGGAGGGAATTCAGAGTAATGCGAATCTCGATCACGTTCGTGTTGTTGTTCAGTGCAGCGATGGCCTTTGGGCAAACCCCGCCTCAACCCCAGCCGCAGCCTCAACCACAACCGCTAGCCCCAGCCAAGCCTGAAGACACTATGCAGCGATGCAGGGGAATTCTGAGCAATGCTGCCCGCGACCATAATCCCGATGTTCGAAAGGGGGCGGCGGAGGCGTTGAGCCTCGTAGGTGTGAAAGACATCGCGCTCGAGCTCCTCCCCCCAATGCTGGATGATCATGATGTGACTGTCCGCGTGGCTGTTGTCAGCACGCTGGGAGATTTGAAGGAAAACAAAACGTTCGTGGTGCCGCTTCTGAACAAGGCCCTTACGGATCCGGTTCCCGAAGTGGATTTCGCCGCCGCCAAGGTCCTCTATCAGATGAATGACCCTCAGGGATCGGAGTTTCTCCTCGATGTGGTCAACAAGGAGTCCAAGGCCTCGTCCAGTTACATCACGAAGGAAAAGCGCATGGCTTTGCGAATGTTGCACACCCCGACGAAGCTCTTCATGACCCTTGCCATCGAGGCTGCAGGATTTGCTCCCGTCCCCGGGCTGGGATTTGGGCTTTCCTCCGCCCAAGGCATTCTCTCCGACCCGGATTCCTCCGCGCGGGCTGCGTCATTGTTGTTGGTGGGAAGCTCCACGGACCCGGAACTTGAAGATGTGGTACGTAACGCCCTGGCCGACAAAGAGTGGTCGGTGCGTGCTGCTGCCGCGCATGTGGTGGCAATGCATCCTTTCATCAAAATGCGGGACAGTCTGCCACCACTTCTCGACGATAAGAAGGGCGCCGTCCAGGTTCGCGCCGCGGCGGCCTACATCAGACTTCAATACGTGCCAATACCGGCCCCCGCAAGACATCATTCAACAACCCACCGGGCCCCTGCCAAAGCAACCGCTAAGCCGGCGAACTTGTGAAGGTCTTTTCCCGATATTTGCTGTGGATTAAGTAATGGGTAGGTTAGGTTGGCTGGGAGGCAGGGATTCGAACCCCGATAGGCAGAGTCAGAGTCTGCAGTCCTACCGTTAGACGACCTCCCAACACGGTGCAAAAAAATCCTAGCGGATTGCTGGTGACGTTGCAAGGGTCAATTCCTTGCGCTCTGCTATCTCGTCAGCTTCATCAAGGAAAAGTAATTTTAGCGAATCCAATGCAGGATTTCCAGCCTCGACTCGTTGGTGGAGTCGGAAAAGGAATCCTTGGCTGGGCGAATCATCGATGTATAATGTCGGCCGGGGGCGCGGCAATTCGAATCATTCAGTCGAGAAATCCGCTTCGGATGGACTCCATACAACCTGGAGCACCCAAGCAGGCGGAATCTTCCCAGAGCTTATTCTGCGGATCATCAGGCTGGGCTCCGGAACTTGAACACGCTGTTGGTCTATTATCACGAGGAAGGCACACCGACTGTCACCGGCCGCAAGATTCCAATGGAGGGCTTCGTCAACCATGAAAGTCAAGAATCTGTGGGTGGTCGTACTTCTCGGATCGTGTATGTTCTTTGTGATTTGGTCGCGCGCCGGAAGGAACGAGCCGGCTTTTGCCTTTTCGCCTGAGGACGCCTCATCCGGCGATCATCCAACCCGATACCTTTACCTGGATCAAGAGCTCAAGGAACCCAAAAGCCAGGCGGAAATCGATTGGCTCCTCCGGCGAAAAGCCGACCAACTCAAGCGCGCCGTTGATTACAAGCCCTTCCACGATTTCAAATTTGTTGACCGGTTGCAAGAGAGCGGAATCACTTTTAGGGAAGGGGTCACTGACGACTCCACAAAGAATTACAAAGCCGATCATTACGATCATGGCAGCGGAATTGCCATCGCGGATGTCGATGGAGACGGACTCTACGACATCTACTTCGTGAATCAAGATGGTTGTAACGAACTCTGGAGAAACACGGGCGGCGGACATTTTGAAAATATCACGGAAAAGGCGGGCGTGGGCCTCTGCAAGCAGATTAGCGTGGCAGCGTCGTTCGCCGATATCGACAATGACGGAAAACCCGATCTCTTCGTCACCACGGTGCGGCACGGGAACCACCTCTTTCATAACCTGGGTGGCGGGAAATTTGAGGATATCACCGAGCAATCCGGCCTCGCTTATTCCGGGCATTCTTCCGGAGCGATGTTCTTTGACTACAACCGGGACGGACTGCTCGATCTTTTCCTCTCCAATGTCGGCCGCTACACTTTAAACGACAAAGGCCGGGATGGTTACTACATCGGCCTCGCGGACGCCTTTTCCGGGCAACTCTATCCCGACCGCAACGAACCCTGCATACTCTACAAGAATCTTGGCAACAATCACTTCCAGGATGTGACGAAAACTTCCGGCATCACCACCTGCGGATGGAATGGCGACGCGGCATTTGTCGACCTGGATAACACCGGGTACCCGGATCTTTATGTCCTGAACATGCAGGGCAACAATCATTTCTATGTCAACGAGCACGGTGATCATTTTGTCGATAAGACCGATCAATATTTCCCCAAGACCCCTTGGGGTGCCATGGGCGTGAAGTTTTTCGACTTCAACAACGACGGCCTGATGGACCTGTTCATAACCGACATGCATTCCGACATGAGCTACGACTTGGGCTATGACGAATGGAACCAGGAAAAATCAAAGTCGACGATGATGTGGGCTGACTCCTTCATGGTTGGGCACGCGAAGAGCATTTTTGGGAACGCCTTCTACAAGAACCTGGGGAATGACAAATTCGAAGAAATTTCCGACAAGATCGGGGTTGAAAGCTATTGGCCCTGGGGAGTCAGCGTCGACGATCTGAACGCTGACGGCTTCCAGGATATGTTCATTACTGCCGGGATGAGCTATCACTTCCGGTATGGAATTAATTCGCTCCTGCTCAATGACGCGGGCAAAAAGTTTGTAGACAGCGAATTTCTTCTGGGGGTTGAGCCGCGGCCCGGCAACCAGACCGTGGCTCCATGGTTCGATGTGGATTGCTCCGGGGCGGACACTACCCACCGTGACTGCACTGGGCACGACGGAAAGTTCACGGTCCTGGGTTCCTTGAGCACACGTTCATCCGTTATCTTCGACATCGATGGCGATGGCGCCTTGGATATCGTGACCAACGAATTTAATGCCGCCCCACGGGTCTTGATAAGCGACCTCGCGCAGCACAAGAAGATTTCCTATCTCAAGATTAACTTGGTTGGAGTCAAGTCGAACCGTGAGGGGATTGGAGCCAAAGTGACTGTGGCCGCGGGAGGCTTGAAAATTACCAAGGTCATGGATGGCAAGTCCGGCTATCTCTCCCAGAGCGATTATCCTCTCTATTTCGGGCTCGGAGACGCGGAGCAGATCGATTCAATTGAAGTTCTTTGGCCATCCGGCGCTAAACAAACGGTTCCCCATACCGACCGCAATGGGGTTCTGACGATTGTCGAAGGGGGAAAGGCAACTGAGGAGCCGGAAAAGAAATAAGCGCCCAGTGGGTGCGCAAAGCGTATCGCGCCCGGGCATTGAAGCCGCGAATTGTCTAAACTCCAATTCCATGCGACAGTCGGCACTTCTGCGACGAATCGTGGGGACCATTCTTGCCGCGGTCTTCGTGGTGGTGGTCTGCATTCCCCTGGCGATCCGTGCGGCTCAGACGGGCGTTCACTATCTGCCCTATGGCGAGGTCAGGGACCTGATTCGCATCATGACGAATGCGGGCGCCCCGGACATGCCCTCCAGTGACATCAAGGATGCCGCATCCTGGAATTCCTGGATTCAAGCGCGAGACCGCGAAATTCGCGGGCGCATCGACCGCGGAATTGAAGACTCCATCAGCAATCTGATCTTATTTGGAACCAGTTATACTTCGCTACCTCCCATCCCCAACGCCAACGATAGTGCGGATTCGAACGGAAGGCTGACGACCGCTTCCCGTGACCGTATTCGCGCTCTGGAAAAAGCGATCAATGATCCGGGAGGAAACGAGCGTGTAAGGTTTTCCAGGAAATTTCTCTGGCAGCATAAGGTGGGATCCGGCGATGCAGATTCCTTCCTAACGGCCAATCTGGAGCGGCTGATCCTCGAGGAGCGCGAGTTTGAGCGGAAACAACGGGCTGCCCAACAGAGCGGCGACCCCGACGACGTGTTCATGACTCGCGCCACTATTTACAAGGACAGGGGACTTTCCTTTGATACCTCGCTTGAGCCGGACTACGCCTTCGAGACGATGCTTGCTCAACTGAAGCAAAAAGGTGAATTGCCGGGCGGTGGGATCAAACGAATCGCAGTGATGGGTCCCGGCTTGGATTTTGCGGACAAACGCATCGGACTTGATTTCTACCCCATTCAGACCATTCAACCTTTCGCCATCATGGAGTCGGTTTTGCGTCTAGGATCGGGTACACCGGAAAATATCCGCGTTGTGGCCTTTGACCTGAACCCTGTGGTGCTCGCCCACATTGAGAGAGTCGCGGAACAGGGGCGGCTAAATCATCCCTATGTTGTGCAATTGCCGAATGACTCGCGAAATCAGTGGACGCCGGAGCTCAATGCCTATTGGCGTCATTTTGGCGAAATCCTGGGTGCGCCCACTCAGGCAATCGGTCCTCCCGCGCAGCTCGAAGGCGTCGAAGTGCGCGCCGTGACGATTCGCCCCGGTTTTGCCCAACGCCTTTCCGGGCAGGATCTCAATATGGTTGCGCAGCGGCTGGATCCACCCGCCGACGAAAAATTTGACCTCGTGATCGCGAGCAATGTCTTTGTCTATTACAACTTCTTCGAGCAGGCCCTCGCAATGCAGAATATCTCGCACATGATGAGTCCCGGCGGGATCTTCCTCGTCAATCAGGTCCTCTCCAATCAGCATCCCGATTCTCTGAAAATGATCGATCAGTGCTCGGTCAACTTCAATGCCAAGGGCGCTTTTGGCGATATTGTTGTTGCCTATCAGCAGCAGTAATTTGGGGGGCCAGACACCACGTTTCCGGTTTTCAAGCGGGCTGGCCCATCGACACAGGGGGCGGCGGGGCCGGGCAAAACGCCGTTACCAGGCTGAATCCGCGCCGGCTGTGTTTCTTCTTGACAACTCCATGGAAGTAGGCTAGTATTAATGCTGGAAAAGGCCACGGATTGTGCCCGTCGGAACCTCAACACGGCGCAATTCAACGTTGATTTATGCTCCGTTCCCCCCACCAAATCTGCCAAAGCTGAGAACTTATTGAAAACAAAGGGAAAAGTTTCGGCTTTTTCCCTTCCCAAAGCTGAGAACATACTGAAAAATAAGCTACTTACGCGAATCGCCAAAACGGGCTAAAACGGCCCAAAACTGGCAAAGTCTTCCTCCGGCGGAGAGTCCCGGGTCCCTTGAGCAATTCCGGTTGGCTCATCCGGCGAGGAGCCCACGGGCTCATGCCGTCTGGCCTATTCGGGCCATTCGCACAAGGACTCGACGTAGGCAGCCGAGCCGTCACGCAGCCAGCCGTCGAGTTGGGCGGGTTCTTTGAGTTGCTGGCCCCGTCTGCGCGGGACGGCGACAAACCGGCAAGGGAATTCCGGGAGACTGGTCATATCGCCCCAGAGTTTTTCGAATTGCGCCACCGGCATGACGTCTTCCTGTCCTTTGCCCCAGCGCTTCTTGACGTCTTTCAGAGTGATATAGGTGGGGATGCGTGCGGAAAGCGCGCGCACTGCGGAATTCACCTTTTCAAGGTTGGAGAGGTCTCCGCGCGACAAGCCAAGCAGCGCGAGGAGCTGATCGATATCGACCCAATACGTCGCGCTGTTGTACCAGGTGAGGCTGGATTCAACCTCCTCGTTGGGAAGCGCCAGACCTTCGACCAAGCGAACCCGGCCGTCCACGCGGGCGGCGCCACCGCCACGGTCTTCGAGTTGGCGGGCAATGACTTCCGTGGTCATCGCGGCGCCCTCTGCGATGTGGTAGCCGAGCAATCCGGGATCAAGGTCGGCTCCCACCGTGTCAATATTGTGGACCATCAGATATTTCAGGTTTGGCCGCTCCCGAAACAACCGCTCCAGCGTCCCGTTGCGCAGCATGTTGGGCACTTCATACCAATGGCCGACCGGGTGCAAGCACTGCATCGGTACATTATCCGTGTAGCTGCAACCCTCACCCATCTGACGCGCCCATCCAATCAGGGTGGCACGCAGGCTGTCGCGAACTTTCTGCGCTTGCTCGTCGAGCATTTGCTGCGGCAATTCTTCCCAGGCAAAGCGCAAGTCCCGTTCCATCGGAATAAAGCGCAGTCCGATAGCGCGGCCCGGGGAGATCATCAAGGGACCTGGGTAACTGTAGTTTCTCACTTCACGCAGGTGCGACGCGATGGCCTCGTGAGTCAGATAGCTGCTCGTAACGACGTGCGGTATGGGTGAACCCCATTTCCGGCTGGAGCGCCGGCTATGGGCCAGGTGAGTCTCAATAAAGCTGCGGTGTTTGCCCCCGAGCCGGCAAAAGGGATTGAGCGCCTTGACCGTTCCCGCGCCCTTGGTCCAGCGCGAGCCCGCGCCTCCGGCAAATGAAACCACAGCAACTTGACCTGACTTCAGAGCTTCTTCACCGATCCTGTGGTATTTGGCGGCAACTTGCCCGGCCGCATCAAACAAATCGCCGGCATCCACATCGGTGATACGGCTGGTAACGGGAAGACGGTTCTGCGCCAAGCCCACCCGCCCATTGCGCATATCGGCCTGAATCTGTTCGTGCTCAACGCGGTCAAATCCATAGGCTTCCAGCAGGGCATCAAGGCTCTGGGTGCGATCGGATTTCTGCGCACTCTGTGGAATCAGGTGCTCAAAGACGTGCTGCACCATTCCCTGAAATTCCGGCGCGGTTTGGCATGCCACGGTGAATCGCTCCAGCTCGGCGCGCCGCGCGGCGGAAAGCAGGCGCGACTCCATTCTGAGCAGGTTCGGCACAACCATTTGGTAATAGCCCGCCGGCATCAGTGCCCGATCGCCGGCGTGCATCACGGCCTGCGTTCCTTTTTCGTTGATGGAGAAATCATAGACCACAGGCTCCATCGCGAAGGGTGCGGCGTGCTCCATGGCGCGTTTGGTGCTGCTCATGATGGACTGCAAATTTTCCTGACCGCGAGCCTTTGCGGCGGGCGAAAAGATGAAGCCCATGCCGCCGCCGGACATGCCACCGAGCATCCAGAAACCCCAGAAGTCCGCGCCCATCTTGGCTCGAACCCGCTCGATCAAGGTGTCTGTGTAGAGATTGCCCGCCCAGGGAATGATAGTTTGGATGGGCCCATCGAAGTTTTTCTCGGTGGAGGCGCCAAGACTGCGAATGTCGCCATTTTTGAGCTGGGCGACTATTTCATCGAATAGATGCGCGGCTTGGAGGCGCCCCTGCCACTCTTTCTCGGAACGCAAAAGATATTTTTCCGTGACCATTTCGAGGATCGGGCCGACGTCCTGGGCCATGCCTCCATGGACCAGCACCAGGCTTTGCTGGAGCTTCTCGCGGGTATCGGCGGATACTTCATTACTCTGCAGGATTTCATGCTTGGGCAGCAGACAGCCGCGGCTGATTTTGAATTCCGGATCGCCCTCCTGCGCCAGCACGCCATGGATCATTTTGATTCCGGGCCACACGCCGCCGGAATCCTGCCAGCCGCCGCCTGAGCCCCCCAGCCACTCGCCCAGGATCGCGCGCGCGGCCACCAGGCGCCGGTCTTCTTCGCCCAATCCGCCGGTGAGGGATCGAATCTGATTTGTCGCCCGCATGCAAAGGGCGATTAGGCAGGCAAGCAGGTTCGTGGAAACAGCCAGGCGAGAGCCGCGGGGAATGTCATTCACCCTGCTGACGATTTCGATGCCATGGCCCGGGCGTCCGGTGAGGTGGTGCAGAACCTCAGCGAGCGGCTGAGTGGCGCCCTCCATTCCGGGAGGCACGATTCCCGACGCAATCACGGCGGCTTTAAGCAAACCAAGGTAGTCGCGGGCGAAATCGAAGACCTCGGCAAGCGAAGTGATTTCTGCGCTCGCTTGCAAGTCGACGCTGACGAGGCGCAAGACCGGCTGATCGATGACGCGAAACCATGCTTCCACAGGAGGTTTGGGAGCAGCCGAACGGCTGACGCTCAGGTCAATCGACACGTTGAGGACGCGCGCCCCCTCGGGATAGTCCATTCCCAGAAAGAAGATGTCGCTCCACCCGCTGTGGCTCAGATCCATGCGGACTGGTGTGGCTTCGTTCAGGATAGGGAAGAGTTCATCGCCCGGGCCGCGCCGAAGGAGTTCAGGCCGAATCCGCAAAGGAGCGTCCTCGGGATGCGCGGCGCGGAACATCCACTGGTTGCCCCGGACGGAGCGCACACTGCGGCGAACCTGGTCCGCCAAAGCTGGAATCCCAGCGCCCGGTAGCCCGCCGCGAGCGCGCTTGACAGAGCTTGACTGGGGCCCGAGGCCGCTTGGGCGGAGAGAAAGATATCGAGCGCTTCCTCAAACCGGCGCTTCAGAAGGTTTGTGTAGCCGGAGAAGGGAATTAAGGTGCCGGAGGCCGCGAACGGGCGCAAGGGGATATGAAAACGATGAATCGCGTAGAGGAAAAAGAGCGCGCGCACGCGCTCATAGAGGTTGTCGCTCGAACGCCGGAACTGGTCCAGCGCGGCGCATTCCTGCAAGAGTTCTTCCGGCGTCAATTGCCGGCAGACGGCATCGAGCGAAGTGTTGCGGGTCTTGGAATCGTGTGCTGTGATGATCTGGATGAGCTGACTCAAGCCTTACCCCCGAGGTCATGGTAAAGAGAGCCATTGTATCGCGGAGTTGGCTTTGCCATGGCGGGGAAATCGAAGAAAGTAGTATGCATGGCTCACCAAAGCGGGGCTCGGCAGGGTGGGGCTTACAGTCCGTTGCAATCTTCCAGCTCCTGATTGGGTGACCGGAGTTGCTCATGATTTTATTGCTTCGATTTTCTCAAGATGAAGGCGTCGAGGTGGGGAATGGTCACGTACCGCGTATACGGTGGGATGTGAAGGGCGAGTTAGGGGCGGATGGGCAGGCCGGACTGATTCGAGGAGAGAATTGCGATCTGTAGGTGATGGTCGGATCAGGGCGTGGGAGCCTGCTGGTTTTCAATGCCGCTAAGTGCCACTTGCCAAAGGAGTTTTTGACGAAGTCAGCAATCTACGCCGCGTCTGCGCCGAATCTCAACCCGAAAGTAAAACATGGATTCCCATCCATTAAAGGCAACAAAATTAAGGACTTCGCATGATTGGCGCCCGTCCAGAAGCGGACACATTGTCATTTTGAGGAATTAAAATAAATTAATAGACAGTCATTAATTCTTGTGATACTGTCTGTGCTGAATCGCGGAGGAGCACTCGCGCCATGCAGGCGAGCCTTCCCATCACAAAGCCATGAATGCAACTCCGCATCCGCCACAAGAAGCTGCAAATCCTGGGAATTTCAGGTCTCAGAACCCGAAGGGCATTCCAGTTTGATCGGGATGCCCTCCCCCCCTTTTTTCCTGAAATAGATCCCGTCCCAATCTTCAACCGCGCCAAAGGTCAGGAGAGCCATGATCAAGGCATTCGGTTATTTCATTCCACGCGGCACAGAACCCAGTCTTGAAATTTCCGGTAAGGACCGATTCACTTAGGCGAAATCCTTCGACCGCGTTCGGAACGCAACCATGCGGCTTGCTTCAGGAACTTGCGGAATTGGCAGGGCCTTTCGGCAACAGCAACACGACGCACACTTCGCGCGGGCCCGAGTATTTCCGAAAGAGACTCTCAAATTCAGAGATAGGGCATTTCTGTTCCGGCAGGATTCCCAACACATAGAAGTGCGAGAACAATTCTGAAACCGTCGAGCAGAACTCCTGCGCCGACATGCCGGACCGATCGATGCCGTACGGCCAAATCTCGCTGACGGCCGGTATGCCGCGACGGAAGAATTGCCTTGCGCCGCGGAAGAAATGCCCCTCGTGCCCTTGGATGTCCACCCAGGCAAGCCGGATGGGCTCAGCGCGCAGTGGGGAATTCTCCTCGAGGAAGCGATCGAGTGTTTTGCCTTTACCTTGACGGTTCGGCGCTTCTGTTCGTCGAAGAAGCCAGGCTTCGTGGTCACGCTGATTCGGTTGTCGCCGGAATTATCCCGCGACAGCTCCAGGTCGAACTCCCCGTTTGCGGCCGATAAGGCGATCGGGAAGGATTGAATCCGGTCGCTCAGGCCATTCTGTTGAATGTTCAGCCCCAACAACCGAAAGCTATTCGGCGTGGGCTCGAAGGCCACGGCGCGTTTGAAGAATCCATTGCGGAGGAGGCCGATTGCCGTCATTCCGATGTTTGCCCCGACGTTCAGAACCGTCGATGGGGGTGACCCGCTGCCAAGGTAGCCTTCTTTGTTCAGGAGCTTCGCGACTTGCTCCATCTCACCTGTTTCGTGCTGTCTCCTGACATAGAGATACTTGCCAATGAGCCAATCTTTGCTGTCTACGGTCAGTAACCCATTCGAGGAGTCGATGGTGATATCGCGCCGCGGACCTAAATAGATCGCGCGCCAACAGAACTTTCTCCATAAATCGACAATGTTATTGCTTAAATTTCGCATTAGAGTCCATCGCTCCATCCGGCCGCTGAGTATAACAAACCATCCGTCAAAATCGCGCGGTTTGAACTCCCCGCTTAATTCACTGTGGGCGAAAACTCTGGCTGGTCAACAAGGGAGACGCCCCGGCTCTGCCGGGAGGCGGCAAGCGCGCAGCGCGTTCTGTAGGGGTAGGGCTTGCTCTACCCAGGCCGATTGCCTGTAATCGGCCCTCGCGCGTTTGGATTGGTGTCAACTTGTACGGAGGGGACGGCAAGCCATCCCCCTACGTCTGAAGCGTTCCATGCAGATTTTGTGTGTGACTCGTATCAACGGCTGCGAAGAGACGCGGACTGCAAAAACGGCAGTCTACGGGTGGGTGGGACGTTGTGAATAAGTGTGGATCAGCCAGTCCGTCAGTCAATGGCCGGATAAGGGGCCCTTTGCGGGGCTCCAAACGATACGAATAGTCCGCCGGATTCCCGCAACCGCTTAGTGATGACGCGCCAGCATGCGGTGCAGATCGGGCCAGAACTCTTTCATCTCATAGCTGACCGCGTCCCAGGCGATTTGGGTGGCCAGAATATTGGCATTGCTGCCGAGCGTTCGGGGCCCGGGATGGTAGGCATTGGAGATTCCCGCCGCCAACGCATTCCCAAAAAGTTCGGAGTAGTTGAACTGAGTTGTTCCCGCATCCGAGCGCGTGATCAAAACCCGAGAGCCGGCATACCAGGCTCGATGGAGGACGCTGCCGGAACCCAACTGGTAAAAGCGCGGATCCTGGTGCAGGGCTATGGGAAAGACAGCGCTGGTCATAAAGTTTCCAATTCCGTCGTCGGCAAACGCCAATCCGTATCTCCTCGAATACCCTTTGAACCCTTGTCCAAAGGAGGGATTGGAGTTGTTGGCCTGGCCGATCCCCGCTTCCAGTCCGATGAAGGCGAAAATAACAGGATCGAAATTGTCCTTGGCAACCAATCTGCATTTCTCCACAGGAGTCAGCGGGGGCATGGAGGACGCATTTTCAACCGTCAGGTTGTTGGGTAGAGTCCACAGGATTCGGTCATCCTTGGGAACCTTGGGATCTAAAGCGGGCTGGCCTGTGGGGGAGACGTAGGGGGTTGTACTTGGAGTTTGCGACGGAATGGGGGCCGCACGCGGTGGCGGCGGCGCCTGCTGGGCGCACAATCGAGGCGACACACCCAGTAAACAG
The DNA here is from genome assembly GCA_963733285.1 of uncultured Acidobacteriota bacterium. Lineage (GTDB taxonomy): Bacteria > Acidobacteriota > Terriglobia > UBA7540 > UBA7540 > Bog-366. Next base: position 17,346 of record CAVTDA010000003.1, read on the forward strand.
GTGAGAAAAATACCCAACACCCCGGCGCGCCCCAAAGCGCCTGGTTCATCCCTTGCCAGAGTGGGGCCTGCCGTGGCGCCACGACGCAATCAGTCCTGCTTTCATGGACAGCGGCCCTAAGCGCTGTCAGAAGGTGGAGATTTGCCCCAATTCATTGCGCGGAGAATGAAATGTGCCCGGTGTC
>CAVTDA010000004.1:0-23467 GCA_963733285.1 uncultured Acidobacteriota bacterium
CGGCAAGCGCGCCTACGTGCCCAACCCGGTTTAGCGAATGGAGCGAGCGGCACGCGCATCTCCTGGGCAGACACTATGCGTCTGAGATCGATCGCCATTTCCGCAAAGAGACCGAGTCTTCGTCTGCTTGATTCAGAACCGGGGTTGGGGAAAGGGAGGTGGCAGCACGAAGCCGGGCGGACTCCTGGGGCCGAATTTGCCATGAAACCCTACGTCTGATAAGGTATATTATGTTAACTAAAAGGTGGGGCGGGAATTCTGGGGCTGGGTGCTCTTCGATTAGGGTGTAATTAAGCTTTATTTCCCGGCCGGTTCGCGTTTGGTCCCCTCCCAGGAGCCCTTGTCGCTTTCGAGCGACCAAGCGCCGGTCAATTTGCCGTCTTCAAGGCGGGCCATCAGAGTGTAGGCGCCCTGGGGAAAATCAAAATGGAGTTCGAGATCTTTCCTGCGCAGCGCTCCCGGAACTGATCTCGGTCGCGCCCAAGGGCGAGTTAATGCTCCCGTCGACCACCTCCTTGGATTGTTGCAGGACGAGGGTGAATTTCATGTCACCCTGCGAGGTGCCGTGGGCCACGCAATCCCAAGTGCCGCTGAGGCTGGTTTTGTGATCTTTCGCAACCAGAAGGCTGGCCGCGAGCAAGATTGTCGAGCAGATACCTACTAAGGCAAGTTTCCACTTCATAATGAAGCCCCCTGCGGGCATTCTACTGCGGCTGCCGCTCTGCGTCCAGCAGGATTGCACGAACCGCTCAATCAGCATAGTACGATTGGATGTTAATTGATCGGAGCTCGGTCATTCTATCCGAGACCGAGCTTAAGTCCTCAGGGTTTACGCCGATGGATGAACTGAGGCGGTTGTATACGCCCAATGCCTAGGGCAAGAGAGGTATTGAACCCGTGTCCACCAGTGGAATTACCAGCAGTCTCCTTTCGCAGATCGCCCAATCACCATCAGCGCTAAACCAGTTCGCCACCGACCTGAACCAATTGGAACAGGATCTACAAAGCGGCAATTTGTCCGCGGCGCAAAGTGATTTTGTCACCCTGTCGGAAGACGCGCTGAGCGGCGCAACCTCCTCCACGGAATCCACTGGGGCAAGCGGGATCAGCCGCCAGCCTGCTTTCGAACGTGGCATCCTCGTCGAGCAGCTCAAGCTCGTTCGTGAATGAGCTCAACCAGCTTGGCACGGACCTGCAAAGCGGGAATGTCTCTGCCGCGCAGGGAGACATGCTTTCTCTGGACTCGACGGCTCTCAATGCGTCGTCAGCCGCCGGCACGACCCCAAGTACGGGCAGCTCCGCGGGCGCCAGCAATCAAGCGGGCATGATGGCGCTGATTAAGGCCATTGTGCAGGCCATGAGTTCAGGCGACAATTCCCTTGCCAGCAGCGCCATGCAGGAGTTGGCCGCCGTCTCCCCCAGTTCCGTCGGCGCAAGCTACTTGCAATCGGCCAGCGAAAATCTCGCGGCAACTCCCAGCAACGCATCAACCTCCAACCCAATCAGCCAAATCCTGCAAAACTTCAATACGCCCAGCGTCAACATTCCCAATCCCTCCTGAATCTGCTCGCCTGACGCATTGCCGGCGTGGCGAGGGCGCATTGCCGCGCCGGGAGAGCGGTGGTCTACCCCAAGTCACAACCTCCTGCAACCAAGCACTGACCGATAGCGGGGGTTGCCGTTTATGCCGTCCGCGTCTCTTCGTGAAGGTTAATACGAGTCCCAAGCAAAATTTGTATGTAACGATTCAGAAGAGCCGCTGACCGCAAAGGCGGCGGTCATCGCTACGGGTTTTCCCTAATACCACGCGTTTGTCATTTTTTTCAAAATGGGAAATCGATCCGAGGAGCGGATCCGGAAGGATTGCAATGCGGCAAGCCACTTAAAGCCAGAAATGCCAGATGGTATCGACGAGCGCGTGAATCAAGGCGGAGGCGCAGAGCCGTTGCCGGGTATTGTAGACGTTGCCATAAAAAAGTCCCGCCAGGGTCGCCATGATGGCATAACGCCAATTGGGGACGGGCGGATGGTGCAGATGCGCGGCTCCAAATACGACCGAGGCAATCACCAGCCCGTAAATGCCCCGGGGGCCACCTCTGATGGTCCGATTGAGGATATTTGCAGGTTCCCCGAAACAACAGCTCTTCCGGCAGGGCGACGGTGAGGTAGATGCCCACAAAGAGCAGCAGGAAATTCAACACCGGCCAATTCCCTTGCATAGCGCCCGAAAGCGTTGACATGGAGTGCGGATGCAGAAAACCCATTGCCAAGCCGAGCGGGATGGCGATGATGGAATAAGCCAGCAGGTTCAGCAAGGCGCTGGAAATATCGCGCTTCTTCCATACCAGCCGGAATCCGACGCCGTCGAGATTGCGCAGAACCATGAAGGTATAGCCCGCCAGGATGACGCAAAAAATGGGGCGGAAGATGTAGAGATCCTGCGGCCAGGTCCAAATCCCCTTGAGCCAGCCCGCCGAGACGGGCACGGCGAGGGCTGCCATGGCCAGGGCATCGCGCCAATTCAGGGATGGGCGGTGGCGCAGGCGGTCGGGCCAGAGCAAAACCGTTGGAACCGCAATATAGGCTACTAACCTGACCATGCCCCAAAAAGTGAAGGTGCGTGTTCCCAACCCGAGGATGAGGTATGGAACCAGCAGCAGCGCCGCCATTCCCGCCGCCGCCGCCGCCGATTGCTGGGCCCACTCGCGGAGTTGCTTGATGAAACCGGCCTGGGTGAAGGCCGCAAACAGGCCGATCAGCAATGCGGCGCTTTCGGTCAGCGCCAGAAGACGCCAGGGGTCAAGCCGGATCTGCACGAGGATTATGCCCTCGGCTACGGCGGCAAGCAGAGTCAGCGCGAGGAGGGCTTGGAGGGCCTTTTTCATGGGAGTCAGGAGGCCGCGGCTTCCGGTTGAAGAGGCGAGAATCTGCCGTGATGGAGCCCCGGATACCCGGCCCGATTTGCTTGGACCTGTGGGGCCAAGGGCAGTTTCACGCCAAGGCGCAATGACGCAGAGGCCGCGAAGGAACGAGGAAGCGCCCCCCCATCACTTCCCTGCCACCCGGACCAGGTCGGGCGATCCGAAATCGACGTCTTTGAGCGGGATATCACGAGCTTCCCCGAATTTCTTAAAGTCTTTCTTGAAGTCCGCGATGTTGCCGACGAACACCACGACGTCGTGATCGGTGTCCAGGTATTTTCTCGCTGCGGCGTCGACCTCATCCTTGGTGATGGCCTGAAGGTCCTCGGGATACTTCGCCCAGTAGTCGAGGGGAAGACCGTATTGGACCAATTCCAACACCTTGCCCGCAACGTCCTCGGAGGTTTCAAAATCCAGCGCAAGGTGTCCCACTAGATAGCTTTGAGCGGTCTCAAGCTCGGCTTTGCTGATCCCGTGGTCCTGGATGGATTGAACCTGCTCGAGGGCGATGTGGGCGCTCTTGACGGTCTCGCTGGTGCGGGTAAAAGTCTTGGCCACCCAGGCGCCGGTATAGCGGCGGGCAATCAGGTCGCTGGAGGCGCCATAGGTCAACCCTTGCCGGGTGCGCAATGCCTTAAAGAGGCGGTTCTCGGAAGGGCCGCCGAGGATTTCGTTGGCGACAGTCAAAGGCAAATAATCCGGGCTATTGCGAGGCACTCCCAGGGCGCCAATGCGGATTTCGGTCTGGACGGCATCCTCTTTGTCGATAGCGACAACCCTTCGTTCGCGGAGGCCGGTTGTGATGAGAGGTCCTACAACGGGTGGCTTGGGACTATTCTGCCATTCGGAGAAGTACTTTGCCGCCAGCACCATGGCATCCTGTGCGGTGATATCACCCACGACGGCCAGGATGGAATTCGAGGGTTGATAGTAAGAACGGTGGAAGGCACGGATATCCGAAGCATTGATACGTTCGGCGGAGGCCTCGGTGCCGTCCTCGGAGTGCCCGTAAGCCGTGCCGGCAAAAATCAGGTTCTGGAAAGCGGTATCGGCCACGTAGGCCGGGTCGCCCAGCGACACTTTGAGGCCGGAAAGCACCTGCTTGCGCTGCCGCTCAATCTCTTCCGGCCGGAAGGCAGGGTGAATGGTCATGTCGCTGACCAGATCGAAGGCAAGGTCGGTGCGGTCGGTCAGCACAGTGAGGCTCAGGTAGGAACTATCCCAATCGACATCGTTATCCACGACGCCGCCAATGGAATCGACGGTTTGGGCGATCTCGCGGGCCGAGCGGCGCTCCGTGCCTTCGCTCAGCAATCCGTTTACGAGCGTGGCCGTGCCCGGCAGATTCACCGGATCGCACTCCGCTCCGGACTTGACCACGAGCCGCAAGGTGACCAGCGGCAGCGTGTGGCGCTCCACCACCACGACCTGCAATCCATTGGGAAGCGTATGGACGACAGTATCGGGAATAACAATGGGCTTCGGCGGCGGAACGTCGGGAGGGTAATCCCTGGCCTGGAGGCCCGGAAGCATCAGTACGGACAGAACCAAGGCGAGCCCCAGAGCGCGCGCCCACGTGCCGCCACGCTCGCCCCGCTTCCTTCGCGGCGAGAAGCGGCTTCCCTGACCGGGATTTCGAGAATTTGCCAATTACCCCGACCTCTCTTTACCTGCGCGATCCGGTCAAACTACAAATTTGCCCCGTATGTCGCACGCACTCGCTTCGACTTTTTGAAGTAGAGCCACCACATCAATACTCCTGCCAAACCTGACATTGCTGCCTCCAGCCAGGAATTAAACGAATGATCGGCATTGAAAATGGGCCGTTTCGAGATGATCACCGCGATAACCAGAAATGCTATTAGAGAGAACCTAACCAAGAAATAGACTTGCACCCAAAAAAAGGCCCTCGGGCCGTTTGTCCACAGCTTGATACCGATGAAAACAAAAGCGGCTGCCAAGCCAATATCCCAGAATCTTTCAAAAGGGGTTCTCGATCGTATCGCTCCATATAACAGCTGCGCCGGGCCGACGAAGGTCGTAGTGAAACAAAAAAAGAGCAGCCAACCGCCTACGCCGTAATAGTCCGGTTCCATGACCATGGGAACCTGAGAACTGGAATTGACCGGATAACCACCCGCCCCCGTCGCCTGGGCATGATGTGCCGTCATCGCCGCTGTAACAGCCGTCTTCGGCTTGAGCTTTGGCCACAAATCATTGCCACAGGACTTGCAATAGGCCCTGCTCTCAGGAATTCTCGACTCCGCATTTCGAGCACCGAATCATCATGGCCGTTCACAATGAAAAATGGAAGTTTACCCTTAATTCCCCTTTTTCAGTTCCGCTTGGACCTGCGCATCCTTTTTGGGGTACACCTCGACCACGGTTCGGTTCTGATCGACAAAATATTTCCGCGCAACCCGCTGGATGTCCTCCGGGGTCACATCAAGAAAGCGCTTCAACTCGGTATTAACCAGCTCGGGGTCCTTCAGAACCACGGCGGCATAGCCCAATTCATCGGCGCGCGATTGCGCCGTCTGGCGGCTCAGGATGAAGTCGCGCAGGATCTGATTTTTGGCCCTTTCCAAATCGGCGGGTGAAACAAGTTCGGTCTTAAGCCGGTTCAATTCGATTTCCACCTGATCTTCGCCTTCGGCGGGTGAGTGCCCGGCGTTCAGGACGGCAAAGAAGAAGAACAGGTTGGGGTCTTCGGTAAAATTCCCACTGCTTTCCGCCTGGACAGCTATCTGCTTGTCGTAAACGAGCCGCGTGTAGATTCGCGAGCTCTCACCATCGGAGAGAATCTTGGAGGCCAGACGCAAGGGGTAGGCGTCGGGAGAGCCGTCGGCGGGCATGTGGTAGCCCTCCACAAACGCCGGGAGAGCGACCTCCAGATTCAGCTTCACCACGCGCTCGGCCTTTTGCGGGGGCTCCTGGGGAATGGAAACCGCGGGCTTGCCTTTTCCCGGGTTGACCGGGCCAAAATACTTTTGGATTTCCACCGCAGCCTCGCGCCAGTCCACATCTCCAACCACAACGAGTGTGGCGTTGGCGGGCACATAGTAGGTATCGTAAAAATCCTGGATGTCCTGAATGCTGGCGTGATTCAGGTCCTCCATGCTGCCGATGGTCATGTGCCGGTAGGGATGAACCGTGTAGGCGTGGTCATAAAGCGTTTCCACCACGGTTCCGTAGGGGGGATTGTCAAAGCGCAGGCGGCGCTCCTCCTCGACCACCTGCCGCTCATTGTTGAAGACCTTCTCGTTGATCTCGAGGTTGCGCATGCGGTCGGCTTCCAGCCAGAGCACCACCGGAAGCAGATTGCTGGGAACGGTCTCCCAGAAGATCGTCGCGTCCTCGGTGGTGTAGGCGTTGTCGGTTCCCCCGGAGCGCACGATATAGTCGGAGAACTCGCTCGACTCGAGATTCTTCGTGCCGTCGAACATCAGGTGTTCGAACAGGTGGGCGAATCCGGTCTTGCCGGGCAATTCATTCTTCGAGCCGACGTGATACCAAACCTGGACGTCGATCACCGGCGCGTCGTGGGACTCGACGATCAGGGCCTTCAGGCCGTTATCCAAAGTCACCTCGTGGATGTCGGTGATGGGGAGTTTGACTGCCGCGGCGGCGGCATTATGGGCCAGCGAAGCGATGGCCAGGACGGCCAGCGCAATCCATACGGCGGCGTGATTGAGGGGGATTTCAAATTGAATCTGTCCAAGTCCAAACCTGATCGGCGGGAGCGAACCAACTTTCTTGATAGCGCCATGCGGCTGAGCTGCCGCGCTTCCCTTCCCGCAATTGCGTGTACACCATCGATATTAGCACAGCACCATTTCACGCATGGCCGCAAAGAGGTTCTGTTTTGATGCCTTGCGGTACGATGCATCCTCAGGCAGAATGGCTGCCGGTCATGGGCCTGCCGGACGAAGAGGAGGGGCATTCATGCGAACAAGGCGCGCGCGACATACCCAAAAGAACAGGTTGGAATTGACCTTGTACCTGCTTGTCGCCTGGCTCGGACTCTTTGCCGCGCAAGGCTGGGCGCAAGCCTGCAAAATCGAAATTGGAAATGGCCCGCAGCACTCGATTCAATATCTCTCGGCTGAAGGCAACTACCAGGAAGCATTTGAGAATCATCAATGGGTCGCGAGGAGCTGGGGGATTGCAAATTCAAAATCCAGTGCTTGGGGACATTTGCCCGCCTTCGAGATCCGCGTCAAGACCGCCCCTTCACCGGCGAGCGTTCCCGGCACCCTGCTCTCTTCGTGGGATTACGTCGCGGCGCAGCAGGTTCCTGCAACCAAACCCGGCGATTGTCACGCTGTCGTCGAGCTTTCGAGCCGTCAAATGCCCATCAACGTGAAGCTGCATACCGTACTGGACGGCACCCCGGTCCTCACGCGCTGGATCGAGGTTACAAACCGGTCGAACAAGCCCTTGGCCATCAGTTCCCTATTCCCGATCGCCGGCCAGCTTTGGCGGGGCGATGCCGTCGCCGACGTGGGTTACTCCATTCGTTATGACTGGCAACGCGAAGGCTGGTTTGGCTGGACGCGATTGAAGCCTGGGACGAATCGCATCCAGCAAGAGCATGGACTCAGCTTCGACCATCCGTATTTCCTGCTGCGGAATGAGACCGCCGGCGAGTACTTCTTCGGGGAGCTGGAGTGGCCCCTCAATCGCGTCATGGAATTCTACGACGACCACGGCGAGTCCTTCGAAGTTGGTCCAACCGCCGCCAATGCCCTCTATGTGCTGGCTCCCGGCGAGGCGGTGGAAAGCCCCAAAATTCACCTCGGCCACACGCGCGGTTCATTTGACGCCGCTGTCCAGGGAATGCACGATCACATTCGCAAATCGGTCCTGTACGCGCGCAATCCCGACCGGGCGTATCGAATCGAATTGCTGATGCCGGAGGACTGGGGGCTGACGCTCTATCGCGGCGACGAATTCAACCAGACCAATCTGGAAAAAATCATCGACGTCATCGAACAACTGGGCTTGGAACTCTTCATCGTGGACGGCCCGTCGTGGTGCAAAAACTACGGTGATTGGCTGACCCCTCAGCCCAAGGAGTTTCCCAATGGCCTCAAGCCACTGTCGGACTACGCGCACAGCCATCATGTTCTGTTTGGCCTTTACGCCGAACCGGAGGGGGGACGTGAAGCGAGCCCTCCATTCCAAAACGGGCTGGCCATCGGCTCGTGGAAGAACGGTCAAGTCTTCCAGCAACACCCCGACTGGTTCCCGGAGGTCGCGAAAATGTCGGAGCCCAAAGCGCTTGGTCCAGACGATCCTCGCGCGTGGACCCCATCCTGAACCTTGCCAATCCCGCGGCGGCCGATTACTTGAAATCCATCATCGAAGCGATGGTCGAGAAAATACGGGCTGGATCTCTATCGCAACGACTTTAATTCCCCGCTCAAGGGCGAAGGCTTGACCGTCGAGCGCGACGGGTTCGTCGAAGCCGAATATTGGCGGCAATACCGCGCTTTCGACGAAGTCTATGATCAAATCCATCGCGATATGCCGGATTTAATTCTTCAGCAGGCCTCCGCCGGGGGAACGCGCATGGACCTTGGAACGGTGAGCCGCTTCTCCGAAAACTACACGAGTGATCGCGTTACCATGCCGTTCGTCTACCGGATGCTGGCCGGGTACACCGTTTACCTGCCGCCCGAGGCGCTTGTAACTCCAATCGGCCTGGCGAATGCCAAGGATTTGCCCGACCTCGATACGATGCTGCGCTCCATCTTCGCGCTCGGCAGCACGCCGTTCATCTTCAACAGCCTGATTCCCAAATCCGTGGACGAAATCACGCCGCAGCTTCGCGCCAGGTTTCAGCACTACACGACGCTTTACAAGGACATGATCCGGCCCATGCTGCCCACTCTGCGCGTCTACCACCACGCACCGGTCAACGTGAGCGGCGGGGTCGATTCGGGCGACTGGTTCGCCATAGAATTCGGTTCACCGGATCACATGACGGGCTGGGCGACTCTGGTTCGTTTGACCAAGAGTGCGCCGGAAGATTATTTGCTCAAGCCTCGCGGTCTGGACCCGGAAAAAATCTATGAAGTTGAATTCGATTCGACAGGAGCCAAAGTGACCATGACCGGCAGCCAGCTTGCTCGTGCGGGCTTGCGAATCCGGCCCACGACTGGAACGGTTTCAGAGTTAGTGATCTTTAGGGCGGTAAGCGAAAATGCCAAGCAATAAGATAGGGTAGATTGTGATTCGGCTCAGGCTCCGCTGGCTCCTGCCCTTCCCTTCCGCCCGCCCAATCCGTCCTACTCGAAAACTTCTGCGCAATGGGAATCCGCCGTCCCATGCCGAAGGCTTTGGCGGTGACTTTCAGCGTCGGCGGGGCCTGTTGGCGCTTGTATTCGGCGGCATTCACCATGCGGACCGTGCGACGCACAAGGATCCGGGTCAAGGTGCAGGAGAGTGACGGCAATTTCATCCGCACTCCGATTCTCTTCAATATAGGCCTTGAGGATGGCATCGAGCACATCGTAAGGCGGCAAGGAATCCTGATCCGTCTGGTTGGGCCGAAGCTCCGCCGAGGGAGCCTTGTCGAGGCAGGATTGCGGAATGCGTTCTTTTTCGCGGTTAATGTAGCGCGCGATGGAGTAGACAGTGGTCTTGGGAACGTCGGCGATGACGGCAAGTCCCCCCGCCATGTCCCCGTAAAGGGTGCAATAGCCGACCGCCAGCTCGGATTTATTGCCCGTGGTCAGCAGGAGCGCTCCGAACTTGTTGGAGAGCGCCATCAGAATGTTGCCGCGAATCCGCGCCTGGATGTTTTCTTCCGTCACATCGCGCGGTGCGTCGCCAAATGCGGGGTCGAGCGTATGCAGGTAGCTTTCGAAAATCGGCGTAATCGGAATGACCTGAAATTCGATTCCCAGGTTGCGTGCCAAAGCCTCGGCATCCCGAATGCTGCCTGACGATGAATACGGACCCGGCATCCCCACGCCCAAAACATTCTGCCGGACCCAGCGCGTCGGCGGCCAGCGTTGCCACCAGCGACGAATCGATTCCGCCGCTCAATCCCACCAGAACTTTTTTGAAACCACACTTCTGCACGTAATCGCGAATCCCCATGCAGAGGCCGAGGTAGATCTCCTCCGCCTCGGATTCCGGCGCGGGGTGAATCTCCTTCGCGGTCGCCTGCTGTATCAAAAATCACGAGGTCCGGGGCAAAAGCGTGAGCGCGGGCGCAAAGTTCGCCGCGGGAATTGAACGCCATGCTGGAGCCGTCGAAAAGCAATTGGTCATTTCCGCCCACATGGTTCACATAGGCCACGGGAATCCCCTGCTTTACCGCGATCGTCTTCAGCATGTCGTGGCGCAATTGAATTTTGTCCGTGTTGTAGGGTGACGAGGCGATGTTGAGCAGCAGGTTCGCTCCCGCCGCAACACACTCCTCGACGGGATCGCGCGTGTAAAGGCGCTTGCTCCAGAAGTGCTTGTCGTTCCAGATGTCTTCGCAGATGGTGATGCCGATTCGGAACCCGCCAAACTCATGGACCAGAACATTCGAACCCGGCTCGAAGTAGCGCGACTCGTCAAACACGTCGTAGAAAGGCAGCAGGATTTTGGCGTAGTCGGCGACCACTTCGCCTCCCTCAATCCACGCTGCGGCGTTCACTACCGGCTTGCCTTGACTCACTTTCGATTTGCGCACGTAACCCACCAGCGAAGGAATCGCGGGCAAGCTTCTCGCCAGCCGAAGCAATTCACTTTGGGAGCGCTCGACAAACCCCGCCCGTTCCACCAGATCGCGCGGCGGATAGCCGCAAAGTGCAAGCTCGGGAAATACAACAAGGTCCGCCCCGCGCTCGCGCGCGAGCTCGGCATTCTTGACCATCAGGTCGACGTTCCCGGCAAAGTCGCCAACGGTCGTATCAATTTGGGCCAGAGCGATTTTCACGAATTTTCCTTCATAAGCTTGGTCGTCGCATTCGATTATATAACGAAGGTTGGGCAGGACTTGTCCAGAACTGTCCAGAACTGGCGCCACCCATGCGGGACAGGGAAACTTCTCTCTTCTCCGCAACTTTCCGTCCGCTCCTGGGTTAAACGACGTAGAACCGCTCCGTTCGAGAAGAGGAAGGGTGTTGTCGATCAGCCGATTCGGAGACAGGGGCGCTGCCGGCCCACCCAATCCAACCGCGCAGGGGCGTAACAAAGATAAGCTCAGAGGTAATACGACCCATGGTACTTGGAGATATAACCGGGGCCATGGTTAGAATTAAAGCGGAGCAGATCAGTCCGGCGGATTTTCAGAGAGGCCCCAGCAATAAGGGACCCCATTCGCCGGCCTCTGGCATGGACAGCAATGGACGCTACCATACCAGTTGAGGAGGGTGTATGCGCAAGATAAGTTTAAGATTGCTGCAAATGGGCCTCTTGATTTTGGCCGTTGCGATGATGGTGAGTTGCGGGTCGAACGCTGGTTCCAATTCGAATCCGTATTCCTCGCCACAGGATGGATCGGTAGTAACCCTGGGCACAGATGCTCCAATTTGCGATGTGGAATCCTTCACCGCGACGATCACTGCGGCCTCGTTGCTGCCCCAGGGTGGTGGAACGCCGGTAACTTTGATCGACTCCACCAATCCCGCGACGGTGGATTTCGCGCGCCTTGAAGGCTTCACGAACATTCTCAGCGCCGCCAGTGCCGCTCCGGGAACCTACAACCAGTTGCAGATCACGCTGGCGAACCCGCAGTTGACCGCCATCGACACGACGACCAGTCCGCCAACTTCCACGACAATACCGACAACTTTGACCACACCCACCCTAACGGTCTCCATCAATCCGGCTCTTGTCGTCAGCAGTTCCACGACCAGCGGGCTATTGGTGGATTTCAACCTGCGCAAATCTTTGCAGATTGACGGCACCGGCCAGGTGACCGGAACCGTGGATCCGCAATTCACCATCGGCGCCATCACGCCATCGGGCGGCATCGTGGGTGAAGCCGACTCGCTCTACGGCGTCGTCCAGAGCACCAGCACTAGCGGGCTTCCTTCCGGATTTACCGGCAGCTTTGCCCTCACCGTCGCCGACGGGGTTGGACAGACCTACACGGTCCTGGTCAATAGCGATACCACATTCGAGGGCGACGGCGCGATGTCGCTTGGCGACCTTCAGGCAGGAACATTTGTCGAAGTCGATGCCATTATCAACACGAGCGGACAGATCATCGCTCAGACCGTTGACGTTGAAGACCAGACTTCGGCATCGGATAAGCGCTCGGCATTCCTGGGAAAGATCATCGGCGTCACACGCGATGGCTCGGGCAACGCTACAGCCTTTACGTTGCTGGTCGAGGACGAAATTCCGCGCATGAACGATACGATACCCCTCCATTCCGGCCTGAAAGTTTCCGTTTCCGGCACCACTCATTACATCACCAACTGGAGGCAGTGGAACCGGCAGTCGTTCACCTTTAGTCCTCAGACGCTCGGCGTTGCGGAAAAGGTCGCCGTTTTCGGGGTGCTGGGAGCGGGCACACCTCCGACGATGGCGGCGGGGCATGTCTTCCTCAGACCTCGCAGCGTCCTCGGCAACTTCGGCACGCTACAGGCGGCAGGTTCGGACAACAAGACCGGCGCCTTCACCATGATTCCCTGCGGTGCATTGTTCCAGGCCAATCCGGTCACGGTTCTGACGTTTCCAGATACGTTCTTTGGAGGAGTCAGCGGCTTGACGGCATTGACACAAGCCCCCACATTGAATGTCTATGGCTTGGTATTCAACCCCCAAGCCAGTGGCACAACCAAGAATGGTGGCTCGTGGATTGGTCCGGCATGGGTCATGCAAGCCCGGGGCGTACGTCAATTACCGAATTAACGGGCGCTTGAAAGGGCCCCTGTTGAAGGTGATCCGGAAGGATAGGAGACGCGGTCTCGCAATTTGGGACCGCGTTTTCTTTTTGGTTTGAAAGATTTTTGCGGGTCGGGAGATGAGTCTCTAAAAGTAAAAACCCCCAGGCGCATGCGGAGCGCGCTGGGGGTCTGCAAATTCGTTTTGAGCCGGGCTTAAACGCTGAACGAACTGCCGCAACCGCAAGTGGTCTTCACATTGGGGTTCTCAAACTTGAACCCGGCGCCCTCAAGGGTCTCCACATAGTCGATTTTGGTCCCGTTCAGGTACATCAATGACGCCTGGTCGACAAAAACCTTCAGGCCCTCAATTTCGTAGACCTTATCGATGGGGTTGCTCTGGCTTTCAAAATTCATCTGGTATGAGAATCCTGAGCAGCCGCCTCCCGCAACGCCTACCCGCAGCCCGAGCGGCGCAGGCTCCTGTTGCGACATGATTTCCTTCACCTTGGAAACGGCCTTTGACGTGATCTCGATCGGCATTTAAGCTCCTACGGGGGTTAGTCTTTGGGGTTAAAACCCCTGCCATACCCGCTACTTGAAGTTACCAAATATTGAGGGGGAAATCAAGCATACTACAGCCCCGTCCAACTTATTGATGTTATACGGAAAGCAAAGGATTCCACCGCTTCACGCGTGCCCCGATGGGTTCTTCGCCCATTCGAAAAACCCGCGGACTTGACGGTCCAGGCTGGGGTCTCGATAATGGCCTTTCGTGCCTAACTCACGTCTAACCATAACCATGGAGGTTGATATGCCACGCAAAAAGCTTGCCGTCGGGGTCTTTGGGCTTGGCGTCTGCCTGCTCCTCGCCACCGCGGGGATTGCGCAATATGCTCCCACGCACACCATGCGGCCAGTCATTCGCGGGCGGCACGCGGCGGTTTCGTCAATGAAGGCTGAGGCCACCGAGGCGGCGCGGCGGATCCTGAGTGAAGGCGGAAATGCCTTTGACGCCGCCGTGGCCGGCCAGGCAGCTTTGGCCGTCACCGACTTTCCTCTCAACGGCGTGGGCAGCGACGCGCAAATCCTAATTTACTCGGCGCGGGACAAAAAAGTTTTCGCCATCAATGCCGAGCCTCCAGCGCCAAAGCTCGCCACCATCGACTGGTACAACGAAAATAATCACGGAGTAATTCCCGATAGCGACGGCTTGCTCTCCGGCGGCATCCCCGGAGTTGTTGATGCGTGGTATATCCTGCTCGACCGTTGGGGCACGATGAGCTTTGCTCAAGTGCTTGCACCGGCCATCGACCTAGCCAGGAATGGATTCCCCATGAGCGAGGCTCGCGCTCACGCCATTGCGGAATCAACTGAAAAGATTGGGAAGTACCCGACCACCGCGAAAATCTACCTCCCGAACGGCAAACCTCCCCAACCGGGTGAAATATTCCGGAATCCCGACCTCGCCCGCACGCTGGAAAAGCTTGTCCAAGCTGAAAACGAAAACATCTCCCACGGCCGTCATGCCGCGTTGAAGGCAGCGCGGGATCGCTTCTACAAAGGCGACATCGCGAGGGAGTTTGGGGCCTTCTCGGAAGCTCACGGCGGGTTATTCCGTTACCAGGATTTTGCCCATTTCACTGCAGAGGTGGAGGACCCGGTTTCGATCGATTACCATGGCTATCAGGTTTACAAGAATCCTTCGGCCAGTCAGGGCCCCGCGGAACTCTTCGCACTCAACATTCTCGCAGGATATGACCTCAAGGCGATTGGCTTCAATAGCGCGGATTACATTCACCTCAACGTCGAAGCCGTTAAGCTCGCCATGGCCGACCGGGAAAAGTATCTCGGCGATATGGACTTCGTCAAAATTCCCTACGCCGGATTGCTCTCCAGGGACTACGCGGCAGAGCGTCGTCAACTGATCGAGCAATACAAAGCTTCGCTCGAGTTGCGGCCCGGTTCGCCGGAACAATTCATGCACGGCGCGCCCGCAACGGACCGGCCCGTTCATCCCAATCTGCAGGCCACGCCGACCCGGCCGGGGATACCAGCTACATCGGAGTTGTTGATCGCGCCCATAACATGGTGAGCTTTGAGCCCAGCCTGCACAGCCTTTTCGGGACCGGCGAGGTGATGGGGGACACCGGAATCATTTTCAACTGCCGCGGTGATTACTACTCGCTGACTCCCGGGGAAGCCAATACGCTCGAACCCGGCAAGCGGCCGCGCAGCACGCTGCAAAGCACGCTGATCATGAAAGACGGACTACCGTACGCGATCCTCGGCAGTCCCGGCGGTGATGACCAGGTCATGCGGACGATGCAGACCCTCATTAATCTGGTCGACTTTGGCATGAATATCCAACAGGCCATCGAAGCGCCGCGTTGGACGACGAGCAGCTTCCCTTCCTCCGTCTTCCCTCACACGATGTATCCGGGGGCAATGGCGGTGGAGTCGCGGATTCCCGAATCGACGCGGGCGGCATTGATTGCGCGCGGCCACAAACTGCGCGTGTCGGGGCCGTGGTCGTTGGGTTCAAATGCCGGCATTGTGATTGATCTGCAAAACGATGTTCTCAGCGCGGGCGCGGACCCGCGCGTCGAGGCCTATGCCTGGGCGTGGTGACGATTTCCTTCTCCTCGATGGGAGCGGGTAAATCATCCACTACGCTTTATCTTGTCATGGAAAATCCGTCAGGTTTTGCGGTGGACTCCGGCTGCTCCGGCAGTGGCCCATGAATATCAATGTGGTATTTCGCCGCCGTGGCCATGAGTTTTCCCATATCCGGCGGGGACGGCGGCACCCCAACTTTTGCCGGTTCGCTCGGCTCAAGGATGAACTGCTCGAACCCGCCGGGCGTGCAGAGCAGGAGCATTCGCACCGGGATGTCGCCCACCACTTTGAACCCGTGGGGTATCTCCCTCGGGCCAAATACAAAAGCTCCAGGGCCGGCCGTCATCCATTCGCCACCGCAAACGACCGCCAGTGTACCTTCAAGCACGTAGAAGCCTTCATCCTCGCGATGATGGGTGTGATAGGGTGAAGCGAATCCGGAGGCCTGTCCAGTGCCGGCCATCCCGTAGGCCCCGTTCGTCGCCTCGGCGGTGGAGCGGATGAGCGTCGGGAGACCCAGAAAGCGAATAGCGGCCTCCTCTCGTGTATTCAGGTAAGGCTGAGTCTGCGGTGCAATCATGCGAATTCTCCTTTTGAATTTTGAACTGTCGCATCCAATCATTCGCGTTGGATACCCGGATGTGTCGCGTACCGTCTTACCGTTACATGCGAAGGCAAAATTATTCCGCTAAGCCCTGAAGTTTATCCGGCAGGCGTAGGTTTCTGTTAGTGACCCCGAATATTCGGTAAAATAATGCGGTGTGAAGCTTCCTGGTGTAACGGAACCGCCCAGTAGTCACACATCGAGGATGAGCGTCGTTGAGATAAACGTAGAGATAAACCGACGTGGATTTGGTGCGGCAAATCGGCTGCGGTGAAAACCGCGAGGCCGAAGCCGCGCTCTTCCGCCGAATGGCGCCGCGCGTTCGTCTCTTCGGCCTGCGGCATCTCCGCGACGAAGCCGCCGCTGATGATCTCACCCAGCAGGTCCTGATCATCACGCTAAAGGCGCTGCGGGAGGGCCGCCTGCGGGAGCCGGAAAGCTCGCTTCCTTTATGTTGGGGACATGCCGACTTACCGTGCTCGAAATCCGGCGCGGCGGGCAGCGGCGAGAGCAACTTCTGAACGATTCGGAGCGGAGATGCTGGCGCCCGTGCAGTCTGAAGCCCCCGCAGGTTGACCATGACCATCTTCAGCGCTGCCTGCAAGGTCTGAAGACGCCGCGAGCGCACGGTCATTGTGATGACTTTTTTTGACGAACAGACGAGTGCCGCCGTGGCAGGTTTTTTCAGCGTCTCCGAGGCCAATGTGCGGGTGATACGCCATCGGCGATCCATCAATTGCGCGATTGCCTGGGAGCAACGGGATGAGCGTTCATGACACCGAGCGAATCCGGTGGAGATGCGCAAATCCGATCGATGCGGCGGTGCTCGTCGACTATTGGCTTTGTGTTCCGCCAGGAAACGAAGAGGAAGCCGCCGAGGTTCATCTGCTGGCTGCGAGTACTGTGGCGCTCGATTAGGCAAAATCGTCGCGCTGATGGGGTCAACCTGGCACGTGAGGGATCGTTACTGATGACGCTGGTCAAGCGACACGTTTTTGAGACGTGTGACGGAGGAAGGTCTGAGCGTACGGGAGTATGCGCCTCCGCCCGGGGGCAGCATCGCGTGTGCCCATGGCGCACGAGGATGATTTTTTGGTCGGACGCCTGACCGCCGACTTGAGCCAGGCAAAGCGGCTCGACCTCTGCATCTGCGATGCGGGCAGGACGGAGCGGCTGCGCCTCGCCGATATACCCTTCGATTCCCACGCAGGCTCGGTTGCCTTCCAGCAGTCCATCGCTTATGCCAAGTCCGCTCCTTCGGAAACGATGATCGCGCGGCTGGTTACGTTCGATGACGCAGGAGGCGAGCGGCTACTGGGCGAATATACCTTCAACCACACGCGAACTCTGCCCGGTCCGGGCGCTTGGTGAGCGCAACCTCCTCGCTTCGACGCGACCACTCCCCCTCAATCGGCTTACCCTCGTTTGCGCAAGTATCCGGCAACGTAGTCCGGGACTTTCGTCTGAGCGGGCAGGCGGTCATCGGGAATGGGCACGCCGGCCGTCGGCACGAAGGGTAGCACGCCGGCCCAGACGGGCAGCGCGTAATCCTCTTCATCATCGACCGGTGGGCCGATGCGGACCTTGGCCGACACTTCTTCCAGCGGGAGCTTTAAAACCGTGGTGGCCGCCAACTCTTTCTCAGTGGGATGACGAATCTCCGCCCAACGGCCCGGCGCAACGTGCTCCGTGAAAGGCGCAGGGCTTCCACTTTCGCGGCGGAGTCCTCCACGACCGCGGTCTTGCCGAAAATCACCACTGACCGGTAGTTCACCGAGTGGTGAAAAGCCGAACGCGCCAGCACCAGCCCATCAAGGAGTGTCACCGTAACGCAAACGTCCACTCCCTGCCCCAGCGTCTTCAGCATCCTGCTGCCGGCGGAGCCGTGAATGTACAGCGTGTCGCTGCTGCGGCCATAGCCGGTGGGAATTACGATAGGCTTGCCGTCCGCAATAAAGCCCACGTGGCAAACGAGGGCTTCATCGAGAATGCGATAGACCACTTCGCGGTCGTACGTGCCGCGCTTTGGGAGCCGGCGTACCCGGGTGCGTTCCGTGGGAGTAAATTCAGGCATAAGCTTCCTCGCAGTCAATATCCAGTTTAACCGGGATGACCCGGTGTGTCGCGAAGATCCTGAACGCGGTGGCTTATAACTGCGGATTCGACGACTGCCCCTAAAACTGCATCCAAATGAGCGGAGGTGGTAAACTCAATCGAGCCTTCATCGCAACCTTCCTGCACGGTGGGTGTTCACATTGAAGGGAGCTCACGAGTGCGGAGGAACCCTGCATTGGCATTTGCAGTAAAGACGAACTCGCAATGGGCGATCTTCGTTCTCGCGATATCGGGGACAATTGGTATCCTGATCCTCCCGGCCCGGCTCTCCGCCGATCAATTGCCGGGCGAAGCGCTCAACACTTTCCCTGCGGACACGCTTCAGGTCGCCTACACGGACCTCGCCACGTTGCGCGCGCTACCCGCCTACCCGCAAATCCGGCAGCGGATTCTAAACCGCCAACTGCCGCCTTCGAGGATTTCCTGCGCCCGATGGGGATCGACGCGGAAAAGGATGTGGACGAAGTCATGCTTGGCTGGCGGGGGGAGATGGTCGGCCCCGCGGGGTATTTGGGACTCGCCGCAGGCCGATTTCAGCCCGCGCTCGCGCAACAGTACGTCCAACAAACCGGAATCCCGGTGACCCATTATGACGGCGACGACCTCTACCCTTTTGGCGCGGGCGGTGGCGCGAACGACCTGTTTTTTACTCTCCTCGATAGCTCACTCGCGGCGTTTGGCCGTCAAGGGGACCTCAAGGCCATGCT
This sequence comes from uncultured Acidobacteriota bacterium, assembly GCA_963733285.1. Lineage (GTDB taxonomy): Bacteria > Acidobacteriota > Terriglobia > UBA7540 > UBA7540 > Bog-366. The sequence goes on from CAVTDA010000004.1 coordinate 18,803, forward strand.
CGACGCGCGTCAGGGCTCGATCAACGCGCTTAGTGCGAATTCCGATTTTGTAAATTGGGAAGGCGAACTGGATGGCACCAGCCCGCAGTGGGGCATTCTGAACGGAAAATCGGCGGCCAACATCGCAGGCGCGTGGCTCGCTCCCAGTGGCCAGAAAAGTGTGGACCTCGGTTCCCTCGCGCGTTCGATTCGCGCCCTGCTCTATCGCGTCCAGTGGGAGAGTGGCTTTACGGCAAACCTCTTCATGATTTGCGACACGCCCGAGACGGCGGCGGGGTTCGATAACCTGCTGGGGCTCTTGAAGCAGGCCTCCAAATAGCCTCCCACTACGGGCGGGGCCGCTCTTCCGCCCATCCTTCAAAGTATCGAATCCCATCGCGACGGCGCACGCCTGGAATTGGACATCTCGGGGCCACCGGAAATGTTGGAGCAGATTTTGCCTGCGGGGGGCACGTAACGATTGGGTTTAAGTGCGCGGCTTCAGATTTGGGTATCGCTCCAGCATCTCCACCAATTCGCGCGAACCCAGCGCTTCCGCGGCGCGGGCGTGCTTCCAGGCTTCTTCATAATTGCCCTGAACAGCATAGATCCGTCCCAGGTTCAGATGGGGCGCCGCGGCCTTGGGGTCAAGTTCAATGGATTTATTGAGGTAGAGAATCGCATCGTCGGTTTTCCCGCGAAAATTGCTCAGCGTGCCGAGGGAAAAGAACGCTTTCGCGCTTTGCGGGTCCTTTGCCAGGATGGCAAGCTGCTCAGCGATGGCGGCATCGACTTCAGTATCCAGCGAAGGTTGAATGACTGGTCACGCCAGAATGGATTGGACATGGGGGGAGATTGCAATTGACTTCCCGCACCCGGCAAGGGGGCCTTAGTTCGGGATAAACGCCTTGATTTCCGCCTCGACTTCGGCCGGCGTCGACTTTTCACCTTCATTCATTCGCGAGAGGATCTTTTCGATCATCTCCTTCGCCTGATACTTGCGATACTGGCGAATGAACCCGTCGTAAAAGTGTTCGCCCGCCATGGCTTTACTGATTTCGGATTCCTTGTTGTGATCCTGCAGTCGGTGAAGTAGACCACGCGGTATTTACCCGTGTAAGTCGTCTCCCGGTAAATCTCAAACATGATCTTGTCAGACTCGAATGCCATGTAAATGCCTCGGGACGAGAAACTTGGTACTAGGAACTCGGGATTCAGGACTCGGGGGAAAAATGAAAACTCCCCGATTGCCTTGGCCAAGTTGAGCTGGATTGAGCGACTGCCCCATCACCCTACATCATCATGAATACCAGACCCGCAGGTGGGCGTCAATGCTTTGCAGTGAATCGAAAGTGATTAGCCCGGAGTGAAAACGAATTGGGCCGGAGTCATAAAGTGCCGGCTGGTCGTTTGGCAAGTACGTTTTCCTTTAGAAGCCGCGAGACGTGACGCGCCCGGTCATGAAGCGGCTGACCTTTTCGCGGGGGAGTGACCAGGGGGTTGAGCCGCTGATAGACCTCCCAAGCCGTCTCCTGGTTTTCTGCGGTTAACAGCCTCCCAGAATTACGAATCACAGTTCTAATCGTTTCCGACTTGGACGTTCTATCCCCTTCTGCAGCCCGGAGATAATGCACGCAGTTTCATCGTCCAGCCGAACGCGAATTCTCTTATTCACGCTGTTGAGTCTCCTAGGGGCTGCTCGATAGCGGATCGCGCACGGGCAACCCCGGTAGGGCTGCGAATGCACGATCGTGGCTCCAAAGTTCAGTCGCGCCGTTCTCAAGCGCAAGCAGCGCAATCTGCAGATCGAAGATGCGAGCTCCGGCTATCTTCATGTCGTTCGCCAACTGCGTTAGCCGATCCCAGAATCCGGTTCCGGGAGTCCAGATGCTGGCTCCGCCACTACCAGCCAATGCTTGGAGAAAACCGCGTGCATCCTTGGCCGGTGATGGGCCACCGCTGCTTGCCGGATGCGTAACCACACACCAGAATTCAGCGATGCAAGGCAACGGAATTCCCCAACCTCGGGGATCTGCACTCGCCCGCTCAATCGCTTTTCGCGCGGCCCGGTGCTGGGGGACGTGCCGGCGCTAAGCGTAAACCGGTAAATTGGTATCGATTGCGATCAATCTAGCGTTCTTTCTGCACCCATTCCATCATCTTACCGCGGTCGGAGATGTCGAGCCCAGGGGGCAGCCCTCCAGCCGATGTCACCCACCGAATCCGGGGCCGACGCGTACTCCGGCCGACAGTTTGCCTTAATTCCCGGCGCAAGGCACGCTCCAGGATGTCGCGCAACGTCGTCCGAGATTCAAGTGCCTTCCGCTTGGCCGCGAGCAGAAGGTCTTCAGGAAGGTCAACCGTGGTCTTCATACAGTTTCCCATATTACAATATTTATGGCTAATTGCCGTGGAGTTTGTCACCAAGCGTAGATAGGTAAGAGTCTTTCATCGCAGCGACAGAAACGTTCACAGTGGGCACTCACCCTCCCAAAAAACCAATGGCCCGGAATTCCCTATCCGGAATCCCGGGCCCGCAATTCTCAAATCCTAACTCTCTATTCGTAATTCTAAATGCGCAATTACTCAGGCTTGATCTGCCGAATGGCATTCATGCCCACCGGCGTTTCGACTTCATACGGCGCGGGCGGCGGGCTGGGCATGAGGCCGTCGATTTCGGCGCGGAGCTTCGCTTCGAATTCGCGCATCTTGGCGTCCACGTCCGTCTGCTTATTCTTGTTGCGCACCATGTCCTCGCGGTAGCGCTTCAGGAAGTAGCTGATGGTCTCGACGCGAATTTTGATGGAGCCGTGGGCTTGTTCTCATCGATGTCCTTGAACGAGAAGTACGGCGTGCCGGACTTGGTGACGGTCTCTTCCACCGCCGTGTAGATGGGCGCGTCGTGGCCGCACTTGAAGCTGGAAAGCTCCAGCGCCACCAGGTTCGGATGGCGCGCCGTATACTTGGCGGCCCAAATCTTCTGCGTGGTGTTTTCGCTATAGCTGTTCTTCCACGCGTCACTGACGTCCATGGCGTCTTTGATCAGGCCAGCTCTGCACGTCCTCGCCAAAGAGCTTCTCCAGAATGTCCCGGTCGATCGGCAGTGAGCCCAGCGTCAACGCCGGGTAGCCAATCTTCTGGAACTCTTCCATGATTTCGTGGTTGATGCCGGGGTCGTTGTGGTACGGCCGGCCCAGCACCACAATGCCGATGCGGTCTTCCGCTTCCAACTGCATCAGGATCTCGCGACCCTTGGCGCGCATCACCTTGTTTTCGTAATCATGCTGCGCCTGCAAGCCCGGCTGCGACGGCGCGGGCGTTCTCGTCCCACGAGAGGCCGAATATATCCACAAACTGCTCGTACATCTGCTTGGTCAGCAGCATCGGATTGCCGGGGTTCACAAAGGTATCGAGGAACAGGAGGTTATTCTCCTTGAAGATGTCCCCTTCCTTGGTGAAGGCGGCCTTGACGGCTTCCGGCGTGCTCGCCACGGTCGGGCAGGAGCGGTGCGACTGCGCATGCGTCATGTCGCTCGGCAAATCGTCGATCATCGGGCAGAAGATGATGTCGAGCGGCTTCTTCTTGTGGTGCACCATCAGCATGTTGTGCACGTGCGGAATGCCGACCTTGGAGGGGAAGCACGGGTCGATGGCGCCGCGCTTGGCGCCTTCCTTGTAAAGCTGCTCGTTGGTGTAATCGGAATAGATTAGGTTCTCCGACGGAATTCCCAGGCCTCGAAGTAGGCGCTGAAGATCGGGTTCACCGTGTACATGTTCAGGATGCGCGGAATGCCGATGCGCATGGTGGCGCGCTTTTTCATCAGTTCAACGCGCTTCTTCTGCTTTGCGGTGACGGCGAATTTCGGCAGCGGGTCGGCAACCACCTTGGGCGCGTAGGACTTGAACGCGGCGCGGGCTGCCACTTCCACCATGTTGGGGTTGTCTTTCTTGGCGGCGTCGAGTCCCTTCTTGATCTCGCGCATGTCGGCCACGTCTTCCACCAGGCCCTTTTCGCAACTGTTGCCCACGATCAGCCGCTTCACTCCTGCAACGAGGGGAATCTTCGACTTCTTCCACGATTCATCCACGCTGTCGATCTGCACGTCGATGAAAGTGCGCATGCACTTGTTCTTGCAGAAGTAGCAGCGTGTGTCTTCGCTGCGATGAGTGACATAGGTGATGTTCTTGACGGCTTCAAAGCCCACAAAGCTGGTGCGATGGCCGTTGTTATACATGCGGCGAGCTTCGATGGCGGAGCCAATGGCGCCCGCTTCACCGCAATGCTCGTGCACGATAACGTTGGGCATCGAGCCCTTGTCCTTGAAGCGGGATTCGATAAAGTCCACCTGCGACTTCACCGCCGCCAGATTGTGCTGCGTGCCGCCTTGCAGGATGAAGGTTTTGCCCAGCGAGGCAAGGTTGGGAATCTGCGAAACGTACAGCCAGATATTCTTGGGCAGCACGTTGGCAAGGCCGGCCATGATCTCTTCCGGCTTCCAGCCCTGACGTTGGAAATCGACGATGTCGGACTGCATAAACACCGCGCAGCCGTAGCCGAACATCGGCATGGCCTTGGCGCTGAACGCAAGATCAGCGTAGTTCATCACGTCGTGGCCGAAGCCCACGCAAGTTGATTGCAGGAAGTAGCCGTTACCGGCGGAGCACTGTGTGTTCAGCTTGAAGTCT
>CAVTDA010000005.1:0-37651 GCA_963733285.1 uncultured Acidobacteriota bacterium
CGTGACAACCCTCCCTTGCCGGCACTGACAATCCTTTCCTGACCAAGTTCGCGCCAGACGGGTCCTCCCTGATTTACTCCACCTATCTTGGCGGCGGGAACACGGGCATGGCAACGGCATTGGCAGTCGACACAGCAGGCAACGTCTATGTGACGGGGGCGACACAATTGTCAAATTTCCCCTTAATCGACGCCTTTCAAAATATTCTCGGCACCTCAGGAGTCGGAAATTGCGGGGCGAGCAATTTCGTGAGCGTTCCTGACGTGGTTTGTCCCGACGCGTTTGTCGTGAAATTTGGGCCTTCGGGGGATTCCCGTCTTCTCCTCGTTTTTAGGTGGAAGCGCGACGGATTCCGGACAGGCCATCGCCGTTGACGCTGCGGGGTCCGTATATGTGGCGGGGGGAACCGCTTCGCCCAACTTCCCGGCGACGTTCAACGCCTATCAATGGAACTTTCTGGGGACGGCCACCAACAGCAACGCGTTCCTGGTCAAAAATTAGCCCCGACGACAACCCCTCTATGGCCATCTCGCCGCAGCAGGTTAACTTTGGAAGAACCTTTGCATAGTTCCACCCAACCGGCGAACATTACGTTGACCAACGTGGGCAGCGCGACGATGAGTATCAGTAGTAACACCTCATCGGGTACTTTGCTCAGACCAACACCTGCGACTTCCTCCCGGGGGGGTCGGCGGCCTGTAATATTCAGGTTGTTTTACGCCACTTCGGTGGGGCTCAAGACCGAGGAAATCACCATCAACGACAACGCAGGCACCGGAACTCAGGCTGTTACTCTTACCGGAAACGGCGTGCTCGCGGGCGGATCGTAGATCCTCAATCCCTCCAAGCTGACCTTTGCTGCCCAGACCGTCGGCACCACCAGCGCAACACAAACTGCCCTCTTGGTTAACAATGGCAATCGAGCTGTCACTATCAGCAACATTTTTCTATTATCAAACGACTTCTCACAAACTAATAATTGCGGGACCAACTTCCCCACCGTGCCGGCCACTTTAAATGTGGGTCAAAGCTGCACAATTTCAGTAACCTTCACGCCCACCGGGTCGGGAACGCTGACTTCAACACTCAGCGTCTCCTCAGACGCCGTCAATGGCACAACCAGCCTGTCCTTATCAGGCATAGGAAGTTCGGTCTTTACGCTATCCTCCAACTCGCGGTCCAATGTGGTGACCATCGGCAGCACGTCGGCACAATTCACCCTGACCGCCCTGGGTCCCAGCACGCTTTTGAAAAACTCCGTCATGCTCAGTTGCAGCTCCGGGGTAACGTGCTCGTTCAATCCCGGCACTATTTCCGCTGGAGATTCCAGCGTGGTTACGGTTACGGGCCTCGATTCGACCTCCGCTAATCCCTACAATTTCACCGTGACGGGAAAAAGCAACAACCAGTCATCGTCAGTTTCATTAACCATCTTCTTCGCAGATTTTTCGATGACTGCCACGCCCGTCGGAACAGCCATAACGGCGGGAAGCAAAGCAACCTATACCATCACCGTTTCGCCCAAGAACGGATTTAATCTCCCTGTTCTGCTGAGCTGCCCGGGCGCCTTCCCGGGTATTCCGATTGGGGCAGCATGCTTTTGGAGCCCGCCCTCGGTCACGCCAACGGGCGTGGTCGGAAGCACGGTGACCAGCACGCTGACGATTACAACATTGGCGCAATCGCACATATTTCCTCATATACCCCATGGCGGCCCGCCGGCCGGGCTCACCCGTTGGATTCTCTTGCTGGCTATGCTGGCTTTCCTGAGCGCCATGCTCGCCAGTTTGAGCCGTTCCCGGCTTTGGATGCGGCCGCACATGAAACTGGCAATCCTTTTAACGGCAATCGTTTTGACGGCTTTCGCTGTCGGGTGCGAGGACTACGTCAATCCCATCGATATCAACCCGGTGGTGAATGGAACCCCTTCGGGTAACTACACCATTGTATTGACCGGGGAGCTGGGTGACGGAAGCGGTGTCACGCGGAATGCCATTGTGAATTTGACTGTTGCACCGTGATCTCCGCTTGAACAAAATTTGCAGCCGTCGTTGCGCCCCCGGTGGCGCCCGGCGAGATGGAATAGAAACAGAATCTTAGAATTTGGATAATTTCCGAGGAGGCCAGTCGTGAGTGGAAGGAGCGGCAACGCTGCGCGCGCGCAAGGCGCGAATGTAAGCCCTATCAAGAGAGGTCGACGCCTCCCATACTGCCTGCTGTTGGTTGCCGCATTGATTGGTGCGGCCACGGTGACGAAACGTGTCAGCACGGCGTTTCCCACCACCAAACCCCGCTCCCAGGCGGAATGGGCGCGGCTCTATGCGGCCCTTCCTCTCAGCTTCGAAGCCAATCTAGGGCAGACCCATCCGAATGTGAACTTCATTTCACGGGGTAGGGGTTATTCGTTATTTTTGACCGGGGACGAAGCCGTCTTAACGTTAAAGTCGCAGTCTCCGGCCTCCCCTTCGCCGCTCGACCGCAAGAATCCATTGGCGGCGGCAAAGACCGCTTCCCCCAAATCCGATATTCATCCGAACCGCGCTGAATCCGTCCTCCGCATGAAGCTCGTCGGGGCAAATGCCCGGGCAAAAGTGGCGGGGACCGAAGAACTTCCGGGAAAGGCCAACTACTTTATCGGCAACGACCCATCCAAATGGCGCACCAACGTTCCGACCTTTGCCAAAGTGCGGTATGAAAACATCTACCCGGGAGTCAACCTGGTTTATTACGGAACGCGTGAAGGCGAACTCGAGTATGACTTCGTGGTGGCGCCGGGAGCGGATCCCAATTCCATAACCCTGGGCATCAATGCCGGCGCTCACGCCCCGCTGCGAATTGACCCCAACGGCAACCTCGTTGTCGGCCTGCCCAGCGGGAATTTGGAATTGCACAAACCCGTGGTTTACCAGCCTGCCCGTTCGAGCCAATCGCCAGCGGAGCAGCGCCAGGCGGTGCCAGCCCATTACACCCTCGACGCCCAGAACTACGTGCGCTTTGAATGCGGTCCCTATGACCACAGCCGGGAGCTGGTCATTGATCCGGTTTTGATTTATGCCACTTACCTGGGCGGTACAGGCGGTGACATTGGCTACGCCATCACCGTGAACTCAACCACCGACGATGCCTATATTGCAGGAGTTACGAATTCCACCAACTTTCCTCTCAGCAAGACGCCGGGAGTATTACCCTATCAAAATACCAATAAGGGGGACGGCGACGCCTTCGTGTCGCAACTCGACTCGGCGGGCAGCAAGGTTGTTTACTCCACATATATCGGCGGCAGCGGCTCCGATACGGCCACCGCAATTACCCTATTCAACTCCAACGCTTATATCACTGGTTACACAACCTCTGCAGACTTCCCCGTAATGGCGCCCCCAGGATCTGGCACAACGACGCCCTTCCAGCAGCTCTATAGTGGGAACACGGACGCTTTCGTGTTGGAATTGAACAACCTGGGGTCTGTTCTCGTCTACTCGACCTACTTGGGTGGCAGTGGCGCAGATTTTGGCCAGGGGATCGTCGTGGATTCATCCGGCAACGCTTACGTTGCCGGGACAACTCAATCCTCTAACTTCCCCGTCCTCAACGCCTATCAACCGAACAGCAACGGCGGGCAGGACGCCTTTGTATCGGAGTTGAATTTCACCGGCGAAAATCTCCTCTACTCGACCTACTTGGGAGGATCCCGCGCGGAAACCGGCCAGGCAATCGCTTTGGATAAAAACAACAACATCTATTTGACCGGCTACACTAACTCCCCCGACTTCCCTATTTTCTCCCCCTTGCAGGCGGCGTTGGGAGGGGGTGTGGACACCTTTGTGACGGAATTGAAGGCGGATGGGACGCCACCGGAATTTTCAACTTATCTGGGCGGAAGCGCCGACGATCGGGCCTACGGCATTGCGCTGGATGGCTCGCAAAATATCTATATCACCGGAGCGACGACTTCCACGGATTTCCCCACTACAGCCCACTGCATCCAAACATCGCTGCAAGGAGCCTCCAACGCGTTCTTTAGCAAGCTGGCCCCCGCCGGGGCTTCGCTGCTGTATTCAACCTTTTTAGGGGGAAGCGGAACGGATCAAGCCAATGCCATCGCCGTCACCCCCGGAGGTGCGGCGTTCATCACCGGCTTTACCAATTCCTCTGACTTCCCAACCTCGCACCCTATCCAGGCCATCCTTGGACTCAGCAACAACGGTCTGTGCGGCACGGCTCCCTGCCAGGATGCCTTTGTTGCGCAAATCGACCTCTCGCAGACCATTCCCTTGGTCTATTCAACTTATCTGGGCGGTGATAAAGAGGACTTTGGCCAGGGAATCGCCGTTGATACCACCGGCAACCCGTTTATCACCGGCAGCACCAGTTCCGACAATTTCCCGGCCATCGCGGGTGGGTCATTTAGTTCCGCTCTGACCGGAAATGCCGGCAATGCTTTTCTTGCCAAGATCGATCCCGTCAGCGAGCCCAACTTGGCCATTCTCCCCAGCAACGTGAACTTTGGCAACGTGACGATTACCACCACCAGTCCCTTCCAGCAGATTTTGCTGGTGAATCCCAGTGACGCTCCCCTGACCATTACCTCCATCGTGCAGCAAACCCTCGTCTCCGCCTTTGACGAGTCTTCGACGGACAACTGCGTCGGGACGCTTCCGGGCGGTGGCGGTACTTGCATGCTCAACTTCTCGTTTACCCCGCCCTCAGTTGGAACAAGCACCGGCACCTACATCATCACGGATAATGCCGGGGGGGACGTGGGGACTCAGCAGGACATTAATTTCACTGGAAGCGGGGTCACTGCCGCGACTGCAGTAACGGTGCAACCCACCAATATGGTTTTCGGAAGCCAGGCAGTTGGAACCACCAGCGCGCCACAAACTGCCACCGTCACGAACACCGGCACACAGATTTTGAATATCACCAAGATCCTGCCGGGATCAGTGAACTACGCTGAAACCGATAATTGTCTCAGCGCGCCCTACAACGGCGTCTTGGGGGTCGGCCAGAGCTGCACCATCAGCATCACCTTCACGCCCACGTCAAGCGGAACCCTCCCGGCAGCCCTGACGATTAGCGACAATGCCGTCGGCAGTCCCCAGTCGATTCTGCTCTCGGGAACCGCCACTGCGGCTTTCACGCTCACGGAAATAACGGGCACTAATTCCCAGACGGTGAATCCCGCGCTCATCGGTTCAACTCAAACCACCTTCCAACTCCAGGCCAACCTCGCCAACAAATCCAGCAATTTCAATGGCGCCATCAGCCTCTCCTGTTCCGCCGGGACCACTTGCGCCTTCTCTGCGAACCCCGTGTTTATTGGCCAGCCAACCGCTGAAGTTATGACCGTCAGCAACCTCACGCCGACGCCGTCTTCCAACCCCTATCCCTTTACGGTGACGGGAACCAGTGGATCGCAGACCTATACGCTTCCCCTGAGCCTCCAGTTCTCAGATTTTGCCTTAACCGCCTCCCCGTCCAGTTTCAGCGTCGAGTCGGGGAGCATCGCCACCTACACCATCAACATCAATCCGATCTTTGGCCTGAATAACGAGCCTGTTAGCCTGGAAGTTTCCAATACATCTCCACCCATGGCCGATTACGTGCCCACATTCAGCCCTAACCCGGCGACGGTGAATAGCACCGGCCCAACCCAGGTTAAGTTGGCTATTCAAACCACATTGTTCCTGAACCCCTCCACTCCCGCCGTGGGATCGCATGTTTTCCCGCGCCTGCCGAGTGGACCGATTCCGCCTCTCTTCCTCGGCATTTTGAGTTTACTGGCTTTGGCGTCCCTGGCCATTGGCCACCGGCGCAGGACGCTGACCGGAAGGCTGGGGCGTGGCTGGCTGGCCCTGCGATTGGGCGCGCTTGCTTCCATCATGGTCCTGAACCTCGCCATGGCAGCTTGCCGTCCCCCCACTTTTAATACGGTGGGCACGGCCACTGGCAACTACGTCGTGACCATCCAGGGTACGCTGCTCAACAACACCTCCGTGACGCACAGAGTGGCTGTGGCCCTCTCCGTTACCCAGGGACAACCGCAATAGTAGATGGCAATCGACAATACGTGACCATCCCCCAGTATTGGCACGAAAGCCGGACTTCAGTCCGGCTTTCGTGCTTTTAGACCATCATCAAGCCGCAATGCTCTTCGACAGGCTCCGCCAACTGCGAGCCCTTCAATACAAGTAACGCTGATCACTTGCTCTGCATTACTCTTTCCCGCCGCATGCGGTTTGTGCCCATGCTCTCTGTGATACTATGAAAAGAACTCACTTGGAGAGGACATTCGCGCAGGTGGCATGAAAGCAGTTTATCTGACAGCTTTGAGGGAAATGGAAGTCCGGCAAGCGCCCGACCCCAAGCTAAGCGGCCCGCATGACGTCCTCCTGCGTGTGGACACGCTGGGCGTCTGCGGGTCCGATGTTCACTATTACACACAAGGCAGGATCGGACCCCAGACCGCTCCCTTTCCCTTTATCCTGGGACACGAACTCGCTGCCACCGTCATGGAAACAGGCTCGCAGGTAACCCGCCTGAACCCCGGGCAGCGCGTCGCGGTGGACCCCTTGATTCCCTGCGGCGGTTGCGATCAGTGCCTAGCGGGACGCCGTCACACCTGCCGCCATCAAAAATTCCTGGGAAGCTCGGGGCAGCCCGGGGCGCTTTCCCAATATCTCGTCATGCCGGAGGGCTGCTGCTTCCCCGTTCCCGATTCGCTGAATGACGATGAAGCAGCCGTCGTGGAACCGCTATCCATCGGCGTTTACGCTGTCCAGATGGCGCTGCGAAACGGCCTTTCGTCCGGCGCGCGGATCGGAATCGTGGGCTCAGGCCCCATCGGGTTGTGCACACTGCTGGCAGCCCGCGCGGAATTGCAGGTCACCACTTATGTCACCGATCTTGTCGATCAACGATTGACCATCGCGCGGGCCTGCGGAGCCCATTGGACGGGCAACCCGCAGCGCGAGGACGTGACCCGTGCGATTCAGCGCCTTGAACCCCTGGGACTCGACATGGTCATTGAGTGCGCCGGCGAGCAGGCTGCGATTGATCAGGCGATCGGTCTCCTCGCGCCGGGAGGGGCGCTGCTCATCGTCGGAATCCCCGAAGTGGACCGCATCAGCTTCAACATCAATTTCATTCGCCGCAACGAGTTGCGCATCTTCAATGTCCGCCGCCAGAATGAGTGCGTCGAACGCGCCATCGATTTAATCGCCAGTCGTAAGGTTGACGTTTCTCCCCTGGTCACGCATCATTTCCCTCTGGAAGAAACCGCGCGCGCCTTTGAGATGGTGAGCGCCCGGCGCGATGGCGTCGTGAAGGCGATTATCCGCATATCATGATCAAGCCCCCCACGGAAAGATTCGTAGAGTTCCCCACCACGGGCGGAAAGCTCCTGCGCGGGGTTCTGCACCTGCCGGTAACGGAGGCCTCGGCCGCCGCACCGGCCGTCGTGCTCTTTCATGGGTTCACGGGAAATCGCATGGAGTCGCACTGGATGTTTGTCAAGTGCTCGCGCGCGCTCGCCTTTGCCGGAGTGGCTTCCCTGCGCTTTGACTTTTACGGATCGGGAGAATCGGAAGGCGAATTTCGCCAAATGACCCTGAGCGGGGAGCTCGCCGACGGGCGGGCTGCCGTCGCCTTTCTGCGACGACAGCGCGGCATCGATCCGAACCGTGTGGGGATGCTGGGCCTCTCCCTGGGCGGAACCGTGGCCGCCAGTCTCGCACCGGCGTTGAAGGCCAAGGCCTTGGTTCTTTGGAGTGCGGTCGCGCACACGGGACGGATCGGGGAGCTGATTAAGCGCCGGGCCCGAAAAATCCCCGGCAAGCCGGGCGCGTTTGAATTCGACGGGCGGGAGCTTCATCCCCGGCTTATGGAGGATGTGCAAAAGGTCGACCCTATTCGTCACATCGTCCGCTATAAAGGTCCCACGTTGATCATCCACCCGGAACTGGATGAAATCGTCCCGGTTTCCCACGCCCGCGATTACTATAACGCGGCCGGCGCTCCCCAGAAAGACCTCGCCATCATCATCGGCGCCGACCACGTCTTCACCGCCATCCCGTGGGAAAACGAAGTCATCGCCCGCACCGTGCGCTGGTTTGTTTATTTCCTCGGCTAGGACCTCCACACCAGCAGCCAAACATGCGGGTTTCCCTGCCTTAAAAATTCCGCTTGTATTGCCGCCCAAATCGATTTACCTTACTACCCCTACCCCACATCCGGAGGAACATCCACCCATGGCAGCCGAGTTTGCGGTGTATTTGCAGGACGACACAGGGGCGATGTGGAAGGCCTCCGTCACCGACCTGGAAGAAGCCAAGCGCCGGGCAAAGGACCTTACCCGCACGGAAGGCCTTGAGGCCTTCGTCCGCTCCCTTCAAACCTACGAGGAAATCGCGCGCTTCTTTCCTCCCCGCCGAGCTGGTCTAGTAGCCGGTTGAGCATGCGCGTTGCATCAGTGAATTAGTCTAAATTAGGCGGATTCCGCCCGCGGGTGATATAATGGGGGCTATTGGGAGAGAGTAAGTTGCATTACCGCTTCCGAGTTCTGACCTATACTTAATTGCGTGGTCGCAGACTATCCCCCAATCGAAATTTTACTAAAGGGTGGAAATAAGGGCTTGAGGTGGGATCAAAAGGGGCTTTTAGTTCATGCTATGGGTACTGCTGTAATCGCCGTAACGTTAGGATTATCAAACCTTTACAGCCAACAGCCGATTCAACAGTCGACTCCGCAGGTGACTCAACAGCCCAGCCAACAGCCTGCCCAAACCCAACCTCCCGCTGCCCAAACGGGTGATCCACCGCCCAAGACGTCGCCTCCCACGCCAGCGCCCCAGCCTCAGAAGGATGATCGTCTCTTCTTCGCGCTCCCCAATGTTCTCACCGTCGAGAACGTTAAGTCGCTTCCTCCCATGACCGTGAAGGAGAAATTCAAGGATGAAGCGAAGAGTGTATTTGACCCGGTGGAATTTGTATTTGTCGGCGCCCAGGCGGGCATCGGTCAGGGTGATAATACCAATCCGACTTACGGCCAGGGGTTTGTTGGATATTCCAAGCGGTTCGGCACGGCCTACGCCGATACGCTGGTTGCGAGCTTCAACACTGCCGCCATTTGGCCGTCAATCCTGCATCAGGATCCCCGGTATTTCCAGATGGGTTCCGGCAATCCATTTCACCGGATGGCCTACTCGGCCATGCGCGTCGTCATTGCCCGCTCGGATCGTACCGGGGGCAAGGGGCTCAACTATTCCGAATTCATCGGCAATAGCATCGCCGCAGGTCTTTCCAATACCTACCACCCCGGCCCGCACACGATCATTGGCACGGTGAATGTCCTTGGAGCGCAAATGCTGGTGGACGTTATCGCCAACGAAACCAAGGAATTTTGGCCGGACCTGCACCGCGCCCTCACCCACAAGCACCACTAAGATCAGCCCAACAATCTTTCAATAATAGAATTGGAATCAAGCGAAGGGGTCAGCCAATGAGTCGATCTCAAAAGGCAGGCTCAATAGCTATTCCCAAGCCTGCCTCATAAGGTGCGAAGTCCGCACAAGAGTTGAAGGTCGTCCGTTTTCACGTCTACGGCTGGGTCAGGAAGATCGGCAGACCGCGTTTGCCCTCGTACTTTGGCAGATAGGTTTTCGTGTCATACATATTTTCGATGTCGACGCGCCGGGGTCCGAATTTGGGATCGGGAATCGGCTCCATCGCATAAATCCCCTTGTTGATGGCCGTCATCAGACCGTGCTCACCCTTGGCGATGCAATCCATGGCCATGCTGGCAAAGGTTGACGCCACGAGTTTATCGACAAAGTCGGGGCTGCCGCTGCGCAGCTCGTACGTGAGGTCGCTAACCACGGTCTCTTCCCCGCTGGCCTTCTTGATTTCGTCGCTCAAATCCTCGCCCACGCTGGCCTTTTTGCGATGTCCGAAAGCGTCCGCGTCGCCGTACTCGCGCACATTGTACCCTTCCCATTCCGCGCCTTCCGACAACACCACAATCGAGTAGTTGCTGGGATTGTCTTTCTTGTCCTGAAGCAGGAGATCAATCATGTTCTTCAGGTCGAATTTGTATTCGGGGATTCCGCAACGGATGCCGACGACATAAGCGGTGTAGAGCGAAGTGTATCCGGCATCGCGGCCGAAGACGCGGAAGATGCCAATGCGTTCGTGCGAGCCCACCGTGGTCCGCTGGCGATCGATCGCGTCCATGGCGCGCGTGATGGCGGTGGAAAATCCGATGCAATACTCGGTGTTGCGGACATCGTTGTCCATGGTCTTGGGGACGGCAATCACCTTCACGCCTTCCTTGTCCAGGCGCGCCGCGTAGCTCAGCGTGTCGTCGCCGCCGATCGCCACGAGGTAATCCAACCCCAGCGTGCCGACGTTTTTCAAAACCTGCGCCGTAATGTCATAGACCTTGGACGTCACACCCTTCTTGGTGCTCTCAACCGGGGGAAATTTCCGCCCGCGCAAATCGGCGGTAGCTTCTTCATCTTCTGCGGATTGGTGCGTGAGGTATGCAGGAAGGTCCCGCCGAAACGGTCCACGGCGCGGGTGTTCACCCGGTCGAGAGGAAGAATATATCGAGCACGGCTGGCGGGGTTGTTCAGGTCAACGTGCGTCAGCCCCTCCCATCCGCGGCGGATTCCAATAACCTCGTCGCCCGCGTCGGCTGCCCGATAGACCACCGTTTTGATGACTGAATTCAACCCGGGAACGTCGCCGCCGCCGGTGAGGATACCAATGCGCTTTTTTGCCATGAGCGCTCCTTCTGTAGGATGAAATTCCAGGGTGGGTGCTTGCACCACCCTGAGGGATAAATGGACTGTGCTCTCGGGGCCCGCAACCCATCCCCACGGTGCATCAAACATAGAATTTTACACTGTAGCGAGTCATTTGGGAACTGTGCGGTTTTCGCGCATAAGAGCACCCTAATGGGATTATCCACGCTCCCTCGATGCTTTCCGGACTATGCCCAGACGCATGCGATCGTGTCGAAGAGAATCCGGCCCAAACCCAGCCCATCCGAATTCCTGGCGAACATCCCGGCAATGCTTCAAAAGGCATCAAATCGCGAAAAGCAAACGGTCAAAATGGACATAAACATGCTCTCAATAGCTGAGATGGCTGTGGAGCGGACAGGAAGTCCGAATTGGCTAGCCAAATCACGCTCCCCCGTCGAGGACAACATGACTGAGGTTTCTTCGCCGCCAAAGGGCCGCAAATTTCGTGGCCAGGTCTACATCAACTGGGACGACTGCAAAGGTTGCGGCTTCTGCATCGAATTCTGTCCGCCCAAGGTCCTGGCAATTTTCCGAGCGACTTCAACGACCACGGCTATCATCCGCCCATATCTCGCGAACGAGGACGCCTGCACCGGCTGCGACCTCTGCGGACTCTATTGCCCTGACTTTGCCATCTACGGGGTGCGAGTGCCCAAGGAAACCTAGAAATCGCCGAGCCAGCGGCAATCGAAAACTTATGACTACTTTAACTCACTGCCACCCCCAAATCGGTTCTGACCGGCGCGCATTTCCTGGACGGCGATCAGGCCGCCTGCGAAGGCGCGCTGGCCGCCGGCGCCAATTTCGTCGCCGGCTACCCCATCACTCCCTCCACGGAAATTGTCGAGCGCTTCGCCTCGCGCATTCCCACCGTCGGCGGCGTTTTCCTTCAGATGGAAGACGAGCTGGCCTCGTCGATTGCCATCGTCAGGCGCGGCGTGGGGTGGCGCCAAGGTTTTCACGGTCACCTCCGGCCCGGGCTTCTCGTTGATGATGGAGCACCTGGGTTACGCCGCCATGACGGAGACTCCCTGGTGCTGGTGGATGTGCAGCGCGGCGGACCTTCCACGGGTTTGCCCACCTTGCCGGGGCAGGCCGACATGATGCAGGCGCGCTGGGGATCGCATGGCGACTATGAAATCATCGCCCTGTGCCCCAATTCGCCGCAGGAATGCTTCAACCTGATGATCGATGCGTTCAATCTCGCCGAGGAATACCGCACGCCGGTGCTGGTGATGATGGACGAGTGCGTGGGCCACATGACGGAGAAGGTGGTGATTCCCCCCGCCGAGCGAGATCAAGCTCTTTCCCCGCCGCTACACTTCCCTGCCCCCTTCCGAATATCTGCCCTTTCGGCCCGGGCCGGACGGCATTCCGGAAATGGTGAAGGCGGGCGAAGGATATCGCATTCAGGTCACCGGCTTGACGCACGACGAACACGGCTATCCCGCCATGAACTGGCAGGCGCAGAAGAAACTGGTCGGCCGGCTGGTGGGGAAAATCCGCAACAACGCGGACCGCATTGCCCGCTGGGAAGAGAACGGGCTGGAGGACGCCGACGTGGTGGTGGTGGCGTACGGCATCACCTCGCGCGTGGCCGAGCGGGCCGTGCAGATGGCGCGCGCCGAAGGGCTTGCAGGCTGGGCCTGCTGCGGCCCGTGGTGGTGTGGCCCTTCCCGGAAAAGCGCATCCGCGAGCTGGCGGCGCGGGTTCACGCCTTCGTGGTGGTAGAGATGAACTACGGCCAGATGGTTTATGAAGTGGAGCGCTGCGCGGCCGGCCAGCGCGCAAACCGATGCTGTTGGGGCACGGCGGCGGCACGGTGCACGAGCCGGAAGAAATCCTGAAAGCGATTCGCGAGGCGGCGCAATGAGCACAACTTCCATCGATCAATCCGGTCGAGCCCTTTCTGCGCACGGACCGCATGCCGCACATCTGGTGCCCGGGCTGCGGCATCGGCACCACCGTGAACTGCTTTGCCCGGGCGCTGGTGGAATCGAAGCTGCCGCTCGACAAGGTCGCGGTGGTCTCGGGCATCGGCTGCACGGGGCGCGTGGCGGGCTATATGAACCTCGATTCCTTCCACACCACGCACGGGCGCGCCATTCCCTTTGCCACCGGCCTGAAACTGGCCAATCCCGATCTGAACGTGGTGGTCTATAGCGGCGACGGCGACCTGATTGCCATCGGCGGCAACCACTTTATTCATGCTGCGCGCCGCAACGTGGATATTACCGTTATCTGCGTGAATAATTTCATCTATGGCATGACGGGCGGCCAGGTGGCGCCCACCACGCCGGTCGGCGCCACCGCCACCACCGTCGCCTTACGGCTGCTTCGAGCGGCCCTTCAATCTGCCCTTCCTGGCGGAATCCTCGGGCGCGGTTTACGTGGCGCGCTGGACGGCTTTCCACGTTCGCCACATTGCCCACTCCATGGTGGAGGCCTTCACAGAAGAAAGGGTTCTCGTTCATCGAGATTCTCGTCGCCCTGCCCCACGCTCTACCAGCGGCGCAACAAGATGGGCGACGGGCTTGACACCATGCGCTTCTACAAGCAGCACAGCGTCATCAAGAACGGCGCCAGCACGCGCGACGTGGATATCAATCTGCAAGGGGAAATCATCGTCGGCAAGTTCGTGGATATCGAGCGGCCCACCTTGCAGCAAAGCATGGATCAACAACTCCGGCAGACACTGCGGGATCGCTATGCCGGCGGGGGAGGAGGCCTGATGGCAGCTCACGGAAATCCGCATCGCGGGATTCGGCGGACAGGGCGTGATCCTGGCGGGCATGGTGATCGGCAAAGCCGCCGCCATCCACGACGGCAAGTTCGTGACCTTGACGCAGAGCTTCGGCCCGGAGGCGCGCGGCAGCGCCTGCAGCGTGCAGTTGATCGTTTCGACCGAGCCCATCCTTTACCCCTACCTGACCCAGCCCGACATCCTGGTGGTGATGTCGCAGGAGGCCAACGACGCGCTTCGGCTCGGACCTGAAACCCGGGGGAATGCTGCTCTACGAGCAAGACCTGATTCATGCTGGACAAACTGAATTCAAGGCATACGCCATTATGGAATCCCGGCGACGCGTTTCGCGGAAGAGTTGGGCCGCAAGCTGGTGCTCAACATGGTGATGGTGGGCTTTGTCACCGCGCTGACGGGGCTCGCCACGCCCGCAGCCGTCCGCAAAGCGATTGCCGATTCCGTGCCCAAAGGAACCGAGAATCTGAACCTCGCCGCCTTCGAAAAAGGCCTCGAATACGGCAAATCGCTCCGCGCCCGCGAACTCACTGCCCGCGTAAGACAAGTTGAAGGGTTCGTCACTAGAGCTCGCGAATCCCCACACCTGCCTCCAGATTGTTCTAACGCGCAAATTACAATTCCCCTCGCCCCCTTGGGGGAGAGGGGTAGGGGTGAGGGGGTGCCTAAGCGGCGGTCTCTGACCGCCACAAGAGCTCCCCTCCTTGATTAAGGAGGGGTGGCCGTCAGACGGACGGGGTGGTCTAAACCAATACGCACCCGCCGCACGCTTCGATTCGTTTGTAGGGGGCGGGCTCGCCCTCCCCTTTATTTCCGATTGCACACTCGGCCTGGTAAGAGCGACCTACCCCTACACAACACGCTGCATTTACACTCCGCGTCTCTTCACGAGCAATAACCCTCATTGCCCATAAATCTCTTCTCGAATGTTTCAGAAAAGCCGCTGACCACAAACGCGGCGGTCATCGCTACGATCCCCCTCGGGGCAAGATGGGAACTACAAGGCGGGGCGGCGCCAAATTCTGCTTATTGTGCGGGTGAGGGGGCTCCTCCAGATCGGCCCGTAACGTTACCACCCACTTAGCACCTCATTTCGAAATATGGTATAAGGGGTAATTTGGCGGCTGTTTTTGAGGCTTGCGTTCCCTTCGATCCCACAACAACTTGCCGCCGATTCCGATTTGCTTGAGAGATGAGCAGTTTGGCCAATATTGTGGGAACTTTATGGGAGGGAAAATGCAATTCCTAGAACTCACGGCTGAGAAAGCGCCTTTTTTGAGTCGAGGGGAGGTGCTGAAATGCAAATATAACGCGTTGGCGTTAATCACCATGAATAGTATTGTCTCAATCTTTCTGGCGATCGAGTTTGCCATTCGATGGTCACACCCAACGGTCCGGCCAATATTCATCGAGATGGATCATTCTCATCCAGAGACAATATTAACTGCAGCGTTCATCGTCTTGCTCACGCCTCTTTCATTTTTCAGCGCCTGGAGGCTCGGCAGACGTCTCGTGCTTGACCTAACATACCGCAAGGCAATCTTTTGGATTGTTCAATCCGCGACGGCCAGCATGTTGTTCACGGCAAACATGGTCTTGTTTTTTGTTTTCATGATGGAAACCGGGTCTCACTACTGATCAATCATGACGACTATTCGCCATGTCGGATTGCTGCGACACAGGTAAAGCGTTCGGATCATGAAGTATCTAGAGAATGGAATAGCTCCAAAGCAGACCTCGGTGAAAATGTTGGAGGGTTTATGGAATCTCAATTTACCGAAACAAATCAAACGCCTAGACTTGACCGCGGAATCTTGGGAGACCACAAGACAACTGCCCTTGTCCTCACGATCTCGACTTTCGTACTCACTGTAGACACCGTGATTAATTTGGCGGGTCGGTGGTCACGACTTCAGACGCACTCGCCTATGGATACCTTCAATTATGCGGTTGTATTTGCCATGGTTCTGATTTTTCCGGTTGTTTATATTTTCGGTGCCTGGAAGCAAAGCAAGGTGACCACCTCCAGCCCGGAACAGCGTAAGGCGACGACGTGGAAGCTCCTCTCTAAAAACGGCTTACTCTTGTTTCCTACGTGCGTCGCCATCAATTTGATGAGCCAGCTTCGTTGACAGCAGCCCTCAGTTGGCTCTGCACTCTGACGCTGGCGTTCTGCGCGCATTTGGCGCTTGAATATGATTTACCCTGGGAAATGCTGAGCTTTTGCTGCGGAAAAGAGTGTGTGTCGGCTGTGATGTTCAATGATTGGCTGAAAATAGCGAATCCCCTTGGAGTGCGGCCGCAAAGTTGCCGCCTTTTCCTTCCCGTGGACCCCAAGAGCAAAGTCAAAAACAACACCTCGACAGTGGAGAGTGAATAGATTCCATACGGGTTGCGCACGCAAACCAAGGCGGCAGCTTCGCGGCCGCACTCCAAAAGTTTTCCGCAACTTCCTTCCATCGACGCCGGGCGGTCGGATACCGCCGCCACAACGCCGCCACCCTCAATGCTTGTGCGTATGAATATGCGGATGAATGTGGGGATGTGTGTGAACCTCACCGCCCGCGTGAACGTGCCGGTGCGCATGAACCAAGCTGGTCTCTTCCAGCAAGGTGGTTTGACTGAGGATTTCCGCCGGCGTTCCCGCCGCCACCACGCGCCCCGTCTGGAAGACAAAGCAGCGGTCGGCAATATCCTCCACAATGTCGAGGTCGTGGGTGCTGGTCATTACCGTCTTGGGGCCGCCGCGCAAGCCCACCAGAAAATCGATCATCTGGCTGGCGCTCTTGGGATCGAGCGCCGCGGTGGGCTCGTCGAGCAGCAGGACCTCAGGGTCGAGCACCAATACGGACGCCAGCATCACGCGCTTCTTCTCCCCCGTGGAAAGTTGATGCGGCGAGCGGTCTTTGAGGTGCGCAACTTTCATGACTTCCAGAATCTCTTCCACTTTGCAGCGGACCTTTTCCCGGGGCCACTCGAGTTGCAAAGGGCCAAAAGCCACTTCATCGAAAACCGTCGGCGAGAAGAGCTGCACGTCGGGGTTCTGAAACACCAAGCCCACGCGGCGGCGGAAGGCATGGGCAATCTCCGGCGATTGCAGACGGTCCTCGGTTAAGGGCTCCCCGCAGAATTCCACGCTTCCCTTCTCCGGAAACGCCAAGCCATCGAGAATGCGCAGCAGCGTGGATTTGCCCGAGCCATTCGCCCCCAGCAGCACCACGCGCTCGCCCGCCGCAACGGACAGGCTGAGGCCATCGAGCGCCACAACTTTGTTGTAGCGGTAGGTGATTTCGCGAACGTCAAACATCGGAGCAGGCATCGTATTTTGGATTTCGGATTTTGGATTGGCGCAGGGGATATGAAATTCAAAATTCAAGATTCAAGATTCAAGATAAGAATTCGAGATCCAAAATTCAAGATGAGAATTCGAGATCCAAAATTCAAAATCGAGATTCAAAATCGAGATTCAACATTCGACGCTCAAAATTCAAAATCAAAATGTAAGATTCAAGAGCATCAGCAAACTATTGCTTCGGATATTGAAGGCTGCGCCTTGATCTTGAATTTTGAATTTTGCATTTCGATCCTGAGTCTTGCATCTTAATCTTGAATTTTGAATCTTGAATTTTGAATCGTCCTTTACCTTCCCCAATAAACCGCCCCCCCCGCAATCACCGCAAAAACCAACAGCATAATCCAATCCAGCGCCACCGTGCGGAAATCGTCAAGCAGATAAACCTCGCCGCGAAATCCCCGCGCCAGCATCGCGCTGTAAACGTCGCCGCTCAATTGCAGGGTTTTTGACATCAACACTCCCACGCTGGCCGCGGCGAGACGCCGGCTTTCCGCACGCGGCAACACGCCCACCATGCGGCTGCGGCGCGATTCCAGCATGTCCCGCGCGCTGTCAATCAGCAGAAAGATGTAGCGATAGGCCATGCCCAGAACCACCACCACCAGTACGGGGACGCGAAGCACGCGCAGCGCCTTCAGGACGCGCGTCCACGGAGTTGAAAGGATCAGCAGGACGGAAAGCGTCGAGGCAGTTTCCACCCGGCTCACCAGATATCCGGCGCTGAGCAGCCCTTGCGCCGTCACCGTCCAACCCAGGGCAGGCAGGCGCGCCACAATCCGCCCGGGCACGACGAAGGGGGCGGGCAGCGCGATAATTCCGGTAAAGAGCAGAATGGGAATCCAAACCCGCTTGGCCAATAGCCACGGCGAAACGCGGGAGGACACGGCGAGGACGAGGGCGACGGCAAAGACCGCACCCATCACCCAGAGCTTATGCGCGGTGGCCACGGCGATAATCAGAAGCAGAATCCCCGCGACCTTGACGCGCGGATCGAGCCGCTGCAACAGGCCGCGCGCCTTGGCCAGGTCTTCCGCCTCCATCGCGTGCTCCAGGGCGCTGAGAAATCCGGCAAGCGTGCGCTCGAGAAAATTCATGGCGTGCGTTGTCCCTCGATCGGGGTTGCGCTGGAGACACCGGCGGGTCCGCCGAAAAGTTCCCTCTCCGAGGGGAGAGGGCAGGCCGGAACCTTCCGGCCGGGTGAGGGGTCTCTTTCAGACCTCAACTCCCGCAACCGTCAAACTGCGGCCGCCTCCCCGGCAAATCCGACGGTCTCCCTTGTCAACTAGGATTCACCCTTCCCCCGCGCCCGCGTGGCCAGCGACCCGGCCGCCACCGACACCAAAATGATGGCCCCCGAGCCGAACATGGCCGAAAGCGCATACCCCACGGCCGGTTGATGAACAAAGGAAGGCGCATACTGCGGAAACGGCGCGGTCCACGCCTCTGAGAGTCGCTGCAACCCATGGGGCGGGTCGGCTGGAGGTTCCGCATGGCCCGATGCCGCAGCGATCTCCTTTCGAATCTTAGGGTTGGAGAAATCGCGCGCCGTCCATTCCCCCCAGGCCGTGCCCCCAGCGAGTATCCCCAATGGAGTCAACATCATAAGCAGGGCAAGGCCCACCCACAGGGGCCGGGTCAATTGCCAGACCGAGCGCGGTTCTCGAAGCTCGGATTCGGTGGCCGTCATGGGCCCGACGGGCGCCGTGAGCCTCAGCATGGCGGGGTTGGTGCGCTGGAAATATGCGATAACTCCTGCCGTTAGTATGAGTTCCGCGAGGCCAGCGAACGTCAGGTGGCCGATCATGACCGCCGGAAGGGCGATTTTGAGCGGATAGGGAGCGTAAAGCGGCGCGCCCGTGGAGTTCTTGAAAAATAGGGGCTGAAGACCGCATTCCAGAGCCATGCACAGGGCGGAAGCGTTGATCGCCGCGTACGCCGCCACCGCCGCCGCCACCACCCGCCGCGACGCCGTCAGTGCGATACGTCCCGAGATGAGCCGGTAGACTCCATACACCACTAGAGATCCGACAATCGCCATATTAAAGCAGTTCGCTCCGAGTGTGGTGATGCCGCCATCGCCAAAGAAGACCGCCTGAATAGCCAACGCGATGGAAATGGCAAGAATCGACGCCCAGGGGCCGAGGATAATCGTCGCGATGCCCACGCCCACAGCGTGCCCCGTCGTGCCACCCGGCAGAGGCAGGTTGAACATCATGACCACGAAGGATAACGCCGCCATGACGGAAAGCAGCGGGACAAGCCGCGTGGATAAGCTCTTCTTCACCCGTTGCAGCGCGACATACCAGAACGGCGCAGCGGCGCCGTAAAGAACCGCGCAGGTCGAAGGGCTAAGGTATCCGTCGGGGATATGCATCGAGCGCTCACATTTCGTGTGAAGAATATAAAATACGTCACACGTGCTTCATTGTATCGCATCCATGGCGGGAAAATCCTACCCCGCGGCATTTTCATGCGTTAAACTCGTTGGTTTGCGGGCAGAGCTTCTCGCGCCACCTTGCGGCACAGAAAATCACCCAATACTCACGATGGAGGAAGGTCCAATGTTAGCTGCGGTTTTATACGATGTTAATAAACTGGTGCTGGAGGATCGGCCCATTCCCGAGCCACGGCCGGATGAAGCTCTGGTGCGAATCAAATCGTGTGGAATTTGCGCCACCGACTATAAAGCCATCAAGGGAATTCGCACCAACGTGCGCTTTCCGTTGATTCCGGGGCACGAGCCGGCGGGCATTGTCGCCAAAGTCGGCGCGCACGTCCGCAGCGTCAAGGAAGGCGACGAAGTCATTGTTTGCCCGAGCGGCCATTGCGGGCATTGCCGGTTTTGCCTGATGGGCCAGCAACACTACTGCCAGAACATGTACACGACGGGCGGCGACGGCCCCGACGACGTCCGCCCCGGCAGCTTTGCCGAGTACACGGTTACCGGGGCGAATTCCCTCTACGCCAAGCCCCGCAACGTCAGCTTCGATGCGGGCTGCCAGACCGAGCCCCTGAGTGGCGCGTGGAAAGGCATCGTTCACTATTCGGAATTGAAAGTGGGCGACGACGTCGTGATCATCGGCACGGGCGGCATCGGGATGTATTGCATGATGGTGGCGAAGGCGGCGGGTGCGGGCCGGCTGATTGCCGTGGACGTCAGCGATCATGCCCTGGAAACGGCTCGCAAGCTGGGGGCGACTCACACACTCAATCCCAAAACCGATGACGTTAAGTCCAAGGTTTATGAGATTCTGCCCGACGGTCCGGACTTCGTTCTGGAGGCCGCCGGACCGATTCAAGCGGTCAATATGATGGTGAGTTTGCTGCGCCGCGGCACGCGCTGGAATATTTTCGGCATCACCACGCACGAAAAGATCGAACTCGATGGCGGCCTCATGCACTTCCTCGAAGCGCGCATGGATTCCAGTTTCTCCACCAACCCGCTCGCCATGCAGAATGCCATCCGGTTGATGGAGCGCGGAGTGGTGAATCCGGAAAAGGTCATCTCGCACCGCTTCCCGCTGAAAGACATCGCCAAGGCCATCGAAGTGATGGGCACTCCGGGGCGGAACA
Organism: uncultured Acidobacteriota bacterium; assembly: GCA_963733285.1. GTDB lineage: Bacteria > Acidobacteriota > Terriglobia > UBA7540 > UBA7540 > Bog-366. The sequence continues at coordinate 20,492 of CAVTDA010000005.1, forward strand.
AAATTGTGATTAATCCGTAGAACCGAAGGGAATGGCGGGGCTTTCGAGGCTGCGGAAAAAATCGGAATGAGCGATGTAGCGGCGGCTTTACGCCGCCATCAATCCAACCACTTCAACAAAGTGATGGCGGGATAAACCCGCCGCTACAGTTTTTCCGCAGGCCCTTCAGCGGCGCCGCAAAGGCTACCTTCCTGATTTAGGGGGGGCTGAATCCGTCAGTCGAAGATCCGTCCGCCGACGGGCTGACGGACGAAGGGGGGTGGTTACTTGCAGAGCGTGCTCCCGCCCCGCAAGGTCTGCGGCTCTTCCATTCCGGTCACGACGCAGATTTCGCCCGCATCGGCACGGAGAAAATCCACAGAGAGCTTCCAACTGGCGGAACACTTGGCGCTACCCGGCTCTTGCGCGTTCCAAGGGATTTTATTCGCGCAGGATTCAAGAGTCTGCGGGTTCGCGAGAGCCATGCTGAAGATGAAGAATTTCCACAAAATTTGGTGATTCGCTCACGCGGTAATAGATCAGAATCGGGGTATGCACCAACTGGCGCACTCCGGGACGCCCCTTAACCAGGCCGCCGACGTAAGGAAAAGTTTTGAGAAGCTCGATATGATTGAGTATGGCGTCGCCACACCGCTCGGCGCGGGCGGGAAAAGTGGCCCAGGAGTAGGCGGGTATTGCTAAGTCCGCTAGCGCGGCTTCGGTGATTCGAATTTGGAAATCCACTGGGGGATGAGCTTTCGAACTTCCTCGGGAGGTACCGTGCGGCCCGCGTCGGCGTCAGCAATGCCGCGGTCGACCGCCGCCAGGGTCTTGGCGTCGACTTCAACTTCCTCGATGACCGGAACCTCCAACTTTAGATCAGCCATATCCGTACACTACTCCAATCCGGCGCGGAATGCAATTGAGGTAGGCCGAGTTCGTAAATTGGACAGGTTATTTTGAGAATGTTCTGAAACGCTGAGAGCCGCAGAGTGCTTCCAAATGGGAGAACACTCTTCGCTACTCGGCTTCCATGCCCGGCCAAATCTTTATCGAGCGATAGCAAGCAGTGTTAATTTCTAGTGTACACTCGGCTTATGAGCAACCCGCCCGAGAATCTCCTATACCCGATTGTTGAAAAGTGGATGAAGAAGCGCTTCCGCTGCTTCAAGACGGCCACTAACAAAGGGTTGAGCTATAGCCGACCAGATGTTATCGGAATTAGGGATACCGGCGGGAAACTTTGTGGCGAAGTTCAAACGATGATCATCGAAGTCAAGAGAAAGCGTGAACCCTTCGCTTCCACAAGTGGGCAGACGCTTGGATATAACGTCTATGCAAACCGGATTTACCTAGCAGAATCTAGAGACGCCCCTTTTTCCAACGATGAAATGGACATCGCCAGTCACCTTGGTATCGGCTTGGTTCATATCCGTGACGCTAAATGCCACGAGATTTTGTCCAGCCCCTTCTATACCCCGATTAAGAGACTCAATCTTCGCCTACTCGAAGCATTGGGTCTAGGCAGGTGCCAACTCTGCGACTCATTCTTTGAGATTGGAAATACGAGGAATCATTGGTTTGGCGTGGTAGGGCATGAGGAGGCATGTTATGGCGTCGAAAAGGCTTTGAAGGAAAATAAAGGATTGATGTTTTGGAATTGGCATGTCGGAGAAAGAAAACGAAAACTCGGATTAACAACAGCCCCGAAAGATCTCACCAACGAGCGGAGGTTCATCTGCCCCGAATGCGTCGCGGGGATTCTTGCTATTGACGAGAAAAGGATTAAGGGCTGGCTAAGGGATTTTGGGTGTACGAAGTGAAGGCCCTTGTACAGTTCCTGAACCCCAATTTCAAATCGCAAATTCAAAATTAAAAAATACCAACCCCGAACCCCAAATCCCAAACCCCGAATCCTCCGCCTCACCATCTCCAACACCATTTGCGTGGCCCAGAAGCGGACGGTTTCAACCGAAAGGCATGACGTGCTGCCGAAGCCAGGGTTCCAACCGCTCCCAGCAGAACTGGTTGCTCTCGTAAAGGTGAATCAAGAAATCATAGGCTTCGAGGTCGTCGAAAATCAGCCGGAAGCCGTTGATCCGCAGGAACGCGGCAGTGACGGTGATGGCGGTTCGCTTGTTTCCATCGACAAAGGGATGATTCTGAGAAAGGCTCTCGAGCAGTGCCGCCGCCTGCTCGATGACGTCCCGGTAATAGCCGCTCTGCGGGCGGCCCAAAGCGGCCTCAAGGGCGTTGCGGTCACGGATGCCCTGTGCGCCGCCAAACAGCTCGATTAGACGCGCGTGTGCTGCAAGGGCATCAGAAAGGGAGGGGTAAAACGTCACTGGGCGAGCCGGCGCAGCAATTCGGGATGGCCGGCGATGAATTCGTCAACCGCCGTCTGGAATGAGGTTTGCGGGGCGCTCCCGTTTCGCTGCTTCAGGAAGGTGATGAATTCTTCCACCGCGGACCGCTCCGACGGAGAAAGCTCCGAAACGAGTTGACTGAGTTCTATTGGACTCATGTTGCACCTCAAAAAAGTATACACCTGCTATAAGCCGCCGGCAACGAGGTTGATTCGTTACCTGCTTCCCCTTTCTGAAAGAGCCCGTTAGCATAGCCATGGTCAGCCAGACACCGTTGGGAGCTGCCCCGGCGAGGTCGCCAGAGGCGCGGAATCCCCGCACCTGTGCTGCGCTGGTCGCGCCCTAACTCATCGGGCCGACCCAAGGCATCGCGCCGCGGGCATTTTTTACTTGACATTGGCATCCTAATAGGCTAGTATATTGGGGACGAGGATGTGATGGACGCCATTTGCCAACGCCTCAATTCGCCGCTGTTTCCAAATTCCATAGGGCCCATTTTCCGCAAATCTCCCAAAGCTGACAACTTACTGAAAACAAAAGGAAATTGTTCCGATTTTTCCCTTCCCAAAGCTGAGAACATCCTGAAAATAAGCCACTTGCGCGATCTACAAATTAGTGGATTTCGCCGGCCAAACGGTTCCATTCCGCCGGCATGGATTCCGGAAGTTGGGGGTCGGCAAGTTCCAAGGGCTGTAGCCGGATTTAAGCGCGCCCGCATCTGCGCCCTGCTTATTCAAATAGGGCAGCTTTGGGGCTTCGCTCCAGATGGCGCGAAAGCTCTCACAAGGCAGGCTCGCGCCGTGAAGTTAAGGCTTTGGGGATGGGGCATCACCCTCACCCGGCTTTTTGGCGCTTTCGGGATTAGGGTTCATGCTGGCGGATTCTTTGTTGCTTACAACCTCCACCATCAGCGGCGCGGAGGGATGTTGGGTGGGAGAATTCGATTCCACCTGCCCGACAACGTAAATGGGCTGAGTAATCGGCTGGGCGCCATCATCTGCATGAAGCGTGATGGTGCGGGTTGATTGCGTCTCGGTCACCAGCACGCCGTTCAGGCCGATATTGACGACGCGAACGCCGGGAGGGAGATTGCGCACGAAACAGGGAACGCGGCCGGCGAATCCGTCGCGCCGATCGACCCGCAGGGTTACTTTCACATCCTGGCCGGGGGCCAGAGTGATGTGCTCAGGGCCGGCGGTAATGACGGCGTCGGGTGGCGGAATCACCGAGGCCACCATGAGCGGCGCGTCGGCGCTCGCAACTCTTGCCTGATCCACGCCGTCAATCATGGCGTGACCGACAATCTTGATTGCCGACGGCGGCGCATCGGTGGAAGATTTGGCGTCGGCGGAAAATACAACCACCGTCGAATCCTGTCCGGCAGGAATCGTTGCCGGGCTGGCGGTGATGCCGCTGGGCAGCCCTTCGACACGAATATCAATCGGGCCTTGATAACCACGAACCCGGTTGGCAGTCACGGTGACAAAGGTCGATCCACCCTGCGGAATGTTGGGATTCTGGGGATCCGCCATGAGCCGGTAATCCACATCGGCGGGCCGGAGCGAGAGTCGATAGGCAAAATCCCCGCCCTCCAGGCCGCGCGTGTCCTTTAGGTGCAGAATGTAGTCGGCGTCGGCGGGCGCCTCAAAATTCAGGCGGGAATCCGCGCCGTAGCCGGGGCCGCCATCGTCATTGCGCCAGGTCAGATGATACACGGGGAGCCCGTTGGGAGGAAACTCGGCGCCGGGAGGAAGAATCTCGACGCGATAGATGGGCGTGTTGAGGGGCCGGGCGGCCGGAGTGGTTCCGAGATAGGCCCAGCGCAGACCATCGGCATTGCGCAAATCCACGTCGGCGTCGGGTTGATCGGAAATGAAGGTAATGCGGTCCAGCTCGTCGCCCAACATCAGGTAATCGCCTTCGTGGAAACCCGAGGAGGAGACCATGCGGACTTCGGGACGGCGCGAATCCTTGTCGGAAAGGGTTACGTAGGTTTCGTACAGGCAGCGGATGGTGGCGCGCGGAATCGGATTCCCGCTGGCATCGAGAACCTCGATTTGAGAATCAAGCGGCGAGCCGAGGCGGGAAGCGGCAACATCAATCGTCAGCTTCTCGCCTTTGCGGGCGTGAAAGCGAAAGTAGTCTTCATCCGGGGCGCCGTTTTCATCCTTGCCGGAAATGTGCCCGTTGATGGTCACCGGCAGGGTGATTGCCTCGGCCTGCGCGGCGGAATTGTTGGGTTCCTGCTCGGTGATTTCGGGACTCGTTCCCACTACTAACTTCAGCGTGTTCAGCGACCATCCGCCGTCGCCTTTAACTTGAAGCGGCATGGTGGTCCAGCCGCTGACCGATTTGGGCGCGTCAACTTTCACTTCCTGCACGCCGCCCAGATTGGCGCCGCTGACCATCACGGTGGCGGACTCCCCGGCGCGAACGCCGAGAGGAAACACGCGCGAAATATAGGGCAGCTCACCGGCGTTGAGGCGGTAGAAACGGTCCTCGTCTCCAGCCTTCTCGCGATCGGTTACTGCCAGGATGTACTTTCCGGCTTGCGGGAGTTTGTAGGTCAATACCGCGTCGGGCCGATCCAGATACTGTCCGGATTGCGCCAATTCCTCCCCGGCCTCATTGCGCAAAATCAATTGCGACTCGAGCTTGGAGCCGAGGGTTGCAGCATTCACTTGAAAAACCACTTCCTCCCCCGCCCGGCCGTCGAATTCGTAGCGGTCAACCTGCCCGGGAATCGCAATCGTTCCCACTAAGGTGGCGGGAAGAGTGGCGGGCTGAAGCGGGCTTTCAGGCGCGCTCATGGAAGTTGCCGCCGCGGGCACTTCGGAAAAAGCTCCCACATCGAACGGAATGGCGTTGGTCGTGCCCAGCGGAGTCCGAATGCGGAACCAATGGAGCCCGGGGGCAACGTCCTTCGCCGCGGTGACTTCCACCGTGGCCGTCTGCTTTTTGCCTTTGGGCACCGGGGCGGAGGTGTCAACGCCGACGCGGACGCCCATTTCCTTCTCGTAAACATCGGCAACCGCAGTCACTTTCGCGGTGATGCCGGAGGCGTCGAAAATAATGTCCTTGATGTCGGCGAGATTGCGCCCATCGATGCTGAACGTCACGGTGGTTCCGCGCTCGATGCCCACCGGCCAGATTCTGGTGATTTCGGGAGGAATCACCCGCGTGTCCGCGCACAAGGGCATGGCCATCAGACTTGCCAGGAACAGGAGAAACGGGAATTTGACTTTCATAAGCAATCCTCTTCTTGCGCGATGCCGGATCGAGGGATGAGCCGTCAACGGCTGGCCGTCTGCGGCAGCGGCTTGGCAGAAGGCGCCTCGGTATCGAACGCAACCCAGGGCCCCAAAACTTCCTTGTAGGATTTCATGTCGTACACGCTCACAGTGCCATCAAAGCGCCCGGCGGCGAGGCGCGTGCCGTCAGGACTGACGGAGAGCGATTCAACCCATTCCGGTTGGTGATCGAGGACGCCGATGGGATCCAGGGTTGTGGCATTGCGGAAACGAATGGAGCCGTCGGCGGAACTCGTAATCAGCGTCGTTCCGTCCGGCGTCCAGGCCAGCGACAGGATGCTGTCCTCATCGGCAATCAGGGAATGCACCAGGCGCCCATCAGTATCGCCAATGTTCCAAACGTAAATGGTCTTGTCGTACCCGGCAGCGGCAATCTGCTTTCCCGAAGGGGAATACACCATGCTGGTAAGTCCATCGCTCGCGTCACTCAACGTGTACAGACGCTGACCGGAAGCAATATCCCAAATCTTCACGCTGCGGTCCTGGGAACCGGAGGCCAGATGTTTGCCGTCGGGGCTGAAGGCCACGGTGAATACGGCGTCAATGTGGTCCTGAAGATTTTTCAGTTCCTGACCCGTACTTGCGTCCCAAAGCTTCACCATCTTGTCGTAGCTGCCCGAGGCCAGCATTTTTCCGTCCGGACTCCAGGCCACCGAGTAGATGCAATCCTTATGGCCAATCAGAGTGCGGAGAACGCGCCGCGATGCGAGATCCCAAATCATGATCTCCCCACTGCGTTGAGGCGGGCCACCGGCGGCCGCCAGGAGTTTTCCGTCCGGGCTGAAGGCGATGGAACGCACATAATCCGCTTCGCCGGAAAGAGTGCCGATATTCTTGCCCGATGCGGGATCGAACAGCCGCACGACTTGATAACCGCCGACCGCGAGCAATTTTCCATCCGGTGAAAACTTCATCGAGGATACGGGGGAGACAACGGCCACCTGCGGTTTGATGTCGGGAATGGGAAGCGGCGCAAGCGCCTTGGAAGTTTCGCCGGGAGCAGGGCCGAGCGCCCCGCTATTCATCCAGGCTTTGAGGGTGGCGATATCCGCCGCGGGCAGAGGGTCACCGCCCAAGGGCATGCGCGGTTGAATCTTCCCTTCCAGCATTTGGATCATGCGGCTCTCGTCGGCTTTGCCCGGGACGATTGCCGGCCCATGCGCGCCGCCCTTCATCAGGTCGGGGTAAGTCTCCATGACCAGCCCGCCCATCTTCGCCGCGCTCGAATGGCAGGCGAGGCAGTTCTTCTGAAGGATGGGAGCAACCTTGGCATTGAAGTCCGGCGCCGATTGCGCACGAACCGCGGAGAATCCTCCACCTATCGCCAGGAACGTGATGGCAAGCAGAATCCTGTGTCCTATCAAATTCACTTTCCCCAATCGCATTGAATCCCGTATCCCGTTTCCTGTTTTCCGTCTACTGCCTACCCTCTCAGTGATTGAACATGAATTCCTCGCTGGTCAGCATGGCCCAAGCCATATCGTTGAGCGCGGACCGGCGAGCTTGCAAATCCGCCTGTCCATTTTCCTTTTCCGCGTTGCTCAAAGCTGCGACCAGCGTTTTTCGCTCGTCATCGCGCGGATGGCGGCTGAAGGAGGCGAGATAGAGGTAGTCGACAATCTGATCGTCGGTGAAGCCCAGCTTGAGCAGCATGTCAGTCGTGCTGCCGGGAGCGCGCAGCTTATTGTTGAGAGTATCGCCATTGAAAATGTGCAGCGCCTGGGTCACGGTGGGCACAGAAGTGCGCTCACTCTCGCGCGTCTGGGCGCGAACCGGGCGGCCGAAAGCAGAGAGGAAATAGGACTTCACCGCGGAATCGGGCAATTGCAGGGCGCGGGTTCCGGCGGGATATCCCTCGAAGTGTTCCGGCTCCTTGGTGATTTGCGAATAGGCATCGAGGAGCACTTCCGCGGGCAGGCGTTTGATCACGTAGTGCGACCCGAACTTGTCATCGTCGGCATTCTCCTTGAGCGGAGTGGACGAAGCCTGGTAGGTGGCCGACTGCATGATGGTGCGAATCAGATAATCGACGTCATAGTTGTGCGCGACAAAATCATTCACCATATCGCTCAGCAACTTGTCGTTGGTGGCGGGATTGGTATCGCGCAGGTCTTCAATGGACTCCACCAAGCCGCGCCCCATGAACTCGCGCCAGACGCGATTCACGATGTTGCGCGCGAAGAAGGGATTCTGCGCCGAGGTGAGCCACTTGGCAAAGTAGACGCGCGTGTCGCCCGGAGTGGTTTCGGGCAGAGCGCTGGCATCCAGCGGCTTGGGCGGCAGAATGGTCATGAACCGGTCATCCGTGAACTCACCCGTGGAAGCGGAGTAGACGGTGACGTTATTGAAAAAGTTTCCGATGCCCGGGCGAGTGCCGCTGTCCGAATAACTCTTCAAGCGGACGCGCGCGAAAAGGTTGGCCATGCCGTAGTAATCCTTTTGCGTCCACTTGGCCAGAGGATGGTTGTGGCAATGCGCGCAGGTGAGCGTGATCCCCAGAAACGCCTGCGCCATATTTTCCGTAGTGTCGAGGGGATCGCGGTGGATCAGCCAGTAATTCCCCGCCCCGTTTTCAATCGTATTGCCGGTGGCGGTGACGATCTGATAGACGAACTTGTCCCACGCCTTGTTTCGCGCGACGCTATCTCGAATCCAACCGTAGTAGGCCCACATCTCTTCGTCGGAAAGGCGGTTGCTGGTGACCAGCAGGAGGTCCGACCATTTGTAGGTCCAATAATCGACAAACTCCGGGCGCTTCATGATCGCGTCGATGAGGCGCACGCGCTTGTCGGGCGAGTGGTCATCCAGAAAACTCTCAACTTCCGCCGGCGTGGGCAGAATTCCCGCGGCGTCGAGATAAGCGCGGCGGATGAATTCCGTATCGCCACAGGATGGGGACGGCGGAATATGGAGCACCTGAAGGTGATGCAAGATGTCATCGTCGATGTAGTTGTGGTGGGGAGCTTTGCTGAAGACCGTCTCCGCCAACTGGTAGTCGTAGGGAATGCGCAGGCGCGAGAAGGTGACGTGGCTTTGATACCAAACTGTCACCGGCGCCTCGCCAAAGCTGTGCATCATGACGTGGCCGTAGTCGTCAACGCTCGCCACGCCTTCATTCCCGCTGTCGTATTTCGCCCAGCGCGTCACATCCTCCTTGCGGCCGTCACTGAAGGTTGCGGTCACCACCAACTGCTGTTCGGCGCCGGGACGAAGGGAGGATTCCGCGGGGAATACATCGATCTTTGTCACGCGCGCGTCCGACACTTGGGGCGCGGGCATTCCCTGCGCAATCCATCCGGAGATCACGTCGTATTCGGGCGAATCAACGGCGAACCGCTTGCCCCCGCCGTGGGCAATGGTCAGCGTCGGCTTGAGAAGGATCAGACTCTTGGCGGGCTCCATCCGCTCGGTGCGACGAGCCAGCGCTTGATGCGTCAAAGTCATGTAATCGGCATCGGCATCATAACCGCGCAGGGTCAGCTTGAATCCGTTCTTGCCCGCCGTCGCGCCATGGCAGGGGCCGGAGTTGCATCCCATTTTGGTCAGGACGGGTTGAACGTCGTTGCGAAAGCTCCACACTGCCGGCAAGTTAAACTTCTCGACGCTAACGGGGACACTCGCCCGGCGGCCATGAAAAGTGGCGGCAATCGTGGTCTGCCCATCGCCCTGCGCCTCAACGTAATCATTGCTAAGGCGCGCGACCTGGGGATTGGAAACGGCGAAGGTTGACTTCGAGGTCAGGTCCTCCTGATGCCCATCCGCAAAAGTGCCTTCCACCACCAGTCTCTGGTTGTAATGCGATCCGGAGATTGCAATTGCGGTGGGAAAAATTTCCAACTTGGCAAGGGGACTTGGAGGGTAGGAGCTGTGTGCCGCCACCAGCGTTGCCGGGGTCTTGCTTGCCGGAGGCTCCAGCTTCAATTCCCCGCCGGGGTGATATGGCGCGTCCTTCTGCATCTGCGGCGCGGGGGGAGCAGAAGTTTGCTCGGCCGCCGACTCATGGGCGGCATAGAACACCATGAAGGTACAAATGAGGATGACCAAAAGCAGAAAACGGCGCGGATTCATGATTCCCCCAGAAAGGCAGTGACCAGTGACCAGCACGGTGACTTCAGGCTTGCTCGCACTCGTCACCCGTCACTTCGCACTTTCTTTCAGACCAGCAATTCATCGATGGGCTCAAACCCATGGTCGACCAGTCGCACGACGCGGCCCTGCGAAGTTTTTAGGGTCGTGTCGATGGGAATGCCCAGGCACTTGTAGACGGTCGCCGCAATGTGCGCCGGCATCACTGGACGATCCTTGGGGGCAGCTCCGATGTTGTCGGAGGCGCCCACCACCTGGCCGCCTTTTACGCCGCCACCGGCCATGACCATGGTCCAGCACTGCGGCCAATGATCGCGCCCGCCCGCAGGATTGATTCTCGGAGTGCGGCCGAATTCGCCGGAGGCGACGACCAGCGTGGAACTCAGCAGGCCGCGGTCGCTCAAATCCTCAAGCAGCGAGCTGTAGGCGTTGTCGAACATCGGCCCCACCAGGTCGCTGTAGCACTGGATCGGACTGAACGGCGCGGAGCCATGAATATCCCACGTGATGTCGTTGAACACGGTCTCAAACATGTTGACGGTGACAAAGCGCACGCCCCGCTCCACCAGGCGGCGCGCCAGCAGGCATCCCTGCCCCATGCGGGTCATGCCGTAGCGTTTGCGCATGGCGTCAGTCTCCTGCGTCAGATCGAAAGCCTCACGCGCTTTGGCGGAGGTCATCAGGGTGTACGCCTGGTTGAAAGTGGCGTCCATCAACTTGGCGTCCTGGTTGCTCTCCTCAAAATATTGCACCGACTTGTCGATCACCTGGCGCCAGTCTCGCCGGCGATCGACGCGTACGGCGGAAATGTAGTCGGGAGGCAGCAGATCGGGAACTTTGAAATTGCGATCGGAAGGGTCGGCATTAAGGACGAACGGATCATACGCCTTTCCCAAAAAGCCGGCGGTGTCACCATGGGGCAGGTTTCCGCCCAGCTCGCCGATAATGTAAGGGATCAAAACATTGGGAGGCATCTCGCCGCGCGGCCCCTTCTCATAGCGCAACACAGAGCCATAATTGGGCGATTCCAGGCCGCCTTGAAACAGCCGCCCGGTCTGCATCATCTGACAGCCCGTATCATGCACGGCCGCCCCCGTGTGATACATGGACCGCACCAGGGCAAACTTATCCGCATGCTTGGCCATGCGGGGAAATATTTCGGAGATCTCGATCCCCGAAACGTTGGTCTTGATGGGCTTATAAGGGCCGCGGATGGAAGCGGGCGCGTTGGGCTTCATGTCCCAAGTGTCGAGCTGGCTGGGCCCGCCGACGAGCATCAACTGAATGCAGTTGATGTCCTTATCTTCGGTGACGGAGCCCGCAGCCTTGAGCGAAAAGAACTCCGGCATGGTCAAGCCGAGCATGCCCAGAGCGCCGGCGTGGAGGAAATCCCGGCGCGTGACCCCATCGCAGAAGTGAACCTTCTTGTCGGCATCCAATCTGAACATCTTGTTGCCTTCTCCATCCCAGAGTAACAGTCAGGAGCACAGGAACTCAGGAGACCCACGGCCTGACTGTCCGATTATCGCTTAGCGCCCGCGCCCCATTCCTGCGATTCATCTTGAGGCGGTCACGGCGTGGAAATTTGGCTCCCGCGTTTGGGTCCGGAAGCGTACGGTCCTGTCACCGTTGAAGTGGTGGATGAAAGGACGGCGTTTCAGCCGCCCTGCGGGCACATCGTATGCGGTGTTGCCCCGCCAAGGGAGGTTGGGTGAACGGTTGGCTGGTCGCACCCAGCAGAACCCGTGGTTATTCAATTCTGAATTTCATGCCCTAAGTGGAACCACACTTGGATCTTACGAAACCTTAGGCTCCACCACTATGTTGGATTCGTCTACAACCCCATATCGTTGCCGGGGGACGCGCAAGGAACTCTGCCCCCAAGCCGGGCAGTATTATACCGCAACCGTTTTGAGCCGGGATGTGTAAATTGTTTAGAAATTGTGAGCTGTTGAGCTTGAGGTTATGTACGCCTCAGCCCACTGTTTCTTGATGTAATCAAGGGCGCTCGCCAAAAGCGCCTCATGATTTTCCTTGGCGCGGAATTCCATGGTCAGCCATCCGGAGAATCCCCACTCTTTAAGGGCTCGAAAGCCGGGGCGGTAGTCAAAAGGCAGCGTGCCGGGAGCAGTGCGGGCCCGGCCGTCGGCGAGGTGAACGTAGACGGTGTATTTTCCGTATTCCCGCAGCGTGGCGGCGATATCGCGTTCCTCGATTTGCATGTGGTAGAAATCGCTCAGAATCTTGAACCCGGGAGCGTCGACTGCCTCGATGAATTTCGCCGCCTGGCTTTGGAGGTACATGAAGTGGGTCTCTTTCTGGTTGCAGGGCTCGAGAATCAGATTGACGCCGGTATGCTGCACGTCCGGGACAAGCTCCTTGAGTTCGGTGACCAGGAGTTTTTCCTCGACCTCGCGAGCCGTCATCAGCGGCGAGAGGTCCTGATACTTGTTCGGACCAAAAACCGGAACTTCAATCATATCGGCCGCTCCCAGCACTCGGGCCATATCGAGGCGCTTGCGGGCAAGGTCAACGCTCTGCGCGCGAATCAGCGGGTCGGTGTCAAGCAGGCTGAGCGCGCCGACAATGGCGCTGACGGGGAGGCCAATTCCGGAAAGCTGATCCTGAATCGCCTCCACCGGCTGATCGAGCCATTCGGGGCCCAGCTCAATTCCGTCGTAACCGAGCTTTTTGACGAGCTGCGCCCGCTCGCGCAAAGTCAGCTTTTCCGGAAGCGGCGTCCTCACCCCGAATCGCACTTTCCCTGATTCGAATGGACTTTGCGCAAACGCCGGAGAAAGAGCGGCACTCCCCATCGCCGCGCCGCAGCCTGCCAAAAATTTTCTCCGACTTACTCTGTTGTGTGCCGACATCGGTAGTTCTCCTGGAAAATATGATGGAATTGGAAACGCCGCCATTCGCGAACTGCGAGCGGGATTGTATCCGCATTAAGACGCGAGTACAACGAAGAGTTTACTTGCGGACATTTGCAAAGCGCAGAACCACCGAGGGACTGTGAAAGTGAAAAGTGGGGATCAAGATGAGCCGCTCCAGAGTCGATCCCACCACTTAGCCCGCGGCCGGCAGATTACGCGAGGGCATTGGATCGGAGGCGGCGCGGTCGAGCAATTCCCTCACCTGGGCAAGCAGATCGGAAATGTGGAACGGCTTCTGGATGTAAGCGTTGAGAACGTTCCAGTGGCGCATAATTTCGTCCGTATAAGCGGACATAAAGAGAACCGGGACGTTGGGAAACTCGCTGCCGAATTTTTCCATGAGATCGACGCCGCCCATCAGCGGCATCACGAGATCGGTCAAGAGCAGATGAATCGTTGCGCCGCAGGATCGGGCGACGGAAAGTGCTTCCTCCCCGTTGGCAGCCTCCAATACCTTGTATCCGTGGCGGTCCAGCATTTTGCGCGTATAGTTTCGAACCGCAAATTCATCTTCCACGAGCAAGATGGTTTCTCCACCGGCGGATGGTCGATGGGGAATGCCTTCATCTTCGGCGACGGCTTCCGGACTGAGGCCGGGAAAGCTCAGCGTAAACGTAGTCCCACGGCCGGGCTCGCTCGACACGTAAATATTCCCGTTGCTCTGTTGCACCACCCCGTAAACGGTGGACAAGCCCAAGCCCGTCCCCTTGCCCTGCTCCTTGGTGGTGAAAAAGGGTTCGAAGAGATGGGACTGCACCTCCGGCGTCATTCCTATACCGGTGTCCGAAACCGAAAGCTCGACAAAACGAGTGGGATTATTCGGGGGAGCCCCCTCATCGTTTGCAGCAGCCCCGGAGGTTTTGATGATCACTTTTCCGCCATTGGGCATGGCGTCTTTGGAATTGCCCACGAGGTCGATCAAGGCTTGTCCCACCTGCCCAGGATCGGCGCGAAATGCTCCCGCATGTTGATCCAGTGAAAGTTCGAGTTGAATGGTTTCGCCCAAGAGCAGTCTGAAGACAGTTTCATAGTCCTTTACCAGATCATTTACTTGAATCGTCTCAGGGTCGCCCACCTGCTGGCGGCTACAGGCGACCAACCGGCGAGCCAGCTTCGACGCCTGAATCGAAGCTTTGGAAAGTTGCTCCATGGAGCTTCGGCCCGAGGCTCCGGGCCCGAAGCCCGCCATCACCAGCAGGGTATAGCCATTGATCATGGTGAACAGATTGTTGAATTCCCGGCCGATGCTTCCCGCCAACCGGCCCAGGTTTTCCAGCTTTTGCGACTGCATGAGCTGCTGCTCTAGCCGCTTTTGCTCGGTCACGTTTTGGACCACACCGACGATGCGAACGGGGCACATGCGTTCATCAAAGAACACGCGCCCACGGCTGGAAATCCATCGTTCGCGTTTGTCCTCGATGCCCACAATGCGAAATTCGTGCGCGTACTCGCGTCCGTTTTCGATCCGCATGGCATTCTGGATGGTTTTCAGGACAGCGTCTTTGTCCGCAGGGTGAAGGGACTGGATGAAAGTGTCAAAGTTAATCTCCCGCTCGGGCGAAACCCCAAAGTGGCACCGGGCAAGTTCCGACCATATGAGCTCGCCCGTCTGGGGGTGGTAATCAAAAGTGCCAATCTGAGTCGCGTCCACGGCCAGTGCCAGACGATCTTCGGCGGCCCGCAATTCCTCCTGGGCGCGGCGCGATTCCCGGCGCAATGCCGCCTCGGCCAGTTCCCGCTGCACTGCCGGGGCCAATCGTGAGAGATTGTTCTTGGTCAAATAATCTTGTGCGCCGGATTTCATCATTTCAACGGCAGTTTCTTCCCCATCCGGCCGGAGACCACGATGCACGGAATGTCATGGCCAACCTCCTGAAGGATGAGCAAGATCCTGAACCGAACGAAGTAGAGGAGGAGGACAACACCCCTCATTGCTACCGGATCCACCACCCACATCGTCGACGACCTCATCCAGCTCATGGCCGAGGAGCACGGGCCGCTTCAGAGGGACCAAGCTGATCAGGCACGGTGGCCCTAGACCAGTTGGCAAGTTTGGGGCCGACCCGAGTGTATCAACCTGGCCGAGGACCTCACTTCCTGGAGAGCGGCCCGTTAAGCCACCGGCGGCCTGACTACACGTTGAGGCGCCACCATGCGACGGCAGCGGGCCGCGACGAGCCGGCCTCCAACATATTATCAGCACCAGGATCATCAGGATGGCCTATCCCGGCCGCCGCGCTGGCCAGCGCCTGGTCGTGCGTGAACCTTTAAGCGGTGGCCGAGCGCTGAGCTGAAATCCTTCAATTGGAGCGACTCTCCTGGCTCCTGCTGGGAACAATGCGGAAGGCTGGGGTGGCCCTCAGAGTCTTACCGGGATTACCGTGAACGGACTGGAACACCCGCTCCAGGAAAGCAAGCCGGCCTTGGACCCGCTGGCCCCGCATATTCCATTCGACCAACACGCCTTGTTCTTCCCCAGCTTCGGAGGCGATCAGCCGCTGGATCGACGAGGCCGACCAGGACGGCACGCCGGTGCTGCAGATGTTCGAGCCGCGCGCCGAGGACGCCAACTCGCGCGGGCGCTGCCAAAAGGACTTTGCCTCGAACTCAATGCCCTTCGCGGCTGATCGGTGCCCAAACCTATCGCCAGTGCCGCCTTTACCGGCTCCGACCTTACCTGCGGACGGGCACGGACGTTGGGGGTAGCGGGGACGAAACCACCTCGCCGGGAGCGCTAAAGATTGTCCAGGCAGGGCAAGCCGCCGCGCAGCAGGCCAACCCCGCGAACAAACCCTGTCAAAGGTGACATCGCCGGCGTCGTTCTACGGGCGTTGGCTCGGAAGACCGCGCCGTGTCGTCCTATGCGCCGCCCTGGAAGAAGCCGTGCTGGTGAGCAGCTCCCGGGCACAACTGGAGCGCCTCATCAGCGTCGCGAAGGGAAAGACCCCCGCCCTGGCTCCCAGGACGAATACCGCTATTTCCGGCAGAATATTCCTGGATAAACCGAACCGGGCGAAATTGCGTTTCTGGTCCTCTCCGACCCCACCATCCCGCGCTGGCGCGGCCCCCAATGGCGCATCGCCAACTCCGCCCACTCGCGCCGCCGCCGCCCTGGCCGGAACTCCAGGCGCGCACCTGGACGAATCGGCGCGGGCCAGGCCAAACCCGGCTGCATCGCCAACTTCGGGCAGGTTGGTGGCGATGCAGCCGGGCTTGGCCCGGCCGGAGGCTAATTCGTCCAGATGCGCGGCCTGGAGTCCGGCCAGGGCAGGCGGCCGCGCGAGTGCGGCGGGAGTTGGCGATGCGCCATTGCGGGCCGCACCAGCGCCGGATGGTGGCATCGGAGAGGACCAGAAACGCGGTTTCGCCGGGCTCGGTTCTGGGATACTTCTGCCGAAAATAGCGATACTCGTCTGGGACGCCAAGGCGGGTGTCTTTCCTTTGGCGACGCTGATGAGGCGCTCCAATTGCGCCCGTGAGTTGCTCACGAGCACGACATCTTCCAGGGCCGCGACATAGGACGAGACGGCGCGGTCTTCCGAGACCACACCCGTGTAGGCCACGCCGGCGATGTCGCCTTTGACGGGTTTGCTGCGCGGGTTGGCCTGCTGCGCGGCGGCTTGCCTCGCCTGAAGCAAGGTCTTGAGCGCTGTCGGCGAGGTGGTTTCGTACAATATCCCGATGTCCGTGCCCGTCCGTAGGTACGGGATCGGAGCCGGTAAAGGCGGCACTGGCGATGAGTTTGGGCCCGATCAGCCGCGAGAGGGCATTGAGTTCCAGGCAGAGTTGCTTTTGGCAACGTCCCGCGCGAGTTGGCGTCCTCGGCGCGCGGCTCGAACATTTGCAGGACCGGCGTGCCGTCCTGGTCGGCCTCGTCGATCCAGCGGCTCATGGCCTCGAAGCTGGGGAAGAACAAGACGTGCTGGTCGAAGGGGATATGCGCAGCCAGCGGGTCGAAGGCAGGCTTGTGGTCCTGGAGGAGGGGTTTCCAATCCATTTCGCGCACGGTAATGCCGGTGAGGTTGCTGAGGGCGACCAGCGTTGTATTGTTGCCGGCCGGAGCCAGCAGCCGCTCCAATTGAAGGTTCTCGCTGAGCGCTCGGCCACCGCTGAAGAGGCCCGCACGACCAGGCGCTGGCCAGCGCGGCGGCCGGGATCACCATCCTGATGATCCTGGGCGCGATCTTCGGAGGCCGGCTGATCACGGCCCGCTCCCGTCGCATGGTGGCGCGCCTCGACGTCTAGTCGGGGCAGGCCGCCGGTCGCTTAGCCGAGCTCCTCGATCCGGCCGCTCTCCAGGAAGATGAGGTCCTCGGCCAGGTTGGTGACCCGGTCGCCGATGCGCTCGAAGTTCTGGGCCACCATGATCAGCTTGGTCCCTCTGAAGACGGCCCCGCCGTCCTCGGCCATGAGCTGGATGAGGTCGTCGACGATCCGGTCGGCCCATCCGGAGCACACGCCGAACGAAGTAGACGTAGAAAA
>CAVTDA010000006.1:0-19807 GCA_963733285.1 uncultured Acidobacteriota bacterium
AGTAGCCGAAGCTTGGCGAGGAGTAGATGATCAGGTCTTCAGCCAGCCGGCTCAGATGGATCATGCACAAGGAGCAGGAGAAGACCAGTTCCGCCACCGGATCGCGGTCGGAGGTTACATCCACGCTATTGCATGCCACCCGAGCGAACCCCAGTTCCTTCGCCAGCTTCTCGCGATTGATGGGAAACGTTGTTCCGGCCAGTGCTCCCGCGCCCATGGGAAGTTCGTCCGCCCGAACGCGGCAATCCCGCAGGCGGCTGCCATCGCGGCAGAACATTTCAAAGTAGGCCAAAAGGTAATGCGAGAAGAGGATGGGCTGCGCCGGCTGTAGGTGCGTATATCCAGGTAGAATCACCTTGGAGTGTCGCCGCGCCTGGCCAACCAGTTCCGCCATCAGTTGGGCAAGAGCGCGCTCCAACTGAAGCGTTGCGTCCTTCACGTACAAGCGCATTTCAGTGGCCACCAGATCGTTCCGGCTACGTCCGGTGCGGAGTTTGCGCGCCACGTCCCCTGCGATCCGTTCGAGTTCACCCTCGACCCACGTGTGGACGTCTTCGGCGGTCTGTCCGTGTGCCCAGTTTACATTCCGCTCAACTTTGCGCCGCAGGGTTTCGAGTCCCGAGGCAATTTTCGCGGCTTCACGCGGTTTCAACACACGTGCTGCGGCCAGTGCCTTGACATAAGCAAGGTTGACCCGCAGATCGTAATGAATGAAACGCTTGTCGTAGGAAAACGACTCGGAAAATTTTTCGAATTCCGAGTCGCGCTTTCCATTGAAGCGTCCCCCCCAAAGTTTCATCCTTTCTTCCTTCCGGCGGGTTTCGACGATCTCTTCTTGCGCAGTGCGGCTTCAATCCGCAAAGGCAGCCCGAGAATGTTGATAAATCCTTCGGCGTCCTTCTGATCGTAGTCCGCGCCCATCACAAAGCTGCCGATGCTCGTGTCGTAGAGCGAGTTGGGCGACACCCGGTCGAGCACGCGAATATGGCCGCGATAAAGCCCCAGCGTGACCTTGCCCGAAACATTTTTCTGCGTCGAATCGACAAACGCGTCAATCGCCTCGCGCAGCGGCGTAAACCACTGCCCGTAATAAACCAACTCAGCGTATCGCAGAGCCAGGTGCTGCTTGTAATGGAAGGTCTCGCGATCCAGGCACAGAGCTTCCAGTTCATGGTGCGCGGCATAAATCAGCGTGCCCGCCGGAGTTTCGTAGGCGCCATGCGATTTCATCCCCACCAGGCGGTTTTCCACCAAGTCGGTTCGCCCGACTCCATATCGCCCGCCGATTTCGTTCAAGGCCTCGACCAGCTTTACCGGGCTCATCTTTCTTCCATTCACTGAAACCGGCACACCAGCTTCAAAGCCGATGACGACAGACCCTTCTTTGCTCGGCGCCTTCTCGGGGCTGACGGTGAGTTTCCACGCATCCTCGGGTGGCTCGCCGAGCTTGGTTTCAAGCGGTCCGCCTTCGTGGCTCAAGTGCCAGAGATTCTGGTCGCGGCTATAGAGATCTTTCTTTGTCACGGGCACGGGGATTCCGTGGGCCTCTGCGTATTGCAGAGCATCTTCGCGCGATTTGATGGACCACTCACGCCACGGGGCAATGACTTGCAGGTGGGGCGCAAGGGCCTTAAACGTCAATTCAAAGCGCACCTGATCGTTTCCTTTGCCGGTGCATCCGTGGGCAACGGCGTCGGCTCCGGTCGCCAGAGCTACTCTCACCTGCGCCTTGGCGATGACCGGCCGCGCGAGCGAAGTTCCGAGCAGATATTTGCCTTCATAAAGGGTGCCCGCCTTGACGGCCTTCCAAAGATAGCCAGTCACGAATTCTTCGCGGAGGTCCTCGACAAAAACTTTGGAGGCGCCACTCGCCAAAGCCTTGCGGCGGACGGCGGCGTAATCGTCGCCCTGGCCGACGTTGCCGACCATGGCGATGACTTCACAGCCGTAATTTTCCCGCAGCCACGGAATGATGATCGAGGTATCAAGTCCCCCCGAATAGGCAAGAACAACACGATTGATGGATGATGGAGAAATCGTTGGCATAGATATAAATTCCGAATTCCTTTTCGAGGTGGTATCAGTTGCGTGAGCCCTATCGCTTTTATGTGGACGAATGAGGATTCGCAACCGACGGCAGCCTACTATGTTAAATCAATCTCTGTCCCAATTGTGGCCACTTCATCGGGGAAAGCTCGTGCGATTGATGGATCTTCGAAGGTTGTTCAATGTTCCACCAGCGCCAGGATTTTCTTGCGGACCAGCCCTGCCTCTCGCGAACTCGGCGTGGCAATGAAAATCGTATCGTCACCGGCAATAGTCCCAACGACTTCCTCGAATGGGCTGGCATCGAGAGCCGCCGCCACCGAATGCGCATTCCCCGGACGCGTCTTGAGCACAACCAGATTCGCGGCCTGGAGCGCCTCGCTCAAGAATTCCTTTAGGACGATGGCGAGCGAGGGCTGGATTGGCGCCATCGGCCGCTCAATGCCCGGCAACTTGTATCCACTGCGTGTCTTGACCAGCCCAAGCTCTTCGATGTCCCGCGAAACTGTCGCTTGCGTCACATGGATCCCCCGGCGCTTGAGCTTGCGGCGAAGATCGTCCTGCGTGCCCACCTCCTCGTTGCGGAGGAGGTCTACGATTTGCGTCCGCCGATAGAGTTTGTCCATGTAAGTTTATGCAAACAACGTATAAATATACCATAGGAGAAAAGGCCCGGGCAAGCCGCCCCCTTGCGAGACAGCACCGTGATGAGCGGCTGATCAAACATGAAGAATTGGGATTGCGATAGGCGTTCGATTCCAGGGAATTGAGGCTCGGTGGACTGGCGGGGCACGGGTTCCGACCGCCGGGAGGCTGGGGTCAACGTCGACCGTTACCCATTCCAACTTGCAGAGACGCAGCGACTGATGAGTCCGGAGAGAATGTCCCCTTGAGGTCAGGCGGCTTCGGGAAGCGTCTCTGTCCTTTCTTCCGGAATAATTTCAAACGTGGTTTCCAGTTTGGCGGTCTTCGAGATCATTGCCCCAACGGAGCAGTACTTTGTTTCTGAGAGATGAATGGCAGCTTTCACGGCTTCCGGATCAATGTTTCCATGCAGCCGGTGCTTAATCTCCACCCGCGTGAAGAAAGACGGCGGTTCCGGATTCTGGTCGGCGTGGAGCTCGATTTCGTATCCGGTTACCTTTTGCCTTTTCTTGCGCAGAATGCTGATGACATCGAATGCCGTACAGCCGCCCAGAGCCAGCAGGGCAAGCTCGATGGGCTTGGCGCCACTGTGGCCGTCGGCGTCGTCCATAACAATGGCGTGGCCGGTACCGGACTCACCCACGAACTGTCGTCCTGTTCCCTGCACGGTGGTTAAACGCAATTTACCTTGGATCATGGTTCACCTCGAATCCCTGTTCGCTCGATGGGGAAGATGGCGCTCTTTCTGCGCGGCAAAATGTCCGCTTCGGAAATTTCCCCACCCACAGAAACAAATGCAATTTGCCCCGCAGAGTTACAGCAAATGCCGTTAAATCTACTTTATCAGGACACAATGTCCGATATCATTTTTGTACCCGCGACGAATTGTTGGTCATGGCCTGTCGGCTCGAATCGCAAATGCTCCCTGGCTCTTGAAAACAAGACGGTAGCTGCAAAAACCTGCAAAGATATTTGGGTTATACTGGCGATGAAGTAACCATGCGGCGTGTGACCGCGCCAACACTTCCGGGGACGGGATTCGAAAAATCTGCATTAGCTTCTGCCCCGGGCCGCGATGCAGAAGCTCTGGACGGAAGCGCAATCCGCCATGCGGGCGAAGAAGGGATTCAGACTTGGGATTTGAAATCATAGATATTCGACGGTTTGACGCGCAGGAGTTTTCTGCTCTGCTTGAGTCTGAAACGCATGCCTGGAATCAGAATCTGCGTTGGGATTTTGCTGACTCCGTTCGCATCATCAACGCCTGCCTGCGCGATAAGCGACTCTCCGGCTATGCCCTGGTGGAGGATGGGAAGATTTGCGGCTACTGTTTCTTTTTCTACGACGGGGAAAAAGGGGTTATCGGGGATCTTTATGTTCTTCCCGAGGTGGCCAATGCCGGGCGGGAAGGTGAACTGCTTGAGCATTCATTGGAAACGTTGCTGGCAACGCCGGGGGTGCGGCGCATTGAGGCCCAGCTTCCGCACTACGAGCGCGAAGACCTGGAGTCACGTTTCGCTGGCCGCGGCTTCCATACCTATCTACGCCGCTTTATGAACTTGCCGCTCCAAGATTCAAATTCAAACGTGACGGCGCCGAATTCCCCCACCGACAACCGTCTGGGCACGTGAAGACATCGAAATCGTTCCCTGGCAAAAGCGTTACAACAACGATGCAGCGGAGATGCTCTACCAATCCTACAAGGAGCATGTGGACGCGATGATCAATGATCAATACGCTTCCGTGGTTGGCGCCACGCGGCTCGTCGAGAACATCTTCCACAATCAGGGGTGCGGAGATTTCCTTACCCACATTTCGCGGATGGCCGTCCATCGGCCGACCGACCGGCTGGCTGGAATCCTGACGCTTACCCGGGTTCGTCCTCAAACCGCACACATTCCCCAGGTGGGCGTGGGCCCGCCCTTCCAGGGGCTCGGGTTGGGCACGGCGATGATGGAAAAGGCGTTTCAGCAACTGCGCGAGGATGGCTTTGAAGAAGTCACGCTGACCGTGACCGATTCAAATTCCGGCGCCGTCCGGCTTTACGAGCGGCTGGGGTTTCAGACCTTCAAGACCTTTGCCGCCTTTATTTTTATGCGGGAATAATCGTTTGGAAGTGGGATGGCAGTTCGGCCGCGTTAATCATGGCCCGGCATCATCCCGATTACTTGCCTTTTGCCTTCAACAAGTCCTTCAATTCATCCATGAACTCACGAACGTCTTTGAAGTCAAGGTAGACCGAAGCGAAACGCACATAGGCGACCTTGTCGAGCTTCTTCAGCCGCGTCATGACCATTTCGCCGAGCTCGGTGGCGGGGCGCTCGCGGTCCGGCGATTCGGCCACGTGGGATTCGATCTCGTTGACGATTGATTCCAGCTTGCCCATGGAGACGGGGCGCTTTTCGCAAGCCTTCAGCAGGCCTGCCAGGATCTTCTGCCGGTCGAACTTCTCGCGCCGCCCGTCCTTCTTCACCACCATGTAGGGGATTTCATCGATTCGCTCGTACGTGGTGAAGCGCCGGCCGCACTTTCCACACTCGCGCCGGCGGCGGATCGTATCGCCGATCTTCGCCTCTCGCGAATCCACAACCTTGTCTTCAATGTGTGAGCAAAATGGACATTTCACCGGAGTGGTTCACCTCATGCGGGAAATTGCAATTCTTCCAGTCCTACTCTATGGCTACAGCCTTCTCTTCTTCCTCTGTTATCGCTTCCAGCTTGCGAATGGAGAGGCCTTCGTGCACCAGCATGATTAGTCCGAGCGCCAGCGTCGGGATCAACTGGATGATCCACACCAAAATGCTGGCTCCTGTGGCGGGCTCCACCTTGATGTTGAAGATTTCGGTCAAGGCCAGGATGATGCCCACCTGATAGCCTCCGCCAACGCCGGGGAGCTGCACCATCAGTCCCAAAGCGGCGCAGAAGAGCGTCAGCGCCGCAGCCAGCCAGGGCAGGTGACCCATATGGTGGTGGACGCTTTTAAACGTCAGCCAGAACATTGTGGCATTGGTGGCCCATAGGGCCGCGGTGGTCACCACGCTGCCCGCAAGCCCTTTCATGTCGCGAATCACGCTTAGCCCTTCACTGAAGGAGTGAAGAAAATGCGTCAGTGAATGCAGGGGGCGTTCGGGCAAAAAGCTGAAAACTTTGAGGACCCCCGCGGTCATGGCGGCTGCTTTCAAGCGAAAGAGCACCAGGGTCAGAACCAGTATGCCTGTCGCCCCAAAAAGGACGTGTCCCCAGATGTGCATTTCGTGCAAGACGGAAACCCCGCGCGCCGAGTCCGGATTTACCGGTTCGAAATAGATGGCGGCAGCAAAGAGAACGACCATTGCGATGACGTCAAACACGCGTTCGAGCAGCCAGACCGCGATCATGGCGCTCATCGGGACATGCTCTTTCTTGGCGATAAAGGCGGGACGGACGAGCTCCCCGGGCCGCCCCACCAGAAAGATGGAACTGAAGCCCAGAATTTGCCCCACAAACAGGACCCATAGCGAGGCGGGCTTGATGGGTCGCATGAAGAATTCCCATCGCACGGCCCGCAGGAAAAAGGACAGGTAGACGGCGATAACGGCCAGCAGTAGGTAGGCGGGGCTGGCTCCCACGATTGAAGCCCAGAGGCGATCCCAACGGAAATTGCGAAATTCGGGATTCCCCCTCAGGTTATAAAAGATCAAAGCGATGATGCCGACCCCCAGGGCCAGCCAAATCCAACGCCCCCATGACTTTTTCATAAGATAGGCTCTTTGACCTTCATCCCAGCCAAGCTATCTGAACGACTAGCATAAGTCAAGCCACGCGGGAGGGGCTGCGTTGCGTGAATCCGCCCTGGTAAAGCGGTGATCGCGAATGCGCCTGGGAGAATGGGAGGCGATATTCCGCTCTAAAAACCTTGTCCCAATTCCTTCTGGTAAACCTTCAGGGTTGCCGAATCAAAGCAAACAAAGGCGACTTTTTCCAGAGATGGGTTCTTTTCTAGAAATGCCCGCACCTCCCTGATGGCGATGCGTGTGGCGCGCTCGATAGGAAACCGGTAAATGCCGGTGCTGATGGCGGGAAAAGCGATGCACTTAATACCATTCGCTTGGGCTACTTCCAGCGAGCGCCGATAGCAGCTTGCCAGCAGATCATCTTCGCGATTGCCGCCTCCATGCCACACCGGCCCCACGGTGTGAATGACCCACTTTGCCGGGAGCATGTATCCATGCGTGATTTTCGCTTCGCCGGTGGGACATCCGTGCAGCTTGCGGCACTCCTCCAGAAGTTCCGGTCCCGCCACGCGATGAATCGCCCCGTCCACCCCGCCGCCTCCGAGCAGCGAACTGTTGGCTGCGTTTACGATTGCATCGGCCTTTTGTCGAGTAATGTCGCCCTGAACGATTTCGATGGAGGTGGCGGGCACGATGGGTACCTCCCTGCAGGATGAGGATGCTGGCGAAGAACTCTAATCGATGACGCCCAGCTCTTCGGAAAACTTCTGGGTGTCGAAGGGTGAACAGTGGAAAATGCGCCCGTTAAGTTCAAAGGTTGGCACCTTGTTCCGGCCGCCGTTGGCGCGCCTCACAAAGTCTGCCGCGTCGGAATTTTCCTCGATGTTGATCTCTTCAAAAGGTATTTGCCGGATCTGGAGAAATTGTTTGGCCCGGCGGCAATCCGAACAAAAGTTGGTGGTATAGATGCGGAGGGATGTGTTCATTTTTGAATCGTTGATTTCCTCGAGTCAAATCGTGGAATTGTCAGCGCTTGTATTTGTGGGCCGTCTCCAGGCGAACCATGGCGCGGGCCAGCGCTTGGCGGGCGCGCTCCATATCCACTTGCGGATCGTCAAACCGCTTCAAGAGCTCTTCGGCGCGCTCCTTGGCTTTTTCCGCGCGGCCAACATCGATCTCGTCCACTCGTTCAGCCGCTTCCGTCAAGACGATGACGCGGTCGCCCAGAACCTCGGCGAATCCCCAATTGACGCACATCGCATGTTTCGTGTTGCCGGAGGTGTACTCGAGTTCACCGGCCATGAGTTCGGTCAGCAGGGGGGCGTGCCCGGGCAGAATTCCCAAATAGCCATTCTTGCCGGGAATAGTCACTTCCGTCACCGCATCGTGGGCCACCATGCGGTCCGGCGTAACGATATTCAGGAGAATTTCTCTGGGTAGTGTGGTTTCAGCCATAACGTTCTTCCATCCGGTGAACAGCCAGCCGCGCCGCTACTTCCCTTCCGCCTTGATCTTTTCCGCCTTCTCCAGCGCTTCATCGATCGTGCCGACCATATAGAAAGCCTGTTCAGGGATGTGGTCGTACTTGCCGGCCACGAGATCCTTGAAGCCCTTGATGGTGTCTTCCAGTTTCACGTAGCGGCCGTCCAGACCCGTGAACTGCTTGGTGACGAAAAAAGGCTGCGACAGGAAGCGTTGGATCTTGCGCGCACGCGCCACGGTGACCTTGTCTTCTTCGGAGAGTTCGTCCATGCCGAGAATTGCGATGATGTCTTGCAGGTCTTTGTACTTCTGCAGAATCGCCTTCACGCCGCGCGCGACGTCGTAGTGCTCATGTCCAACGATGCGCGGATCGAGCACGCGGGAAGTGGACGCGAGAGGATCGACCGCAGGATAGATGCCGATTTCGACCAGTGCGCGGCTCAGCACGGTGGTGGCGTCCAAGTGCGAAAATGCCGTGGCGGGTGCGGGATCGGTCAAATCGTCGGCGGGCACGTAAATGGCCTGAACGGAGGTGATGGACCCGGTCTTGGTGGAGGTGATGCGCTCCTGAAGTTCGCCCATTTCCGTCGAGAGATTCGGTTGATATCCCACCGCGGAAGGCATGCGGCCGAATAGTGCGGAAACCTCGGCGCCAGCCTGAGTAAATCGGAAAATGTTGTCGATGAACAGCAGCACGTCCTGGCCGCCTTTGTCGCGGAAGTATTCCGCCACAGTCAGGCCGGTCAAGCCAACGCGCAGACGTGCCCCGGGGGGCTCGGTCATCTGGCCGTAAATCAAAGCGACCTTTGATTTCTCCGGGTCGCCGGCCACCATGACGCCGCCTTCCTGCATTTCCAGCCACAGGTCGTTGCCCTCACGGGTGCGCTCGCCCACGCCGGAGAACACGGAAACGCCGCCATGCTTCATAGCGACGTTGTGAATCATCTCCATCACGATGACTGTTTTGCCCACGCCGGCGCCGCCAAACAGTCCCGTCTTGCCCCCTTTCAGGTAGGGCTCCAGAAGGTCGATAACCTTCACGCCGGTTTCAAACGCTTCCAGCGTGGTGTTCTGTTCTTCCAGTGTCGGAGCATGACGATGGATGGGCCAGCGCTCTTCCGTGGCGACAGGTCCCAGGTTATCGACCGGCTGGCCGATTACGTTCATCACGCGCCCCAACGTCGCTTTGCCCACCGGCACGGAGATCGGCCCGCCCTGGTCTTCCACCTTCATGCCGCGCACCATGCCGTCGGTGGGTTGCATGGATACGCACTTGACGCGCCCTTCGCCCAGGTGCTGCTCCACCTCGGCGATGACGTCCAGAGGGGTCGGAACCTCAAAACCTTCGGAGGTGATTCGCACCGCGTTGTAGATCTCGGGCAGGTGGCCACTTTCAAACGCCACCACCACCACGGGCCCGATCACTTCCACCACATGGCCGATCTGTTGCTCTGACATCGTGAATCCTTTCGAGAAAATCACTCAGCGTTCGACTTCCCGCCTGACATCGTCGCGCATCAATCTTCGCTTATTGTCCAAACAGAGTGTCCAGAGCCTGCTTGGTTTGCACACTCCAGGGCGCTAATTTGAAAGTCCCACTACCGAACAGGAAATCGACTTCCTGCTGCTTAACATTCGGGAGCTCGGTCTTCGCTCCGCAATCCTGCTCATGCCCGGCAGGCACATTAACCTTGGCCGCTTTCACGGTCACCGCGATGTCCAGCAGGCCATCGCGATTGAGGTCGCGCAGGGCCACATTCTCAATCGATCCCATCGTCTGCTCCCCCGGCAGGCAAGTGCCGAGGGTATCGGTCGTCGAGAGCAGGGTCTTCGATCGCTGCGGCGGCGGAAGGGAGTAATCGAGACGAAGACCGAACTATCGTTTTCTCCCTGGCCGGTATATCCGCCTTCGCAGATCAGGAGGTCGCGGCCATTCGGCGTCCGGTATTTCAAACACTCGCTGGAGATAAATCCAGCCTGGTAGTTCTTAACTTTCCAACCCTGGGGCGACTTCTCCAACAAGACACTCCCCGAAGTTGTCAGCGTGCGGCTCGCACCCGAAAAAATCTGCAATCGCTTCTTGATTCCCCGCCCGTGTAAAGCTTCCATAGATGACGCCGTAGAGTGCGAACGAAGGCTCTGACGCGTCGGACGAATTGAAGGCGCCTCCACCTTCCACTATCCCTGGACACAGCTTGCAACCCGAGTCGACGCCATGCTTGGTGGTCTTCGCCATGACGCCGCTAACGCACAAAGCCGGCAGCAGGTCATGAGCCTCTTCCAGCGTCACCGGGTGCGAATCCGTTGGAAATTTCTCCGCCCACAACATTCCCGCAGAGAGCGGTAGGAACAGCAACCAGAATCCGACTTTTTGGACTCTCGTCATCGTCAGCTCTCCGAAGGGCCGAGTGCCAGTTCCTACGTTGCCGCCGCGCCGCTCACCACTTCGATAATCTCGCGCGTGATGGCTGCCTGACGCACGCGGTTCATATACAGCGTCAGGTTATCGATCATCTCGCGCGCGTTGTTCGTGGCCGCATCCATCGCCGTCATGCGCGCTGCCAGTTCCGCCGCCTGCGATTCCAGTAGCGCGCGGTAAACTTCGATTTCCACATAACGGGGCAGCAGGGAATTGAAAATCTCCTGCGCCGGCTGCTCATAGATGTAGTCGATCAGTGATTCTCCCGACGCCGGCACGATGGGCTTGATGGGCAGATAGCGCTCAATCATCACCCGCTGCGCCATGATGGACTTGAACTCGTTGTAGATGAAGTCCACCGCATCGACTTTTTCCTGCGAGTACAGCTCGGTGATGTTCTGGGAGATGGCCTTCGACTGGCTGAATTCCAGCCGGCCAAAAATGTTGATGTACTCGCCGATCAGGTTCACCGGGCGCTTGTTGAAGTAATCCCGCCCCTTGCGCCCGACGGCAATGATGGAAATCTCCCGTTCGCGGTGCTCATCCATATAGCTCGCCGCGGCGCGAATCAAGTTGGCATTGAACCCGCCGCAGAGGCCCCGGTCGGAGGTCACGAGCACCAGAAGCTGCTTGTGGATGGGCCGCTCTTGCAGCAGGGGATGGCAGCGGTCCGTGGTGCGCGCGGCAACGCTGGAAAGCATCGTCATCATCTGGTTGGCGTAGGGCCGCGCATTGAAGATGCGGTCCTGCGCTTTCCGCAAGCGCGCCGCCGCCACCATCTTCATCGCCCGGGTAATTTGCTGCGTGCTCTTGACCGAGCGGATACGGCGCCGAATATCGAGTAGTGCTGCCATATAGATTAGGTGTCAGGTATCAGGTTCCAGGTGTCAGGGACAAAATCCAACTTGCCCAATGCCGGCGCTTTCCTGACACCTAACACCTGGCACCTGCTTTTAAGCCTTCGCCTTGCTTTCCGCCACAAACTTCGCCTTGTACTCATCCAGCATTTTGCGCAGGTCGGTGCGAACACGGTCGTTAATTTCCTTCTTCTCCCCGATCGCCTTCCCCACTGCCGGATAGGACGTGTCCATGAACTCGTAAAGCCCCTGCTCGAAGGGCCCGAATTGTTCCAGCGCCAGATCATCCAGGTAGCCGCCCGTTCCGGCAAAGATGATGGTGATCTGCTTTTCCACGGCCAGCGGTTTGTACTGATCCTGCTTGAGGATTTCGCCCAGCCGTTTGCCGCGATTAAGTTGCGCCAGCGTGGCCTTGTCGAGGTCGCTGCCGAACTGGGCAAACGCCGCGAGCTCGCGGAACTGCGCCATTTCCAGACGCAGCATTCCGGCGATGCCTTCATGGCCTTGATCTGAGCGTTGCCGCCGACGCGCGATACGGAGATTCCGGCATTCACCGCGGGTCTGACGCCGCTATTAAACAAATCGCTTTCCAGGTAAATCTGGCCGTCGGTAATTGAAATCACGTTGGTGGGAATGTAGGCGGAAACGTCGCCGGCCTGGGTTTCGATGATGGGCAGCGCCGTCAGCGAGCCGCCGCCGAGTTCCTTGTTCACTTTGGCCGCGCGTTCGAGCAATCGGGAGTGCAGATAGAACACGTCACCGGGATAGGCTTCGCGCCCCGGAGGCCGCCGCAGCAGCAGCGAGATTTCGCGATACGCCACGGCGTGCTTGGAGAGATCGTCGTAGATGCACAGCGCGTGGCGGCCGCTGTCACGGAAATATTCACCCATCGCGCAGCCGGAGTAGGGCGCGAGGTATTGCATCGGGGCGGGGTCCGAGGATCCGGCTTCGATCACGATGCTGTACTTCATGGCATCGTATTCTTCCAGCGTCTTCACCACCTGGGCGATGGTGGAGCGCTTCTGCCCGATGGCGACGTAGATGCAGATCACATCGCCGCCCCTTTTGATTCAAAATCGTATCAAGCGCCACCGCGGTCTTGCCCGGTTTGCCGGTCGCCGATGATCAGTTCGCGCTGTCCGCGGCCAATCGGAATCATCGAGTCGATGGCCTTGATTCCCGTCTGCATGGGTTCGCGCACGGGCTGGCGTTGGACAACGCCCGGCGCAATGCGCTCGATCGGGCTGAACTTGTCGCTGAGGACGGGACCCTTGCCGTCGGTGGGGCGCCCGAGCGCATCGACCACGCGGCCCACCAGTGCTTCGCCCACCGGCACCGACATGATCCGGCTCGTGCGTTTCACCTGGTCGCCTTCTTTGATCTTGGTGTAGTCGCCGAGCAGCACCGCGCTCACCTGGTCTTCTTCCAGGTTCAGCGCCAGGCCCGCCACGTCTTGCGGCAGTTCGAGAAGTTCGCCCGCCATGACGCGGTCCAGGCCATGGATGCGCGCCACACCGTCTCCTACCGAGATCACCGTTCCCACTTCCGTGACGGTGACGGTGCGATCGAAGTTCTCGATCTGCTCCCGGATAATCTTGGTTATTTCATCGGCTCTGATTTGTGCCATTTATTGCCTCAGCGATTTTCGTATCATTGTGAATGGTGATTTGCGATTTATGATTGGTGATTTTTCAGCGTGATTTCTGTGCGGTTGTCCTTGAGGCTGGAAAACTTCGTACCAACTCATCCGCCTCAATCAACAAGCTTTCTAATCTGTCTTTCTTCAAGATATTTGCATCAACGAGCAATTCCAACCAAAATGCCGTCTCGTCGGCTTCCTCGGTTTTTGGCAGAGCGCGAAACAACTCAATAATGCGTATTGCGAACTCTTTGGTCCGTGCTCGCGGTTCTTCGGCGCTGGAAATAGCGTTCAAGCCGCTTCCCCAAATCGCCAATCGGCAATCGCAAGTCGCCAATGGCTTACTGTTGCAGCAGTTGCCCACGCAGGCGGTTGAGGCTGCCGCGAATGGAACCATCAAAGACCGTGCTGCCAATTTGCGCCAGCAAGCCGCCGATCAGGCTTGCGTCGAGATGGAATTCCAGTTCCGATTGCCGGCGCGTCAATTCATTGAAGCGCGCCCGCAGCAAGGCTTGTTCTTCCGGCGAAAGTCCGGTGGCGGAGGAAATTTTGACTCGAACGATTCCCATGCGCGCGTTCGCCACACTGCGGAATGCCTGGATGGTCTCATCCAGCAGCGGCATGCGGTAATGGCTCATTAACACGCGCATGAAATTCAGCGTCACGTGTGAAACGCCCATTCTTGCCGCCAGTCCTTCAACAACCTTCAGTTTTTGCGGCATGCCCACGGCGGGGGTATCGCAGACCTCGCGAAATTCCAAACTTTCGCGGTAGGCGGCGCCGAAATTCTCCAGCTCGCCCAGCACCTGGGCGTAATTTCCCTGCGCGGCGGCGACGTCGGCGAGGGCACGGGCGTAGCGATTGGCAATGACGGTGGGCATGGCTAGTTCTTCTGGTCCTTGGCGCCGATTGTGGACGCAAACTGCGTCACCAGACGCTTGCGGGCCGTGTCATCCAGTTGAGTGCGAATCATCTCTTCCGCCAGGCGCCACCGATTTCTGCGCGGCATAGCGCTTCAGTTCGAGCTTGGCGGCGCGCACGGCCACCGCGGTCTGGTTGCGCGCGGATTCCAGTATCGCGGGCGGCTTCCTCTTCCCCCGGCCTGTTTCAGGCGCAATCCCTCGGCTTCCATTTCGCGTTGGGCGGAAGCCTTGAACGCGGCAATCTCCGATTCGAGTCCCTTCAGCTTCTCTTCCACCACGCGCAACTGCGCCTGGGAGGCTTCCAGAGCTTTGCGGCCCTCTTCCAGGCCTTTGCGGATCGAGGCGCTGCGGGAATCGAAGAACTCGGCTGCGGGCTTGCGCAGGATGTACCCGAGTCCGCCCACGAGGATGATGAAGTTGATGGTTTTGTAGAGCAGCGCGTGCGGCGGTTCGGATTCTTCTTCCTTCGGTGGCAGCGTCGGCTCTTCTGGCCCAGCATAACAGGGGCTGCAAATCCCGCAAGGCAAATATCCCAGGAGGGTTAATAGAATGCAGCCCGCGCAGCCGGCGGGTCATAGCGAAAGCCCCTCTCCTCCGCCGACGAGGTTTTTTGAAATCTCTTCCGCCAGGGGGAGGCAGGTGCTGTCGAGCTCCGCCTTGGTGCGGTCCACTTCTCCCGCCAAATCCGCCTGCGCCAGGTCAATCACCTGCTCCGCCTGCTGGCGTGCCTGCTTTAAGGTGGCGTCGCGCCGCTCGATGTTTTTCTGACGGTCCGCCTCGCGCTGGCGGTAGACTTCCTGCCGGGCAGCTTGAAAGGCCTCTTCATATTCGCGCGTTTTCTCTTCCACCGCCGCGGCCTCTTCCCGGGCGCGCGCCACGGCTCCACCGTCAATTCATCGCGCTTCTTCATGACCGCCGTTATCGGCCGGAAGAGAATGCGGTCAAGAACGATAAAGAGGAAAAACACCAACACCACGGTCGGGATGGTCTGAAGGAACAACTGTCCGAGTTGGTGAAACGTGTCGCCCATTTGATGTGCTAGGCCTCACGGGCATGCTATTCGCGAGGAGCGAAGACTCGTCAATTTAGCACGTGGGGTTGAAAAGTGTCAAGGTGAAGCGGTGCGGTTCAAGGCTCCAATTTGTCCGATATCGTCTTGATTATAATTGTCTTACGCTGGAGCCTCTCGGAGAACTTAAATCCCTTTCCCATGGGGTGAGGGGATTTGCTTCCGGCGCGAGTGGTCACAAGAAAGCAAAAGCCCACTCCTCTGATTATTTCCAGTTTGATCAGGATGAAGGGTGCCCAATAATACGGGTTGGCATAAGTGGGGGCTGGGCGCGGGCTCGACGGGCCGGAATCATGCCCGGTTTCGACATCGCCGTGCAGCAATGCCAGTTGCGCTCGCCGCAGCGCCTCCGCTTTGGATATACCCGGCGTGGTGACCCACAGCTTGTAAAAAGTTGCCATGGTAGGCCCACGCTCAAATCATCGACCGGCCACAAGGTTGCGAGCACGGCCTTGGCGCCCTTCTGCTGGGCGGTGATTCCCAGACCGTCGATTTCCCGGCCGTCTTCATCCTGCGAGCCCACGCCGGTCTGGCATCCGGACAGTGTCAGCAGCTCAACACCCTGGAAATCGATGTTCGGATCGTCCCGAAGATCCGCCAGTGTCAACTCATAACCTTGCCCCCCGGTCCTTGCCCCCCAACAATAAATAGGAATCGGTATCATTCCCGGAATGAAAAACGTAATGGCTGGCAATATGCACCAGGGGAGGAGATGCTCCAGGTCCGTCTCCATATTATGGAGCGTAAACGAATCGTTCAGGATAATCGTCCCGGCACCGGCCCGCGCGAGCCCGTTGCGCTCTGACTGTGGATAACGGCGTCCAGTTCGTCGGGGACTTCCTTCAGCTCGCCCAGGCCTTCGTAATCCTTGGAAACACCCATTGCCAGGCCCTGCCAATTCTTGACGTGCGGCTGGTCTTTCAGGTTTCCCAGGCTGGCTGTTGTGATGACAACGTTTTGGTAGCGCTCCACCAAATACTTTTTGCCATCGTAAAGGGCCGCCATCGGGCACGTAGCGTAAAACATCGTCGAGCGACCAGACCAGTGTCTTGGCGCGGACGCCGGCAAGGTCTCTTTCAATGGGCGCCATTAACACCTGGTAAAGACCGTAAGCTTTCGATTGAAACGTTTTCATCGGACTTGTGTCTCGCCAGCGAAGTCGCGAGGCTCAAGCTTTGGTTCGCAAGTCCACCCGGCTAATCGGCACTTCCCGAGCCACCCGGGTGGCCGGCGTAATGATCATGACCACGAGTTTTTGATCCAATACCAGCGTGTAAAGCGCCACGGTTCCCGGACCAAGCTCACGCGCCAGATTTCTCAGCGCTGTTCGTATCCTCCTCAATTTCGTTTAGCGTCCGTTCGCTTGTTCCCCTTGCCGAAATTCTCATATAGCCCTTCGGAGGTATTCCTCATATCGCTTATTCGCGGCCATCAATTGCGTGTCGAGTTCGGCATAGCGTGCTTGCTCTTCCGGAGACCTGGAAGACTTCGCGTGGAGATCGGACCACTCTTTTCCAGCGCGGTGATCTCTTCGGCAATCCGATCTCCGGCATCGGCCGAGTTCTTCTCCGCCGGCGTGAATTCAGGAGGCGCGGTGGCGGAGACAATCCCGCCGCGGTGCTGGGTGAATTCGGAATACTCGTTCGCTTTCAGCATCTCCAGGATTTGCTGGGCTTCCGGCAGGCGTCCCTGGGAAATCAACAGGCCGGCCAGTTCGCGGTATTGATCTCGTTTCGACCGCAGAAAGCTTTGCTGGTCCTCTTTCTCCAGGCCGGCAAGGTTGTGCCGGACCTGCTGGTAGCGGTCAATGGCTTGTTTGCCGAAGAAAATAGCCAGAGCCGGCCGATGTTCGTCCTTCCAATAATCCCGCAATTTCACCAGGGTCACTGCCTCGCCCAGGGGATTGCCCACCACGCGAAATAAGGGGAGGGCTTGATTGAAATGGTCGAGAGCTTCTTCCTTCTTACCGAGGGCATAGTAGACGTCGCCGAGGTTGGTAAATCTGTGGCCTGTCCGTCAGGGTCGTCCACCGCACGCTGTAGCGTCAGGGCTAGGCCGAGATAGTCGAGCGCCTTTTGCAACTTTCCGAGTTCAAAGCAAACCATGCCAATGTTGCCGAAGGTGGTGGCCTCGAAGGGGCGTAGCCCCACCTCGTTTTCAATCAGCAGCGCTTGACGGTAGTTCTCCAGCGCTTCCAGCCTTTCCCCTAAGGCCCAGTAGGTACCACCGAGGTTGTTGAGCGAAAGGGCCTCGCCCGAGCGATCAGCCATGGCGCGGTGAATTTCCAGGGCTTGCCCGAGATAGTCGAGCGCCTTGTGATTTTCTCCCAGCGCGCAGTAGACCATGCCAATATTGTTGAGAGTTGTGGCCTGATCATTGCGGTTTCCCTCCGCTCGTTCAATCGTCAGGGCCTGATTGTAATCGTCGAGCGCCTTTTGCTTCTCCCCAAGTCGGAGTAGACTCCGCCAATGTTATTGAGTGAGCCACCTTCGCCGGCGCGGTCGCCGATGGCCCTGCAGATCGACAACGCCTGGTTGTAGTAATCCAGTGCCCTCATTTTTCTCCCGAGCTCGGTGTAGACCTTGCCAATACTGTTGAGGGTCCCGGCCTCGAAGCGCTTGTCTCCCACCCCCTGAAACAACGCCAGCGCCTGACGGTAATATTCGAATGCCTTCTGCTTCTCTCCAAAGTCGTCGTAGACACCAGCAATGTTTTCGAAGGTCACGGCCTCGCCGTCAAGGTCGCCCACAGCTTTGCGGATCGGCAACGCCTGTTTGTAATACTCCAACGCCAACTTCTTTTCTCCTATCGCAGAGTGGGCCGTGCCAATACTGTTGAGGGTTTCGGCCTCGCGAGAGCGATTCCCCTCGGCGCGTTCAATTTGCAGGGCTTGATTGTAAATGTCGATTGCCTTCTGCTTCTCACCGAGACCGGAATATGCGGCGCCCATGTTACGGAGCGTCGTGTCCTCGCCGGCGCTGTCACCCGCCGCGCGTAATAGCGGCAAGGCCTGAGTGAAAGAATCAATCGCCTTTTGCTTTTCGCCGAGATCGGAGTACGCCGCGCCCATGTCGCTGAGCGTCACGGCTCGCCGTGTCGGTCGCCCACCGCGCGACGAATTGGCATGGCCTGATCGAAATACTCGAGCGCCTTCCGTTTCTCCCCGAGGTCAGAATAGCTTACACCAATGTCATTGAGGGCCGTGGCCTCGCCGGCGCGGTCTCCCGCCGCTTGTTCAATCTGCAACGCCTGTTTGTAAAAACCCACCGCCTTCTGCTTCTCGCCGAGGTCAGACCAGCCTTTGCCAAGGTAACTGAGCGCATAGGCCTCGTCGATACGGTCACCCACCGCGCGAAATAACGATAGGGCCGCCTCGTAATCGTCAAGGGCTTTGCGCTTTTCGCCAAGGTGAAGATATTCGTCGCCCATGCTGATGAGTGTCGTAGCCTCGCCAGTGCGGTCGCCCACGGCCCGGCGGATTGGCGCGCCGATTGAGATCATCGAGCGCCATCTGCTTTTCGCCGAGGCGGGACCAAGCCGAGCCGAGGTCGGTGAGCACGAGGCCTTGCTCATAGTTGTCGCCCAGCGATTGCCATATCTCCAGGCTGGCCTTCCACTTCGCAATCGCTTCCTTTTGCGATTGCGCATCGCCGTGCGACGCAGACTCTGCGTCCATATAGTTGCGTTCGGCGTTCAGACGGATGCGGTCATCAGGTCGGGGGCGGCGCAGATCGGTGAGCAGCGCCTCATACTGGCCCAGGGGAGGATTCAGAGAAGATGAAGTGATCTCGAGCCGGAAGTTTCCGAGACTTCCGCAATGGCGGAGATCGGTTCCGGCCATAGAACCCATTATCGGTGTCCGTCTTCGCGATTTGTTTGCCGCTCGGGTCGAAAAGAGTCAAGGCAACGTCGACGCCCTTCTGGGTGACGACCACGTGCATGAACTGGCCGGATTTGGCGTGGATCCTGTAGGATCGCGTCTCTTGCGGATGCATCTCCGCTTCGACAGGTCGGTGCCGCTTGAGAAATTCCTGCGCGTTTTTGACGTGGGATGGGACAGGGTTGGCCGGCGGGGTTTGTGCCCCCAGGGATAAACTAAGCGCCAGGATGCATGCGGTCGCGGCGAACGCCCACACGCGTGTCCGTGGCAGGTCCCCACGTGAGTGGGCGCATCGATTCGCTGCAATTCCCATCGTGTCCACTACCCCTTTTCCGAACGCCCGCCCAGAATCGAGGTGGACGCAACCTCAACGTCGAAGGTCACATAGGTCACGCCATTCAACGTGCTGGCCGCCGCCTCATCAAGGTCTTGCTGCGGAGTTTTCGGTGGGACTACTCGCCCTTGCGTGATGGTGAGTTTGTTGAGTTCATCGGCGGGGGGAAGCTGCTTCAAGGGGAATAAGACGTAGGTGCCGCTTTGCAGCAAAAGGCCGGTAGTCGCCCCTGGAGCCCCGGTGCCTTCAAACGCTTTCTGCGTGGCAAAGATGCGGGTGGGTGGCGCCTGGATGATGGTTACGGGCCGCGAATGCATGGCCCATACAATGCATTGAATGATTGCAGCGCCGAGACTGCGATTCCTGGCAGTCCGATCACGGGCGCGAATTGCCCCGACACTTTCACCATATCCCGCAGGACTTTGCAAAACAAGGAGTCCTTTCTTTGCGCTTCGAGATTCAGCGCCCACCTCCCTTCGCCTTGCGGCAGGAGAACATTCTGCATTCTTTGCCAGGCCGCATCGGAGCCCACGTTGATGTTTTGTATCGACTGTACCCGCTTCTTGGCCGCCGCCGCTGCGGTACTCGTCGGACTCTTTTTATTGAGCTTGGCCGATTCGGAGGTGTCCATGGCTCCGATCACGGTATACGCCATCGCCTCAATGGCAGGAATGATTGAGGTCCTTTGCGCCACATCCACCCGAATTTGCGCGTTCTGTAGCTGCTGGAAGGTTTCCTGGTCCTGATCGGCAATCTTCAGCGTGGAGGTATTGATGCTGACCGAGACATCTCCTTCGGGC
>CAVTDA010000007.1:0-23591 GCA_963733285.1 uncultured Acidobacteriota bacterium
TCTGCGCGGTGGGCGAGCTTCACATGATGGTTATGTGCTCTATGTCTATCTGAAAACCCGAGCTGAGATTCTGCGCAGAAAGTTCTGGAAGGAATCCGTTTGTGCAAGTGATAGGCGGGAAAGCGGATTTCACCGCTTTTTTCGTGGGATAGCGTGTGGAAAGCTGCGTGTTTTGAGTTGGATTCCGCCTGCGAGAAGGGTCTTGGGGGGTTGCTGTATGGGAATCTTTTAACAGACACTTAAACGTGGATCTGAGAGAAAAAGAGGAGTACTAATGCCGTGCTGGCGACTCAAAAGAAAACTGACCTGATAGCCCGCTTCCGAACCCACGAGAAGGACACCGGATCGCCGGAAGTCCAGATCGCGATTCTGAGTGAGCGGATCACCGACTTGACCGAGCACTTCAAGACCCACAAGAAAGATCATGCTTCCCGTCGTGGGTTGTTGATGCTGGTGAGCAAGCGCCGCCGTCTGCTGGATTACCTGAAGACGCAGATACCGATCGCTATCGCGATGTGATCGGCAAACTGGAATCCGCAAGTAAACAGAAAGCAAACGTTGAACCGGAAGCATCTAGACCGGACACTGGTCACGGTCTCCACCAGAAACGGAACACCTGACCAAAGCGCGCGCGGCGATATCACAGGTCGCCCGATGCAGCGAAGAACCGCAGCCAAAGCAGCGCGCATTGGCGCGTCCTGGCTTTCTGCCACTG
Organism: uncultured Acidobacteriota bacterium; assembly: GCA_963733285.1. Lineage (GTDB taxonomy): Bacteria > Acidobacteriota > Terriglobia > UBA7540 > UBA7540 > Bog-366. The sequence goes on from CAVTDA010000007.1 coordinate 716, forward strand.
CGCATTCCCACACAAGTTTCCCAAGCGAACAAAACGAAAAGAGGACAACTATGTCTACAAGCATGAAGTAGCTGTCGAGCTTGCCGGCGGCAAGCGGCTGGTTTTTGAGACCGGCCGCATGGCAAAGCAAGCCAGTGGCGCCGCACTGGTGACCACGGGCGAAACCGTGGTTCTGGCTACCGCGGTGGCATCTCCCGATCCCCGCAAAGGCATCGATTTTTCCCGCTCACGGTGGATTATCGCGAATACACATATGCCGGTGGTCGCATTCCCGGCGGCTTTATCAAGCGTGAAGGCCGGCCCAGCGAAAAAGAAATTCTGACCTCCCGCCAGATCGATCGCCCCCTCCGCCCGCTGTTCCCCGATGGATTCCGCAATGAGACGCAGTTGATTGCATTGGTTTCTCCGCGGACAAGGAAAACGATCCCGATGTGTCGGCATCAACGCGCCGCGGCGGCGTTGGCGCTTTCGGATACCGCGGCGCGACGGTCGGCGCAGTGCGCGGGGGCGGCTGTGAATGGCGAATTTGCCGGCGAATCCGACGTACGCCGAGCGCGCGTTGACGACGGTGACACTGCACCTGGTCGCTGTCGGCCACAAGGACGGCATCGTGATGATCCAGTCGGGCGCCAAGGAAGAGACCGAAGAGGTGATCCTGGCGGCGATCGAGTTTGCCCACGAAGAAATCAAGAAGATCGTCCCAGCGCGATTGAGGGGACCCTGGCTCCCCAAGGCCGGCAAGCGCAAGAGGGGAGTTCACGCCGCCTGAGTTCGAACTGGCCAAGGACTACAACGAGCTCAACAAAAGGCCAAGATTGGCGACCGGCTGAAGGACGCGCTGGACAATATGAGACGCACGGCAAGACGGAGAGCTACGCGCTGATCGACGGCCAATGATCAAAGAAGGAATTGGCCGCCGTTGTCCGCTATTGTGCCAGCGCAAACAAGACTTTTGAGCATCTCACTTCCAAGGAAGCCGCGAAGATCATCCCGGGCTGGGATTCCGCGCTGTATGAAGTGGCCACATCCATGGAGCGCTCGGTGGCTCGGCGGAACCTGACCGGTGGAACTTCTCCGAAGCAGGTGCCGCGTCAAATCGAACGCGCCGAGAAACACTTAACGGAACTGCGAAAGACCTTCAAATAATCCGTCTCGGATGCGGATGAGCGATCGCGAGCGCCTCCCTTCAAGACGCGCCTGGGATTTTCCCCGGATGAAATCGGCATGCTACTTCTTGCGAGGTGGCTGTGAGGGTCGCATTTCGATACGGCTGGCGAGCGCGCTGTTGGGGAATTTATAGAGATCGACCACGGCTTTCGCGACGTCCTCGCCGGTAAGCTTCCAGGACTGCCGGGGTTTTGATCCCGGAGCCGCAGCAAAATCCGTATCCACGCTGCCCGGCATCAGGTAGCTGACCCGGATGCCATCGTAACGAACGTCTTGCATCATGGCCTCACTGAATCCATTCAGGCCAAATTTGGAGGCGTTGTAGGCGGAGCCCGTGGGCATGGGGTTCACCCCAGCCAGGCTGGAAATGTTGAAAATATAGCCGCCTCCGCGTTTGCGCATCAGCGGGATCGCTTCGTGGCAGCAATAGAAAACAGCGGAGAGGTTGGTGTGAATCGTCGTATCCCAATCTTCAACCGTGAGCTGGTCAACGGGCTTGAAGATGCCAACGCCCGCGTTGTTGACGAGAATATCGAGACCGCCGAAGCGCTCGCCCACCGCGCGAATCAGCTTGCGGCAATCTTCGTAATTGCTCACGTCGGCCGTAGTTCCATCCACATTGGCCGGGGCGGTGGCGCGCAGCTTATCGAGCGCCACGTCGAGCGCCTTCTGGTCGCGCCCGCAGATGAAGACCTTCGCTCCCTCGGCCAGCAACGCCTGGGCAATTGAGAAGCCGATTCCTCGCGACCCGCCTGTGACTACTGCGACTTTATCTTTGAACTCTGCCGCCATCGTTAGCCCCCTAAGAGAGATTCATTCATAGCTTAACCCAAAGGCGCCGCCCGATGAAGCCTCACTTCGATGATCGATGCGCTGCGTCATCGGAATGGTACGCTGGGCTGCCTTAATTCGGTCGCGACATGCATCATAAACCTTGGGCTCGGAGATTCGACCAGAGTATATTGCCGTGGGCATTTGAGAGCGGTCGCGCCGGTCACGACGTGCCAAATCGCGCCTCTCGCACAAACTCAAAGGCATTTCCCGCTTGAGGAGGATTGCTCATGAAAAGGCGAAAGTTTGTATTGAATTCACTCGCGGCAGTGGGAGCATCGTTGCTGCCGCGCGTTAGACTCCAAGACACCGGCTTGGCCGGTCCCGACACGCCCGCCGCGGGCGCGCCGCAAGGCAAATTGAGGATTCAATACATCCGCGAGCAGATTCCTCACTTCGAGATTCCTGTCTATCGTGGCCGTCGATACCAAGACACTGTGCCGGACACGCTCGACATCGCCGAGCGCGCGAAGCTGTGCATTCACGCTTTGACCTCCATCACCGATCCCAATGCCGACATGGAAGTTTACTGGCTGGCCAACTTTCACCGCAATCCTCCCGTCATGCAGCACGACTTCAACGATTGGGTGGAAAACGTAGAAGGATTGAAGGAGGCCCTGCCTCTGCTCAGGCTCGCCACGGGAAGCCGCGAGAACGATCACGTTGATCCCATTTGGATGCAAACGGCGCTGAAGGAGATTGGACCGGACGGACTGGTCTACATTCCCATGATGGGCCGCCCCTGGAGCTCGCATCAGCCTGCCCAAATCCTACGTGACTCCGTTTTGGAAGAGCGACGGAACGTCGACTCATGACTTGGGCGCGAGACGTCGCGCAAGTGACTGACACGGCCGCGTGCCAGCGGATGCTGGGCACGATGACGCTGTATTATCTGCGCGACAAGAATCCGATGTGGAAGGCGACTATCGAAAAGATGATCACGCGTCTCACCGCGCTCGCGGTCGATAAGGGTGATTACGCCTACTGGCCGCGCGGGGGCCTCGAGCCATTCGGCCGCTACGGAGCCGATGCGCCCATGCCCACGGGCTTTCGCGGCGAAGAAACCAACGCGCGGGTGATCATGGGCCTTGCGCAATACTACCAGGCCACGGGTTACGAGCCGGCCCGGGTGCTGGCGGCGAAGCTTGCCAATTACGTCCAATTTCATGCCGGCTACTATCAGCCCGATGGGCCGTGGCTGTTTGGCGATCCCGAACGCGAGTGGTGGACGGCGCGCTGGCACATCGAGAACGTCACAACGGCGGCCATGGCCACGCGCATGGCATCGGATTGCTGAGCATGCTCGAATATGCCGCGGCCGTAGGCGACCAGGGGCTGATCGAATTTGTTCGGGGCAGCTATGAATGGGCCAAGGCCAACAGCGCTCCGATCATCGGATTTTTCCCCGAAGCCTTCGTGCCCAACTATCCCCGCTGCGAAGCGGACACCATCGCCGACATGCTTGCCACTCGCCATCAAGCTCACGCTGGCCGGCGCGGGCGATTATTGGGACGATGCGGACCGCTGGACGCGCAACCACTTTTCCGAGTCGCAAATTGCCGACCCCTCATGGATCTACCGCGCCGCCAGCAAGCTGCCGCCCACCCCGGTGGCGTTCAACGAAACCGGTGATCACGTGCCCGAACGCAGTGTCGGGCGCCTTCGCCGGATGGTCCGCCCCCAACGATTTCAACATTTACGAGGCGAAGGATTTTCCCCACTCGATTCAGCATTGCTGCACAGGCAACATGGGTAGAACGCTCTACTACATGTGGGAGCACATCGTTCATCATCAGCAGGGCGAATTGCGCGTCAACCTCTTGTTGAACCGGGCTTCCGAATGGGCCGACATCCACAGCCACATTCCCTATCAGGGCAAAGTGGAAGTGAAGGTGCGACACGCCGCTGCGAAGTGTCATGGTGCGAATGCCGGAGTGGGTGGTGGCGAAAGAGCCGGGAGTGACGGCTCAATCAAACGGCCGCTCTGTGAATTTCCACTGGGACGGCCGCTATCTGAATCTTGGTAGCGCCCATACTGGCGACATGCTCACGGTCAATTTCCCGATTACGCGCCGCCAGACCAAGGTCACCATCGGCGGGACGGAATACACGCTCGACATCAAAGGCAACACGGTGATCAATATTGATCCGCCGGGTCAGGATGGGCCGTTCTACCAACGGAGCTATTACTTGGCGGAACGCGCTCCGATGCGCAAGGTTGAACAATTTCTGCCCGAAGACCCGGTCGCCTGGTGATGAGAAGGAAGAGCAGATAAAGGAATTGCCCTGAGCCCGCTTTATGAAAATGCTCCAAGCTCCGTCAATCGGCGTCTCAGGTAGCGGCGTTCGACGGCGTTGGCGGTGAGGCTCAGCGCCTGGCTGTAGGCTTGAGCGGCGGCGGGGGAACGGCCAAGCCGACGAAGAATATCCGCGCGCGCGGCATGATAGAGGTAGTAGGAATCAAGTTCCCCCGACGCGCCAAGTTGATCGATCAGCACCAAACCGGTTTCCAGACCATCGCTCAAGGCCACCGCCACCGCATGATTCAAGGCCACAATCGGGGTGGGAACAAAGCGCATTAATTCTCGGTAAAGCCCGGCGATCTCGCGCCAATCCGTTTCCGCCGGAGTTTGCGCTTCGGCATGAACGGCGACGATGGCGGCTTGAAGTTGATAGGGGCCGACGCGGCCTAGGCGCAACGCCTTTTCAACCAGCTCCAGGCCTTCGCCAATTCGCTCGCGATCCCACAAGGCCCGGTCCTGTTCCTCGAGCGGCACCAGCTCACCTTGAGCGTTCACACGCGCATCGCGGCGGGAATCGTGCAACAGCATCAAGGACAATAAACCCAAGTTCTCCGGCTCATCCGGCATCAGCTCGCAGAGCGTCCGCGCCAGGCGGATCGCTTCCACACACATTTCACGACGGATTAGACTGTCACCGGCCGTGGCGGTGTAGCCTTCATTGAAAACGAGGTAGATGACCGCTTGCACGGAAGCGAGGCGCTCGGGCAGCAGGTGGGTCGGAGGGACGATGTAGGGAATGCGCGCGTCCTGAATTTTTCGTTTGGCCCTCACCAGCCGTTGCGCCAGCGTGGGTTCCGGCACGAGAAAGGCGCGCGCGATTTCCGGCGTCGTGAGTCCGCCCAGAGTCCGCAGCGTTAACGCGACCTGCGCTTCCAGATTTAGCGCGGGGTGGCAGCAGGTGAAGATGAGACGCAGGCGGTCATCGGGAAGGCTCATTTCGTCGTTGACGGGAATGGGATCATGACTCGTGCTTGCGGGCCCACTCTCATAGAGCAGTTGATCTTCCTTATCGCGGCGCGTGTTGGCGCGGCGGGCATAATCGATCAGCTTGCGATGGGCAACGGACGTAATCCACGCGGCGGGATTGTTCGGAATGCCCTGCGCCGGCCAGCGCTCGAGTGCTGCGGCCAAAGCGTCCTGCATGGCTTCTTCCGCAAGATCGAATGAGCCCGATACCCGGATCAGGCCGGCAATGATTCGCCCCGACTCCCGCCGGAAGACAGCATCGAGGGAACTCTTTAGGTCATCCATGCACTTTTTGAGCAGCGTCCATTTCGGGCTTCTTGCCGAAGCCGGGGACCTCGTGAATCGGCCGCACCTCGACGCAACCGACTCCGCCGCAAGCGCCGGGGAATTTGGCGGCCCATTCCAGTGCTTCATCCAAATCGCGGCAGTCGAGCATGATGTACCCGCCGAGTTGCTCCTTGGTTTCGGCGAACGGTCCATCCGTGATCAGCACCTTGCCATCCTGCCTGCGAATCGTGGTGGCCGTTGCCGTGGGCTGAAGCGGGTCTGCGGATATAAATACTCCTGATCGGTTGGCTTCCATCATGTAGGCCTGGGCTTGATCCATCGATTCCTGGAGATCTTCCGCCGGCATTGCTGCCTTGGCCTGTTCATTGCCGTAAATCAATAACAGGTAACGCATCGAATCCTCCCTCCCGGATGGACGAATAATTACGAAGGTTGGTCATCGAGAAAAGGGCACCTTCGCGAGACGTGAGCGATTGGGGTTTGGCCATCGCTCACCCCACCAGCGAGCTGTGTCCAAGCCACTTTCGCAAATAACCGAGCTGGCCGACATGATAGGTCTCGTGAAAAGCAAGGAATGCGATAAAGCCGCCGACCTTGCCGTCGAACATGGGCTTGTCATAGGGTTGATCCAGGAGCTCCTCGGAAGCCTTGGGGAAAATCGTGGCAAGCTCGGTGGAGACATCCGTCCAGGCTTTGCGGACTTCGTCAACTTGAGGATAGTTGGACGCATCCCCGGCTTCTGCACCACGGGCGAATAGTTTGGCCCAGGAAAGCGACCACGTTGACCCCAGCGTTCGCGCCACGTTGCCCCGCGCCCACACCACGTGTCCCACCACCCAGAGCATGTGGTTCGAACCTTGCCCCGGCTTCTTGGTCCATTGGTCGGCGGGGACATCAGCAATTGCCTTGGTCACGAGGCCGGTATTGGTTTTGAACATACCATCGATAAAAACTGAATCCATATCAGTTGGTGCTCCTTAGAGTATTGAATTGGCATAAAGCCCACAACCAGACTTGGATGAGAGATGCCCACTCGGACGATTTGGTTCGGCGTTGGAGGTTATTGCCTTATCTCCTGCCAAATCGCAGTAAATATCCTCTGGCAGAGCCGAAGGCTTTACGGTGGCTGCCCCTCAAAGGGGCTCAACCATAACCGTCGGCAAAAGACCCCTCATCCGGCTTCGTCCCTCAGCCACCTTCTCCCCCGGGAGAAGGTAAGGGATTTCTTGCGGCGATGCCGCCGCATCCTCCTTCGCGCAGACGCGCTGAAAATCCCCTTTCCCTCTCCCAGGGGAGAGGGTGGCCGACGGAGGAGGTCGGGTGAGGGGTCTCTTTCGGTTTTTGGCATCCACTCCCGTAACGGTCCAACCTTTGCTGCCTCCCCGGCACAGCCAGGGGATCTGAGATTAATACCGGTCGTGGTGGCGCACCCACCTCATGCCTTGTCCAGGCTCTTCCTGCCGGCCGAACTTGGTCATGTCGAGAAGATTATAAGTGCTCATGGGCAGATCCAAGCCACGCTGGTAAGTCGAGTAGGTGTGATAGATCTCATCCCCGTCGAGCAGAAAAACGCTGAGCCCCGGCATTTCACCTTTCGGCGCCCGGTCTCTGCCCTTTTCCAGCAGTTCGTTCGCGCTGACATAATTGTACTGGTAGTCGGCCCGATCGGGGTCGAGGGTGACATGAAAATCCGTGTTGAAGCTGTTGCCGAAGGATGAGACCCAGGGGAAGGTCCAGCCCATGCGCTGCTTGAAGGGCTCAATCTTGGCCAGCGGGGCGCGGGAAACCGCCGTAAATGCGGTGTCGCGCGCGCCAAGGTGGACGAGGCCGCCGGCGATGTTATCCATGAAATAGGAGCAGCCACTGCAACCTTGCTCCCAGGCCGGATCGAACATGAAATGATAGGTGATCAATTGGCGGAATTTGCCAAAGAGCTCGCGCAGGGTCGCGGGACCGTCGGGCCCCTCAAAAGTGTACTGCCGATCGATTTTCACCATGGGCAGCTTGCGACGCTCGGCACTTAGCTCATCGCGCTGACGTGTGAACTCTTTCTCCTTGGCCAGCAATGACTTACGGGCAGCAAGCCATTCCGATCGAGATACAACCTCCGGCATGATCGTAGTGGTTTCCATTTCAGACTCCTCCTTTTCGGTTGTCGGTAGATTCGTGCGTGGCACCGGACTTGAGCGCGGCCGCCTGAGCATGGACCTTCTTAACCGCCAGCGCCGTCAACCCACCGGTCGAAAGCGCACCGGTTGCCAATAAGACCAAAGTGGTAAGACATGCTGGACACACATGTACCTCCTCGGGGCGGCGGCCACGTATCGGATCGCCGTTCCTCTATATCCCCAATTAATTCATTACAAACGAGTTATATTGCCTTAAGCTGTAATTTGACGTTCAGGAAAACGTCATGATGGGCCGGACCTCAACGGTCCCCGTAGCGGCCCCAGGGATCTTCGCGGCCATGGCGACGGCCTCTTTCTGATCCTTCGCTTCCACAAGATAGTAGCCGCCAAGCTGTTCCTTGGTCTCGGCAAACGGCCCGTCGGTGGCCACCACCTTGCCATCGCGCACGCGAACGGAGGTCGCCGTGGCCGTCGGCTTCAAGGCGTTCCGGCCTTTGATAGAGCCCGCGAATTCCTTTCCAAATGCCTGATATCCGGCCATTTCCTCTGCCTGATAGCCCTTGTCATAGCGCTTTTCGTTCTCATAAATCAGCAAAAGAAATTGCATGTTCGGTCCGCCTCCTGAAAAGTTTGTCGGTCCGTTTCGGGTCGAAAGGCGCTGCCCCGTTATTTTACCGGAAGTCCTCACCGTCAATTTCTTCCGCCACCTGAACGACGTTTGACTTCCGCCAAATCGACAGACTAGCAAAATATTTTTTATCAATTGTTAAAAATAGGTTCAGGATCGTAGGTCGAGGTCTATTCTTTCGGCGTCAGGGCAAACCAAATTTCGATTTCAGGATGGCTGGTCTACCGCTTTGCTTGCGCGGGCGCGAGAGAGTTCCACGAACGCCAGCCGAATCGCGGCGCCGGCAACCCCAGCCTGACAAATGGAGTCGAAGCGTACACAGATTGGCATGGCTTAGACCCGCCCACGCTGAGACAATGGCGGGAACAGCATCGGCACTAAGGGAGTCGAGATAGCAGGAATCGAATTTATCTCCCGGCACGCGCACTGTTCGAGATTCGTCCGGGCAATCAGCGCGTCGGGATTAATGACGTTGAAGCGCGGCGATCGAGCAGAAATCCAGCCGCCATCGCTCCAAATGCGAAGTGCTGGCGCTTCCCCCGTAAGACCGTCAAACAAAACCAGACGAATACAACGGCCAACCAACCCATAAACGCCGTCGGGTAGAGGCGTTCCTCGCTGAGTCCGTATTCCATGACGTAAAGATGCATTCGCTGAAACGCCGACGCCATGATGACGAAGAGAAGCGCGATCTGGATTCCCGCGAGCCAGCGGAATGCGCGCTGAGCGGTGGTGTCTTCTGGCCGAAGGAACCAGTGAATCATCAGTAGGAAAGGGAGGAGAATGATCGCCACGGCGAGCAATGCCCAGAAGCCGCTACGTGCATACTCCGAGTAGGTCAAGCCGTCGTGGTAATCCGTACATCTCGGAACCACTAAAGAAATAACGAATCTGGATGGCGACAAAAATCAAAAACAGAAGGTCCATCAGTCCCAGTACCGTTCCAGTTTCAATCGCACCAAGATCGCGACGTTGTCAAGACGGCTTCGTTCGGGCGATTTTCAACTCCTCACCGAACAGGGCCTGCGCAAATAGCCTCCCAAGACGAGAAAAGGCGATGCACCCGATCAGCAGGACGTGCGTCAAATCAAAATCGAACAGTCGTCAAAGGAGCATTTGGAAACGCCATCCGCGGCAACGAGAAGCATCCCAAAAACGAACAGAGGGGGCAGTCGATAATAAGACCCCGCGCAGTAATGCTCCAGACCTATACGGAGTTCCCCACCCGGCGGCCTTTTTCCATTCCCTGGTGCCAAAGAGCGACGGAAACATGCCAAATATGGAATTCAACCCGGTGACGAGAGCCGACACGGCGTATGATGCAGAGCTTGAGTCCCACAGCCTTCCACCTTTGCGCCCGCAGAAGAGCTAGCGCGAACTCGTCACCAGCCCCAGGAGACTCATGGCATTAAGAATCCGCGCATCCCTCCAAAGGAAGGATAGGGAACAAGCGTCATCGAAAGGAGCAGCCAATTCCCACCTCCATCAAAAACCTCTTTCCGAAATCGCCCCAGAATTGCAACACTTGCGGTAAGGGCAGAGCTCCATAGTGCAAAATTCAAAGCCCATCCGGAACATGCGGAGCAAGGCATCCCCAGAACGCCAAGACTAATTGCGACGGCAAGAACAGCGATTTCCAGCTTTCGCAGTGGGGTTCAGGGGAGGTCCCTCGTTGAGATCGGATTTTGATATTGGCGCTATTCGGTTTTTGTCCGGCTATATCGCAATGACGTCTGAGATCCAAATTTCAGTCGAATTGGCTTCACTTCGCCATTTTACGGTTCTTCAGACTAGTTCTTCCGAAATACGCCCAAATCGTCGTCTGGCGGGAATAAAAATCATCCACGGCAGCGGCGAGTTCGCCGGCGCCGAAATCGGGCCACAAGCAGGGCGTGAAATAGAGCTCGGCATAGGCGATTTCCCAGAGCGGACAATTGCTCAGGCGCAGCTCGCCGCCCGTGCGGATCAGCAGATCGATGTCGGGCGCAGGCCCGCGGATGCATCCTTTTCGTGCGAGGCAGGTTCACGAACTCTTCGTCGGACGAAAAACCTGATTTCCTGGAATCGGCGTGCTGCGGCCAGGATCGCGTCGCGGCCGGAATAGTCGATGGCGAGCCGCACAAGCAATTCTCTCGTTTGAAGCGCTGGCGGCTTCGACGGCCTCGATTGCGTCGAGCAAAATCCTGGCAAGCGGTCGCGCCGTTCCGATCACGGTGATTCGCGCGCCCTGAGCCGCGAGAGCCGGGGCATCCACGAGAAAGAAGCTCTCGAAGATCTGCATCAGCTCCGCCACTTCGTGCTCCGGCCTCCCCCAGTTGTCGGTGGAAAAAGCGAAGAGGGTCAGAAATGGAATACCCTGCGCGAGCGCGGCGCAGAATTGTCCGGCGCACCGCGTCACGGCCGGCGCGATGACCCTCCGAACGTGGCAATCCGCGCGTCGTGGCCCAACGTCCGCTGCCGTCCATGATGATGGCGACGTGCGGGCATGGAGGAGGATCGACAACACCATTCTTGTCATTGCTCATTTTTTAGTTTCCTTCCCTAGGCCGGGCCCGCAAGTGGCCAAGCGGTGCCGTCGGCGCTGGGTGAACGCAGTCCGCAATGTACTTTATATTACAAAGCAACAAGGCAAAAAATTTTCGCCCCGGTCAGAGCGAACGCATCGATTCGATCAGCAACTCCATCTGGTCCAAATATTCCTCCAAGGATCGCCGGCCAAGCGGGGCTGAGGCGGTAGACGGTCTTGGGCACACGGCCTTCAAAATATTTTTCGCACGCAATGTATTTTGCCTCTTCCAACTTGCGCGCGTGCACGCTCAGATTGCCGTCGGTCGTCCCCAGTAGTTTCTTCAAGTCGTGAAAACTGAGGGATTCATTGGCTGCGAGCGCACTGACAATGCCCAGGCGGATGCGTTCGTGAATCAGCCGGTCAAAATCCGGAGGCGCCTCGCCCGGAATGCGTCGCGTGGCGCGGCCGGCCGCCGGCTTTCCCACCAAAGTTCGCGTGCTGCGAAGACTAGGTCTACCCACCGTACCTCCTTGCAATGATCAGCCCGAAGAGAATATGCGGTGCGCCGAATCCCACGGCCATCACCGCATTCGCCCAGGCGGCCGGGCAGAACATGGCCGCGACTCCGAGCAGCAGAAAGCACAGGCCCATGGCAGGAACCACCGGCACGGAGAAAGTTCCCGCCGAGATAACGCCCACACCATAAAGAAGCAGCCAGATTCCCGGGAGGAGATGACCTTGTCCAGCGACGTAGATTGCCGCGGAAATGACTCCCCCGGCCGCCAATGGCGGAAACAGGCTTAGCAGAAACTTCCGGCCCGGCCGCGTGAGGATTGGCGTGCCCACCCGGCGCGCCTTCCAATAGACCGACAATGTGCCCAGCGAAAACGCCACCAGAGCCGCGATAATCCAGGTGAAACACCACCACCTGGCGCTGGAGGGTGGCGGCGCGATACATGCTGTGGCAAGGGCCGTAATGCCCATCGCCACGCCGCCCCAGCCGGGGACGGCGGTAAAGGACGCGGCATTCTGCATGGTTTCGCGAATAAAGCGCAAGTCCTCCGCCGCATGGGCGGGCAGCGGAGCGGGACGAACGCGGCGCGAACGAACGGGTCCGGGGCAAGGCATGCGGAGGTTTATACCAGGAGGCAAAATCAATGTCAAGTACTTTGTATTATAAAGTACAAGAGAAGGTGGCCAATAAACACTGGGAATTAAGAATTGGGGGCTAAATCGGTTGCGCGCGCTTGCGCGGCCCGCAGAGCTTCCTGGCGCGCCTCAGCGAGAGCCTTCACCGGATCGCCCACCGGGTGAAACTCCATCGCGATGTAACGGTCGTATTTCAACTCGGCAAGCTTCTTGTAAATGTTGATGTAATTGATCTCGCCGGTGCTGGGCTGGTGGCGGCCGGGAACGTCGGCGATGTGAATGAGTCCCACCTTGTCAAAATGCCGTTCGAGATTGGAAATCAGATTCCCGCCGGAAATTTGCGCATGATAAAAGTCATAGAGGACCTTGACCTGGGGATGATTGACCTCATCGACGATTTTGAAGGCTTCGGGTACCGACCACATGTAATAGTGCGGATTCTCCTCGAGGTCAATATTCTCGATGAGCAGCGTAATGTCTTTCCCCTCCACCAGTTCCGCCGCGCGCTTCAAGCCCTCCACGCAGCTCTGATGCTGGGCTTCGGGCGAAAGGCCGGGAATCACGTTTCCGGACATCACATTCAGCGTGTGGCAATCGATCTTGTCCATGATCTTCAGAGTGTCGCGCACATCAGCCAGAAAGCCATCGCGAACGCTCGGGTCACCCACGCCGTGGCGAACTGAGCATATCGTATCAAACACGATTCCCAGCTCTTGGCGCTTGCGGTTGTAGCGGCGAAAGTCGTCCTCCGACCATTGCGTGGCCTCATTGACGAGTTCCACGGCGCGGTATCCTGCCTCCGCCACTTTTTCCATGCGCTGCTCAAATGGGAGCCCGTGAAACACCGTCCAGATCATGATGGAAATCTTGAAAGGCGATTCGACCAGCGTGGCTTGCTCCGCTGAAGGCTCAGCGGCATGCGCCATGGCCGAGCTTCCGAGCGTTGCCCCTGCCAGGGTCTTGGTAAAAGTTCTGCGATCCATGATGGCCCCTTCTCCCTGCCGCAAATTCGGTTCGAATTCAAAGTCACTACGCTATGATACTTGAGAACTGGGCTGCAGATTCTACATCATCGCATTCACCGAGAGGAGTCTATGAGTTCCGCAAGCAGTGAAGAGCAATCGTTGAAAGGCCAGGTGGCGGTGGTCACCGGCTCGACTCAGGGCATCGGTGCGGGAATCGCGCTGAAACTTGCCGGGCATGGAGCGCAAGTTGTTGTGCACGGCCTGGCCGCGCAGCGCGCCGCAGGGGAGAAGACCATGCAATTGATCGAGGCCGCGGGCAGTCAGGCCCACCTGATTACCGGCGATTTGCAGGATGAATCGCACTGCCGCAACATCATTCGCACGGCGGTGGCCCAGTTTGGCCGGGTCGATATCCTGGTGAACAATGCCGCCGTGGTCCACCGCTCCAATCTGGAAAATACCACGACCGAACTATGGGATGAAGTTTTCGCCGTCAACATTCGCGCCCCGTTTCTGCTCTGCCAGGAAGCGGTGCGGAACATGAAGGAGCGGCGCAGCGGATGCATTGTCAACATCGGTTCGGGAAATGGCTATTGCGGTTTGAAGCGCCTGCTGCCTTATTCCACTTCCAAAGGAGCGATGATTACGTTCACGAAGAATCTGGCCAATTACCTGACGCAATACCGGATCAGGGTGAATCAACTAAACCCCGGCTGGACTTTGACGGAGGGTGAGCGGTTCGCGATGGGAGTGGTCGACGGCAAAGGTGAGAATTGGCTCCAGGCAGCGGAAAAGACGCGCCCTTCCGGCCGAATGCTCGTTCCCGCGGACGTGGCCAAGGGGGTTCTGTTCTTCGCGACCAATGAAATGGTTTCCGGCGCCGTGCTCGACTATGAGCAATTTCCGTTTGGCGCGCCGGTGGAATCTATCATCTGAAACTCCCACCCTTGAATTGAGCGCATTGATCAACTCCGGTAGGATGAATTGATGTCAATGTAGCCGTGCGTGAAGTCGCACGTCCAGACCTGCGCCGTGGCCCTTCCCGCGTGCAGGTCTACGTGCAGCACGACCTCTTTTTGGGCGAACTCCTTGTGCGCGGCAGCCTCGTCAAATCCGGCGTCAACGCCTTTCCGGCAAAGCGCGAGGTGGTTGATGGTAATATCGATTTTGTTGGGATCGAATTTTGCTCCGGAGTAGCCCGCCGCGCAGATGATTCGCCCCCAATTGGGATCCGCCCCCGCAAGCGCCGTTTTGACCAGCGGGGAATTGGCGATGGCCCGCGCGACGCGGTCGGCATCGAGCGGGGTGCGCGCCCCGGCCACTTCCACCTGAACGAATTTCGTAGCTCCTTCGCCGTCGCGCGCGATCATGCGCGCCAGGGTCTGGCAGAGCAAAGTCAATCCCTCGCTGAACCAAGCGCGGCTGTCATTCCCCGGAATCACCGCCATATCTGACAGACCACTGGCCAGCGCGAAGACCGTATCATTGGTCGAAGTGTCGCCATCCACGGTGACGCGATTAAACGATTCCTTTGCCGCCCCAGCCAGCAGATTGTGAAGCATGCGCTCGCCCACCGTTACATCCGTGGTGATGAAGGAGAGCATCGTCGCCATGTTCGGATGAATCATTCCGGCACCTTTGGCGACGCCCGCAATGTGCACGACTTTTCCCTTCCTCTCGCCCCGCACGACGCAAGTTTTCGGGAACGTGTCGGTGGTCATGATTGCGGTCGAAACTTTTCCCGCATTTTCGCGCGAGAGGTTCTCTTTGAGATGGGGGAGTTGGGTAACGATCAGGTCCGGGTTGAGCGCGATGCCGATGACGCCGGTGGACGCCACCAAAACCTGCGAAGCATCGATTCCCAACGTGCTGGCAACGGCCCTCGCCGTTTCCTCCGCCACCTGCATTCCCGCCCGGCCGGTGCAGGCGTTGGCGTTTCCGGCGTTGACGAGGATGGCCCGGCACCGCCCCCGGCTATCAACCAGATTTTTCCTGGAGAGGTGAACCGGGGCGGCCGCCACGAGGTTCGTCGTAAAGACTCCAGCCGCCGTGGTGGCCGGCGCGTCGGAAAAGATCAGCGCCAAATCGAGGGCGTCGCGCTTCTTCTTGATGCCCGCCGCCACGGCGGCGGCGCGAAAGCCCGCGGGCGATGCCAAATCACCTTCAACGATTTGCCACTTGGGCGCGGTCCGGCTCAAAAGCCCTCCTCAGATCCTCACAACGTAAATAGGTGCGCAACGGAGGGCCCGCAATAGGAGCGCCCGATTGCCAGGGTTCCAGATTGGTGAATTTCTATTTCCAGCCCCACAGGGGTAGCGCCCGGGAGCGTCCATCCCCAACAACTGCGTTAATGCCTGCTCTTCGTCAAGTCGAGAATTTCTTCCTTGCCCCCCGCCGGCTCGGGTTCGGCAGATGGCGCTCCCGCCACCTTGATGGTGCGCAGACTTTCTTCGCAGGCCGTAAGGAAAAGTGCTTCGTCTTCGCTGCCGGGCGTGCAATCAGCCTCGACGATGTGGTCAGGGGCGATGATTCGGGCGGTGATCTGCATGGCCCGGTCCTTGTATTGCCAGATCAAGACCGCGTTGCGGCCATTGATCTGGGTCTGCTGAAAGTCGTATCGCCAGAGATGATGCTGAACTCCGTCCGTCTCCCAAATCGCCAGGTCCTGGGGCGTAAACTCTGAAGACTTGTCCGGATTAGGCCGGGAAGTGATCTTGAGAGATGGTCCGGCAGCCCAAAATTTCGGGGCGAAGATGTGGACGCCGCCCGTGAAAGTTTCCACTTTTCTGTTGATGCCTGCTGCAACTTGCAGCTCAAAACCCAGATCGTCATTCTTGTAGGACGTGACCGCCAAAGTCGCTTTTCTGACGTTCTCTTTGTGGACGGGGTACCACGTGACCAGGACATATTCCCCGCCAACGATTCCGGCCCCAATCAGCAATATTCCCAACCCCACCATGAGCTGCGTAGGAACATTTTTCATCGTGCCAATTTTACCCTTTGAAGAGCTGATGGCGCAATGCAGCGCCACCGAGGCGTCAGCGTCATCGGACGTCGATGAGCGGATGTGTCTTCTCGATCACCTCTCCGACAAGTTGCCCGGGAATTCCATTCGTCCGCAGGGATTCCAGAAGCTTTGATGCATCCTGTGGCGCAATGGAAAGCAGCAATCCTCCCGAAGTCTGAGGATCGAAGAGCAAGTTTCGGACGTCTGGCGGAACGGCAGGAGCAAACTCCACACAGCCGCCAATGAATTCCTCATTCCGCTTCAGCCCGCCGGGAAGAAAACCCTGCTGCGCAAGTTCGCGCGCCTGGGGGAGGAAATCAAATTCGCCGGAATCGATCCTAAAACTCACCTTGCTACCAACAGCCATTTCCCTTGCATGACCCAGGAAGCTGAAGCCGGTCACGTCGGTCACAGCGTGGATCTCGAAAGGCAGTGCATGCTCCAGCGCGGCTCGATTCAGCGTGCACATGGAGCCGATCGCCGCATTAATCGCGGCCTCGCTCGCTGCGCTTTTCTTCAAGGCCGCGGCGATGACTCCTGTCCCCAGCCGTTTGGTCAGAATCAGTCGGTCACCGGGTTTTGCTCCGACGTTCTTGAGCACGCGTTTGGGATCAATCAATCCCGTTACCGCATAGCCGAATTTGATTTCCTCGTCACTGATGGAGTGCCCGCCGATCACTGTGCAGCCCGCCTCCCGCATCTTGGATAATCCGCCGTGAAGAATCTCTTCCAGGATTCCCAAATCCCGGCCGGAATTCGGGAACCCGACAATGGAAAGGGCGGAAACCGGCCGGCCTCCCATGGCGTAGACGTCGCTGAGAGCGTTGGCCGCGGCAATCTGGCCGAAGGTATGGGGGTCGTCCACGATCGGCGTGAAGAAGTCCACCGTCTGGACCAGCGCGAGATCCGGAGAGATCAGATAAATGCCCGCGTCGTCGGCCGTGTCAAACCCCACGAGCACGTTGGGATCAACTTGTTTGGGCAATCGCCCGAGGACGGAGTCCAGAATGCTCGGGCTCAATTTCGCCGCACAACCTCCGGCTTTCACCAATGCGGTCAGTCGAATCGGTTCAGACATGGTTGACGCGATTATAGGTGCTTCCGGTAATGATTCCAATCGGATTACAACGAATCGGCAGAGTCAGTATTTCGCCATCACGGCTGAGCTGGCGCCTCGGGAAAGAGCTCGGAAGTGGACGGGGGCTGAATTCGGTTGACGGCGATTCGATGGCGGTCAAACCAGGCAGCCCAAATGACCAGCAGCCACATGGCGAGCCCAAGGTAGCCAATGGCCTTCTCGCTTGGCGGTGGCGGACCAAAGATATTGCTCAAATAGATCACCACGAGTAGACCAATGTAGGTTCGAAAGGCCCACTTTCCGACGCCGTCGAGCGGCCGCATCCAACGCGCGTAAATTCTCGCGCCCCAAAGAAAGAGTGCGCTCTCGATAAGAATCGTCCAGAATCGCGAGTTCCAAAGGCCCAGCCCAATGTAGGTCGATCCGCCTGGATAGAGCAGCAGATCCGGCCTGTGCGTGAGCGCGTCAAGAACCCAATGGCTCATCACCACGAACCAAAGGCAAGCAGCCCCTAGAGAATCACTCCGGATGATTTTATAGAGCCCGGCAAACAGGCAGGCCCATCCGAAAACCGCAAGCAGGCTGTGGGAGAACGGATAGGATACAAAGTCAAGAGGAGTTACCGCCGTCGCGCCGGGTGAAATCACGACTTGCTCATAGCCCAGCAGAAGAAAGATGGGCCACAGTAGGTCCACAAACTGCGCCGCCATCACCAGCGTGCCGAGCGAGGTGCGGGGCGCAACCCTCTTTGCCGCCATCGCAACCCCGAAGTGGCCAATAAACAATGTTGCACCCTGAAGATGATCAAAAAGTTCCGGCGGATGAGGACCCGGGGAGTTCCAATCCGGGTGAGGAATCAAATGCGGCTAGTTCCCAGTCGTGGCGCGCCACCCTGCCCTTATCACTCATTACCCGCTTTTCGCTAAATTTTGAATTCGCGCTTGAGCTTCTCGGATTTCTCCACCACCGCCCGCACCAGTTGTTCCTTGTGCTCAACAAGCTTCTGCGCGACGGCGGGATCGGACGTCCCGATGATTTGGACGGCAAAAATTGCGGCATTGATGGCGCCGGGTTTGCCGATTGCCGTGCAGGCCACCGCAACTCCGCCGGGCATCTGCACCGTGGAGAGCAGGGAATCAAGGCCGGCAAGCGTCGTCGTCGCCATGGGAACGCCAATCACGGGCAGGGTGGTTTCCGCCGCGATGACTCCAGCGAGGTGCGCGGCGCCGCCGGCTCCCACAATGATCGCTTTCAGGCCGCGCTCTTTCGCCGTCCGAGCGTATTCGGAAGTTCGCACCGGCGAGCGGTGGGCCGAGGTAATCTCGATTTCAAACGGGATGCCGAATTTCTTGAGCGTCGCCGCAGAGTCGGTCATGACCGGCAGATCCGTGTCGCTCCCCATCACAATTCCTACCAAGGGCTTTTCAGCCATTTCCTTTCTCCTCCAGATTCGATTGTTTTGGAATTAAACCTTCGTGCGCCGGAATAATCCAGCTTTACTTGCGCGAGGCCTGCCGTTCCCCTTTGGGAGTACGGGGACGTTTCGGCGCCGGCGCCTTCGAGGTCCGATTCAGCGCTTTCCCCCCGATATCCTTGCGGTAGTGCATTCCTTCAAACTGAAGCTTGTTGACTCCCGCATAGGCGCGTTGGATGGCGGAAGGCAAATCCTCGGCAATGGATGTCACCCCCATGACGCGCCCGCCGGTGGTCAGCAGTTGATGATCCTGAACCCGCGTGGCGGCATGGAATATTTTAACTCCGCCCAAAGCTTCCACGGCTTCATATCCGGTAATAACCTTGCTGACTTCCGGCTGGCCGGGATAACCCCGGGAGGTCAAGACCACACAGATGGAAGGATTGGGGCTCCAGTGAACATCCGCGGACGCCAACTTGCCCTCGCGTGAAGCCACCAGCAGGTCGCCGAGGTCCGAGCGCAGCCGCATCAGGATGGGCTGGGCTTCCGGATCCCCCAGGCGCACGTTGTATTCGAGCAGCATGGGGCCACTCGCCGTCATCATCAACCCAAAATACAGGAACCCGCGGTAGGGGGAGCCTTCCATCGCCATGCCCGCCAGCGTCGGAGCCACAATCGTGCGCAGAATCTCATCGTGCATGGGTTCGGAGAGGATCGAGTCATCGCTATAAGCGCCCATGCCTCCGGTGTTGGGACCTTGATCGCCTTCCAGCAGAGCTTTGTGGTCCTGAGTCGGAACCAGGGGCAGAATCGCGTGGCCATCGGTGAGGATAATGAACGACGTTTCCTCGCCAACGAGGCACTCTTCGATAATCACTTTGTCGCCCGCGCTCCCCAGGGTCTTGCGGACCATGAAGTCTTCCACGGCTTGTTGGGCCTCTCCAGCGTTGCGAGCGACCACCACTCCCTTGCCGGCAGCCAGCCCATCCGCTTTGACCACCACCGGAAGGGGAAATCGTGCCAGCGCCTTCAGGGCTTCGTCAGCAGTTCCGGCCACTTCGAATCTCGCCGTGGGGATATTGTGCCGCCGCATGAATTCCTTGGAAAAAATTTTGCTTCCTTCCAAACGCGACGCTGCCTTGCTGGGCCCGAGGATGGCCAGGCCTTCCGCTTCGAACTCGTCCACGATCCCGGCGACCAGCGGCGCTTCCGGACCCACGATGGTCAGGTCGGCGTGCAGCCTCTTCGCCAGCGCGACAATTTCCTTGTTCTTTGTGAGATCCACAGGAATGCATTCTGCTTCCTGGGCGATGCCGGCATTACCGGGGGCGCAGTAGAGCTCCTCCATGCGCTGACTTTCGTGCAGCTTCCATGCCAGAGCGTGTTCGCGACCACCGGAACCGAGTACGAGGATTTTCATAAGATGGCGTACACTATTCGCATTGACCGGACTTTGTCAATCCGATTGATGTGAATTCTTTCCGGGTGGCTATTCAGCGGTTGATTTTGCCTGCTGAAGTGCAGCGCGAACGAAGCGGGTAGTACCAAATGGCGGCGATCCCGGCCCCTGCCCTACGACAACCTCTTCCCAAGTGCAAACCCTGCCCGCGCCTGGGAAACTCAACCCGCATCTCGAATTATTCGATGCAAATGGTTATTGAAGCGTCGGGGAAATTCATTATAGCAGCGGATTCGGGGAGACATGAATGGAACACCTAATGTCGTATCCCGGTTTGGAACGACTCAGCTCGTGACAATGGGTAGGGGGTCGCAGCCTCTCAAGCGTGGCGCTACATCCATCGCTCCGCCTCTGGCGCAGGGCCGAACGCGCTCGGCGAGAGCCGGTTTCATGGCGATTCGTCCATTGGTTGCAGATTCGATGGGCGCTGGGGAAACTCAGGCCTGCTCAACCTGGCCAACTTCCGGGGCGGTCAGAGCCTTGGGTGGATTTTCGACGGGCATATTTCACTGAGCTTGCCGAGGTCGAGCACCATTTCGCCCTGCGGCGTCGGGCTCGAAGGCGGGAACGAAGCGCGCTCCCCAAACCACTTCTTCGATAGCGGTAGGAGTGGCGGACGTGGACCGTCTGAAAGAAAGTATCGTCGAAAGCCTTAATCGTGATCAGGAACTCGGCTTGATGCTGCGCCAGGTCTCCGGGCCCTTGTCCCCACAGCGGGCTTGACTCGTCAATGGGATGGACGATCGTCCAGGTGAGCGGCAGGAACTGCACCTTGTGGCGTTCCAGCGTGAGCGTACTTGTACTTCCGCTATCGGCCCCTGCTCGGTGGATTCCACGGTGCTCATGATCACGCGCACTTCGATTTCCATCAGATTATTGCTGCGCCGGTTGGCCATGCGGAATTGCAGGCTGGTTCCGGATTGATAGGGCGCCACCACCATCTGCTGGCTGAAGGCCAGGCGCGCCGCGGGCCGCGAAAATCGTCCGAACAGCAGACCGGTGCCAATGGCCAGCGCCATCAATCCCAGCAGGGCTTGCAGTGATGCCACCATGCTGGTCAGGACGCCATCGGGAGAGATCCGGCCGTATCCCACCGTGGTAAAGGTTTGCGCGCTGAAGAAGAAGGCGCTCAGAAAGCGGCTGAGCGCGGTGCTGGTGTCCGCGCCCTGAAGGTGCTGCACGCCGATCTTCACGTAGATCAACGCAAACACCACGTTGGCGAGGACGAATCCGCCAAAAATCAACGCCGAGAAAACCGGCCACGAGGCGTTGATCATGAAAAGATAAGGATGAACGTCGCGCCAGGTGGTCCCGCGCCGGCGAACATTGAATTCCCCGCTGGGGTTGATGATTCGACTCAGACCGCCGCGGTATTTTTCCGTAAAGCCGGGGTCAAACGAAGGCTTGTGCATAGTTTGCCGAATTGAACGAGGAATCGGGTCCTGCTCGGCCAGAGCGACGGGAGCCACCATGCCGGTCAGGTGTCCGCTGTGCTTCACTGTCCCCTGTAACCTGTTCCCTATCACCTGTTCTTCAGGAACGTGCCCTCTTCGAGCTCTGGAACGCCTGGCGGAGCTGCTCCTGCGTGTTCATCACGATGGGGCCGTACCAGGCCACCGGCTCCTCCAAAGGCTTTCCCGAAACCAGCAGGAAGCGGATGCCGTCCTCGCCGGCCTGCACCATCACCTCATCGCCGCGATCAAAGAGGATCAGCGAGCGGTTGTCCGCCTCCGTGGGCGGGTGCGTATCCAGCCAGCCCACCGATTCCGTGGGCACGGCGAGCGGCCCCGAGGCGTTGCAGAACTTCCCGCTGCCCGCAGAAGACGTAGGCGAAAGCGTGGCGCGTGGTCTCCACCGGCAGAGTCTTCGTGCGGCCCGGCGGCACGGACACATCCAGATAGATCGGTCGGCGGCAATGCCGTCCACCGGGCCCGTCTTGCCCCAGAAATTCCCGCACACAATGCGAACATGCGTGCCATCGTCGTCCTGGACCTCCGGAATGTCCGGCGCTTTCACCTCCTGATAGCGCGGCGGGGTCATCTTGAGCGCGGCGGGAAGATTGGCCCACAACTGGAATCCGTGCATGCGGCCCGCCGGGTCGCCCTTGGGCATCTCCTGATGGATGATGCCGCTGCCCGCCGTCATCCACTGCACGTCGCCGGCGGCGATGGCGCCCTGGTTTCCCATGCTGTCGCCGTGCTCCACGGTTCCGGCGAGAACGTAGGTGATGGTCTCGATGCCGCGGTGGGGATGCCAGGGAAAGCCGGCCAGATAATCCTGCGGGAATATCGTTGCGGAAGTCGTCGAGCAGCAGGAACGGGTCGAAATCGGAAGTGTTGCCGAACCGAAGGCGCGGCGCAGATGTACGCCCGCGCCTTCCAGCGTGGGCTTGGATTGATCATTCGATTGACGGGGCGGAGGGACATTTGGCCTCCTGCTGTGGAGTTTACCTTGAATGGATGCTCTGCGCCACTGCTTGACTTTTTGGGATAGCGGCTGGTTAGATGTAGCGCCGACCTTCAGGTCGGCACTGCTGACCTAAAGGTCAGCGCTATAGTCGTCACTGCCGACCTAAAGGTCAGCGCTTACGGACCTTCGCCCGTCGGCCTTACTGCTGCTGCAAACTTCCGATTCAGGATGTAGAGTTAAAAAGCAAACCCCGTGAAGAGCAGGTCTCCTATTCTCAGTGATGTTCGTGTAAGTCTCTGTGGATTCAAATTTCCTTTCGCCTAATCCATAGCGCGGAAAGAAGATGAAGCGGTGGATGCTCGGCGAATCGACGTCCCACACCAGAAATTTCCTGGCGGGTGAAAAATCATGCGGGTAATTCTCTTCGGAGCATCGGGAATGATTGGCCAGGGAGGTCCTGCGCGAATGTCTGCTGGACCCCGAGGGTTACGTCGGTCTTATCGGTCGTCCGCAAGGGCCACCGGCCAGCAGCACGGGAAGCTTCGTGAAATTGTTCACGCCGATTTTTTCGATT
>CAVTDA010000008.1:0-11808 GCA_963733285.1 uncultured Acidobacteriota bacterium
CGAAGCTCATGGCCGGCGTCGGCAGTTTTATAGGTCTGGCGCTTGGTGTGTGCCTGAACGTCGGCGCGCAGGCGCCCTCCCCGCCCCTGATTGCCGCGGCTTTAACGAAACCACCGGCCGCAGCAACGATTAAAGTGAACGTCGATCTGGTGCCGGTGGAGTGAGCGTTCACGATGAACATGGCCACGCCGTGGGCGATTTGAAGCAGGAGGATTTTCGTATCTTCGAGGACGGCAAGGAACAGGCGCTCAAGAGTTTCTCCCACGAAGAATTGCCGCTGGCGGTGGCCCTGGTGATCGACAACAGTTCCAGCATCGTCGCATCGCTGCGGGAATTGCGCACGGGGGCGCTGGACACTCTGGCGCTGCTCAAGCCGGAAGATCAGGTGGCCATTTTTAGTTTTGGCGAGAAGCCCGAGTTAGTCGAAGGTTTGACCTCGGACCATCAGGCCTTTCGGTCGATTTGTGGGCGCTCAGTCCCTACGGCGGATGAGCATCAACGACGCACTCTATGCGGCTGCGGTCTATCTGGGCCACGCCGCCCCCGAGCGCCGCCGGGCGGTCATTCTGGTTTCGGACAACGAGCCGTCCGACGAGGAAACCGTGGACGCCGCTCAGGTGGAGCGCGCGGCGCTGCAATCCGCAACGCCGATTTACAGCATCCGGGTGGGATATCTGAACCACTCGCGCGGATTCTTTCTGACCCATCCCGAAGCGCGGCTGCACGAGGTGCAAAAGATCTGCCGGCAAACCGGCGGGGAGTTGATCGACACCAACAACGGCACCTCGGTGAGCGCGGCGATGGCGACCATTATTTCCTGGCTCAAGCAGGGCTACACGCTGGCGTACTACCCAACCAACAAGCAAAGAGACGGAACTTACCGCACCATCGAAGTGCGCCTCAGCGATCGCAGCGACGCGCGAAGTCGCAAATACGCCATTTACGCGCGGCAAGGGTATTACGCGCCCACCAGCAATTGAGTTGGGTCATTAACGAAGACTTCCATTTCTTTCCTCCCTGCTGAGAGCGCCGATTCCCGGATGGGGAATCGAGTGCTGGATGCACCGGCCTGACGCCTGTAGTCCTCCCGTTAATCACATAAACCTTTGTCATTTTCCGTTTATCCCTTATCCTTTAGCTCGAAATCGTTGAATTCGCAGCTTCCGTTATTGCAACATCTCAGTCCAACAGCTTTTTATGATTTCGGTCGTCATCCCCACATTTAACGAGGCGCCGGTCATTGAAGAATGTTTGCGGCGTTCGGCCGCAGCGCTTGACGCCGCCGGCGATGAATTCGAGATTATCGTCGTTGACGACGGAAGCGCTGATGGGACCGCCGAGCGGGCCGAATCACTGGCCAGCAAAGCTGCCCGTACGCGTGTTGAGACGCCCGGGGAGACTGGGCCTGGCAACCGCGGTGCTGGATGGATGGGCAATGGCGCGTGGCGACGTGCTGGGGGTGCTCGACGCCGACCTTCAGCATCCGCCGGAAACCCTCACGGCATTGGCCGCGGCCATTCAGCAGGGCGCCGACCTTGCCATCGGCAGCCGGTACGTCCCGGGGGCGGCACGTCGGACTGGACAGGATGCGGCGGTTCATTTCGCAATCCGCGACGCATATGGCGGCCACGGTGCTGCCCCTGAAGCTGGCAGCCATCGGCGATCCGATGTCGGGAATCTTCATGGTGCGGGCATCGGCCCTCAAAAACGCGGCGCTCAATCCTTTAGGCTACAAAATACTTCTGGAAGTTATTGCCAAAGGCGCATTATAAGAAATTGGTTGAGGTTCCCTATATTTTTCAGGAGCGTGAAAAGGGCGCGTCCAAGCTGGGCGCCCGGCAGTATTGGGAATACCTTGCGCATCTCGCGCGTTTGGCTCTGAAGACAGGCCAATTCCAGGGTTGGATTCGATACTCGTCGGTCGCGCTTGCCGGCGCGGCAGTCGATATCGGATTGGTTGCGGCCCTGGTGAAAAAGGCATCGTGGCCACCGGCCGCCGCTCTCCCTGTGGCCATCGAGACGGCTTTTCTCAGCAACTTTGTGTGCAGCGAAGCCTTCACCTTCCGGTCGGCGGAAACAGCAGCATTTCGATCCGGCGTATGCGGGCAGATTGGCGCGCTACGAACGGATTTGCATACCCGGCGCGATCGTCAATTTCCTGGTCACACTCGCCGGAATGCGCAAGGGAATGAGCAATTCCGCGGCTGCGGCGGCCGGAGTCGTGGCGGGGGGCGCATTGAATTTGCTGTTGAATGTACCCGCCATTTGGAGGACGTGGGCAACCCACCCCGTACTCTTGGGTCATTGCGGACTGGGACGCAACCCTAGTAGAAAGGTAGTTTTCCAGGCGGATTAACCATGACAACACAAAACTGTGCCCCTCGAAGAAGATACAAGTTTCGGTCGTCGTCACGGTCTTCTCTGAAACATTTTCCATCGATGAGACCATCCAAACGCTTCTTTCCCTCGACCGCGGATACATCCAGGAGATACTGCTCCTAACTTCGCCCCGGGCTTCGGAAGAAACCTTTGCCATTTGCCAGCGATGGGAAGCGCAGGAACCGCGCGTCAAGGTGGTCGTGCAGAAAAATAATCCCGGCATTGGCTGGGCCTATCGCGAAGGGATGGAGGCGGCAAGGGCAATTACGTCGGTCTGATGGCAGCCGATTTGGAAACCGAGCCCGCCGCCATCGACCGCATGGTGAAGAAAGTTGAAGAGACCGGCTGCGATGAAGTCATCGCCAACCGCTGGCTGCCGGGGGGCGGATTCACCAACTACGACCCCTTGAAGCTGGTGCTGAACTGGATTTTTCAAAAGATGTTCCGGGTGCTGTTCTGGACCGGGATCGGCGATTTCACGTTCGGATTGAAGCTGCTCAGCAAGGAAGTGGTGAACGCCATCGAGTGGGAAGGCAAGACCCACGAAATCTGCATCGAAACCACCGTCAAGCCGCTCAAGAAGGGATTCCACCTGGAACAGGTCCCCACCGTGTGGGTGGGCCGAAGAGAAGGCACCAGCGTCAATACGTTCTTCAAGAATTTCCGGTACGTGAAGCTGGGATTGCGGGTCTTCTGACGCCGGTCCGACGGCGCCAAACCCCATCCTGGAGTTAGCGTGTGCAGAAGCCCTGCCACATCGTTTTCACGACCATCAACCACCCCGCAATTTTGCATGATCTGCACGAGAACATTAAGCCGGCACGGCCACCTGGATGAAGGTGAAGGTGTGGGTCGTTGGCGATCGCAAGACTCCGGCCAGCGCCGCCGCGTTGGCCGCGGAGATTACCGCGCTCGGCTTGGAAACCGTGTACTTCGACATTGACGGCGCAGGACGAGTGGGGCAAACGGTTCCCTCTTTACTCCCTGATTCCCTACAACACCGACGGCAGAAGGGTTTTTGGCTATTTGCGCGCGCTCGAAGATGGCTGCGATTTGATGGTCTCCATCGACGATGACAACTTTCCGACCGCAGGACGACTTTTCGGCGGCCACCTGCGGACAGGACAGGCCTGGAGACGGCCGTCGTTCCGGGAGGAAAAGCTCTTCCACAATATCTGCGAATACTTGACCTTCAGCCGCAGCGACTGGTGTTTCCCGGGGATTTCCATTCCAACTGCGCGGGCAGGCGAATCAGCCGAATCGATTCCGGCGCCGAAAAACACCGTAATTGGCGTTACCGAGGGCCTGTGGTTTGACGAGCCGGATGTCGATGCCACGACGTGGCTGAACGGGAAGAATCAAGGGAACGAAATATAACGGCCCGGACGTGTTTGTCCTGGACCAACCGACGTGGTCTCCCGTCAACACTCAGAACACCAGCGTGGTGAGGGAGCTGATTCCGGCTTTTGTTTTCGTCACAATGGCTTGGGCTGTTCCCGGGGGCAAGCTGGATCGCTACGGCGATATCTGGGGCGGGTACTTTCTGATTGCCCTGATGCAGGGCACGAATCATCACGTCGCCTTCGGACGGCCGCTGGTGGACCACCGCCGCAATCCCCACAACTACGTGGATGACCTGCGCTATGAATTCTGGGGGATGATTCTGACGGACTGGCTGCTGGATATTTTGCGGAGTTCCTTCAAGCCAACCAGCAGCAAGATGACCGACAGGGTTTTGGAACTGGCAGAGTTTCTTGACGCCGAGGCCGTCAAACGCTTGCCGGCATGGTGCCCGCCCGAAATCACGCAGCTTCTTGAACTACACGGCCAAGAATCTTCGTCAGTGGTCGGCGGCATGCTGCGATTGGGTCTGAAGACCTTAGTTCAGCGGATGGCATACTCCGAGCCGCCGGCCGCACGAGAACATACGGTCCCTCCGGAATAACCGCGAATGCGCGCCCGGGCTGCAAGTCTGAAATCAGGGCACGGACACCTTCCTCCGCACTCGCGCATGCCCTTCCCCAAAGCAGCGGACAGCATTCGGTGGGTAGTCCCGGAACGAAAGTAGAAAACTTTCTGCTGCCGTCACCATGGCGAGTTTTCCAGTTGCCACTGGTCGACGGTCACTGGAGTATTCTCGATCTCCTTCATGAACTCAGAGTCGGACAAGCCCTCCTTGATCATGCGGGCAAACTCAGGCCCACCCACTCCCTCCTGACAGGCAGCTAGGAGCAGGATCTTTCCACCATCCTTGACGATGTGCGAGGCAGCCGTGATGCCCTTGATCGCCTGGTAATAAGTGAGGTCGAGAGGATACCCCGCCGCGGTGGTGATCACTGCATCGACCGGCTGATCCAGCGTTTCCAGCATCACGCGCGACACAAACTCCACACCCTTTTGTGTGCCGCCTCGGGGTTGCCGGCAAAGACCGCAGCGATCGGACGTCGCGGCGCCGCGGCCAAGCGCCACATCGACGAGAAAATCATGGCGCGCCATTCGCGCAATCTCAAGAAGCTCGCGATGCAGCGGGTTGTCATCAATAGAAACCTCAGCGGCGCGCGCATCACGCATGAAGCGCGGACTGTGCAGCACCTTGAAGGTTTCCTGCGCGGCAAGGCCGGGAGCAATGAGCTTTCGCCCGCCGGAATAACCCAACATCAAATGCGGTTCGATGAATCCCGAGGTGATGTGGAGGTCCGCGGAAATGAACCGGTCATCGACATAAACGGGGGTGCCACTCGCCGTCTTCCCCAGGTGGCGGGATGCTCAGAAATCTCGCGCGCGTGATGGTCCACCACGCGGTATCGCGGCCGCGGTTTCCTCCACCACATATCTCCCGAATCTCCGCATCGGTGGCGGGCCGGTGCAGCCCGGTGGCGATCAGAATGGTTATGCCGTCCGCGCGGAATGCCGGCCGCCTCGAGCCGTGCCAGCAAGGGAGGGAACTTCGCGATTGGGGGCAGGCCGGGTAATGTCGCAGACAGAAATGGCCGCCGTCTTTTGCCTCGCGCCAACTCGGCGAGCGGCAGGCAGCCTACCGGAGCGTCCAAGGCCGTCGCAATTGCGGCTGCAAATCGTCCAATGCCGCTGCAGAACGCGACTCCAATACTTGATACTCAAACCCCTCTGGCAAATCGAGAGTCAAACCGTTTCGGCCAAAAGCAAAGTTTACTGCATGGTGGCATACCCGAAGGAGGGTCCATGCCCGGACTTTTAACCTTCCTGGCCGCGGAGCCGGGGTATCGGGAAAACAAATGCTCCATGCGGCGAATACAGTAGAGGGTAACAAACGTAGCCAGGCGGAGACCGACTGGCGTATAATTTCCAATCGCAGGGCCCAAAATTCAAACCAGATTCCGAGAGGTGCTGCCATGATTGTTGTCCGCAACGTTTTCCAGACTGAAATTTGGAAAAGCCAAAGAGGGGGTTGCTCTTTTTCAAGGAAGGGATTGCGATTCAAAAGCGGGCAGGGGTGGAGATGAACCAGCGCATCATGACCGATCTGGTGGGGAGTTCTATACCTGGTCCTGGAGATGACAGTCCCCAACCTGAGCGCCCTGGAACCGGGCATGCCCAAGAGTCATCGGGTGACAAGGACTGGCATGCCAATTACGAGAAGTTTGCAGCCTTGGTCGAATCCGGTTATCGGGAGATTTTTACGATCGCAGATTAGCTCCGGACAACAGCAGCCTTGATCAGCGATATGCGTCTGAATTCCCGGGGTGTCGCGATACCAGGGAACCTTGTATCGAAGCGGGTTCGTCCAGGAGCGAGACGGCGTGAGGAAGCTGCGAGTCACATAAAATAAATATTCGTGTCCCGAGTTTAGACCCGGCGAACGACATAGTGGTCGATGATATCTTCGCTGACCACCCAAACTGTACCAAAAGTGGGGTTCACCACAAACTCGCTCCAGGCCATAAGTCCATAATCCGCGCCCGGAGGAAGGGGTTTCTTTCGGTACTTGTTCGGCAATCCGACATTGCCAATCATCGCTTCGCTGTAAGGACCGATCTAAATTCGGCTCCCCAGAATCCGCTCCATGCCATGGCCACCAGGCGGCTGTGCCAATAGCCGGGGTCTCCAAACTCGATGGACCGCCCATTGGGGTTGTTTTGTAATTCTATTCGGGCATCCGTCGCTCCCTGAAAAGAGTGCTGGATGTATTGAATAATAAAGCGGTCATGATCGTCCCACCCATGAAGGCCTTCAACGGACCGGATGTAGTCAACGAAGAAGTTTCCATGACCGGAATCCGGAAGCGTATCGACATCACCCAGCCGTTTCAAATGCATAACCGTGGCAAATTCAAAGGCTTCCTCGATGGCGATCCGCCAGTGAAAATGTTCCGGACGATTTACCTGCGGGGTCGTCGGGTTCGACATTAGTGGATTAACGTCCGTCGGTCCGTTCAAAATGTCGTGGTCAGAAGAGCTGGCCGAATCAACCGATTGCGCTTCCGCGGGCGGCGCGTCCGGAACATTAAACCCGATGGGGGCAGGGAAATCTGGGGCGGCTTCACCAAACAAAGGATGTGTTGCGGTCCCAAAGAGTGAAATGGCAAGTGAAGCTATTCCCAAGAAATACAGTCGAATCCTCCGCATTGCAGTCCCTTCGATTGAAGTGAGATATCAATAAAACCAAGTCGAGGAGTCGATCTAACCTCCCCCCGTGCCTGGAATTTTAACCTATCGTGCATTCAGAAATATTAACATACCATAAAGCCGGCCCGCATGCGAGACTCCTTTGAAATCCGAACTGGACCCTACAGACGTTCCTTGAATCCCCAGAGGATATGCACGTCAGTGCACCAATTCAAAGGCTTCAGATTTGGCCTGGTCACCGGCCAATAGAGTGCGGGAATCAACTCAGGTATAATCGTCATGTCTTCCCTGCGATGACCCATAGGTCCGTCAAATCTCGATAAGTTCCCTGGAGACCCAGATGCCCACACGCACCACGATCATTGGAATGCTTTTGATCTTAAGTGCCCTACCCGCCCGTGCAATTGGGGCTGACGGCCGCCTCACGGGATCATTCCGAAGGCCTGCCCAAAATGGCTGGGTTTTTGTCCATCTGGAGGGGACGCCGTTCAATATCGGCTTTCAGCACGGTTTCCTCCTGGCTCCGGAAATTCAAGATGCGGAAAAGGTTGTGGTCCTTGAGCAAACCCGCGAGGAAAAAGAGAGATTGGAAGTTTTTTCGCAATGCCGCGAAGGAAATGATGTGGCCGCATATTGAAGGAGAATATCAAGAGGAGCTTCGGGGCATCACTGAAGGCGTGCAGGCCAAAGGCGTGAAGTTGGACCTTTGGGATATCGTCGCGCTCAACGCCTTTTGCGAATGGCAATATTACGTTAAGGACTATGACCGCCGACTTCACAACAGTGCAACGGCCTTACTCAGTGTGCCAGAGCACTGTAGCGCCTTCGTCGCCACCGGCAGTTACACGAAGGACGGCAAGGTGATCATCGCCCACAATGATTGGACCAATTATCTGGATGGGGCGCGTTGGACCATCATCTTCGACATCGTTCCCAAGAGCGGCCATCGAATCCTCATGGATGGATTCCCGGGAGCCATTCATAGCGCCGACGACTTTGGCATCAACGCTGCCGGGATTATGATTACCGAAACCACGATTTCCCACTTCTCCGGCTACGACCCGAATGGAATCCCAGAATTCGTGCGCGCGCGCAAGGCCATGCAGTATGCCTCCTCGATGACGATTTTGCCCGCATCATGAAAGATGGGGACAATGGAGGGTACGCCAACACCTGGCTTGTTGCCGATCGCAAGAACAACGAAATCGCGAGTCTCGAGCTGGGGCTGAAGAATGTGGTCCTCCAGCGCGCGACCGATGGATACTTTGTGGGCTCAAATTTCCCCGCCAACCCCAAGCTGATCAGGGAAGAAACAGACTTTAACGCTAAGGATTTGGGAGAAAGCGCCAATGCGCGCCATGTGCGCTGGGAGCAATTAATGGCCCAATATAAGGGGAAGATCGACTTTGCGGCCGCGCAGCAATTCCTTTCCGATCACTATGACACCTTCGAGAAGAAGGTGGATCCCGACGAGCGCACACTTTGCGGCCACATTGAACTTTCGCCGCGTGGGGAAAAGGGGTGGCAGCCGCCCTTTGGCACGGCGGGAGCGGTTCAAAACAAGGTGGCGGATGCCACGATGGCGGAGCACATGTCTTTCACCGCCGCGGCAGGGCACGCCTGCGGCATCGATTTCAAATCCGCCGAGCATCTGCGGGCACATCGTGGATTTTCGTGGGAAGGGCAATTGCTGAAGGATATTGACGCGGAACCCTGGACAACCTTTGCCGCGGCGCGGTGACGAGTTCCCAGCCCTCGCCGCGAATCCGCTTCCACATTAATGCGTGGTTTCAGCCGCGGCAGGAGCATGGTCGGTGACGCGAACCGGCTGAGCCATGCGGTAGAGATGGTTCAAGGGAATTCGGCCGGGGCCAACCGGGAATGCCTGGCGGATGGCTTCAACCACATAGGCCTTGGCCAGCACAACGGCATCGCGTAATTGGCGGCCCAAGGCAAGGTTGGCGGCCACCGCGGAAGAAAAAGTGCACCCCGCGCCATGGGTGTTGTCCGGTTTGATCCGGTCGCTGTCAAATGCCTCCATCGTCGTGCCATCAAAGAAGACGTCAATGGGTTTTTCCAGATGTCCCCGGTTACCACCACGGCCCGGGCACCCAATTCCACCAACTTCCTGGCGGCAGCCTTCATGCTTTCGACATTTTCGACCGGAATTCCGGTAAGTGCCGCTGCTTCCGCGAGGTTTGGCGTGACCACGGTGACTCTGGGGAGAAGGTTTTTCCGTAAATAGACCAGGCCGGAAGCATCGAGCAAGGCGACACCGCTCGAGGAACGCACGATGGGGTCAAGAACGGCAGGAAGGTCCCCGTTTGATTTCAAAACCTCGCCAACAACTGAAGCATTGTTCTCGTTACCGAGCATTCCAATCTTAAGGGCCTTGACGCGGCCGTCGGATAGCAGCGAGAGAATTGACTTCTTGAGCACGGGCGGTTCAACCGGATGAACCGAGGAAACTCCTTGAGTGTTCTGAACAGTTAATGCCGTAATCGCCGCGACGCCAAAACAGTTGTGTGCTGCGAAAGTCTTCAGGTCGGCGATGATTCCGGCGCCGCCGGAGGGATCGAATCCGGCGACACTGAGCACCACCGGCCAGGCCGTAGTATTGGGTTGATTCATGGATCCCTTATGCTATTCCTGACAAGAAGGAAACTACTGCCGATTATAGAGTCGCAAGACGCCGTGTCAACAGGGATTTCACTCCCGGCCCTGCCGGAACTTCGCTACGGTTTGCTCCCATCGACATCCATCTCGGTATCGGATTGAATTTCAAGGTGGGGAGTTTGAGAAAGTACAGACATCACCCCTTCGCCGCCCTTCATATCCGCGCTGAGGGTTTGATGTAATGTTGAATGGTTTTGGAGCACGCGGCCGTCATCAAGAGCCACCAGAATCCTTCCCTGCCCCTTACCCTTGATTTGAATCGTCAGGTTCACTCCCATGGCCTCAAGCTGGGGAAGCGCCCCATTTTTTCGCAGTCCCTCCGTGGCGGGGGTTAGGGTGTTTTCAAACTGGTAGTCCACGATCGCGGCCTTCACTCCCTTATAACGAACTTTGCCGGAATAGTGCATGGTGCTGGTGCCAGCCACTTGAAAGGGATATTTCTTCAGGGGTTCAGCGCCGAGATTCCGCGTCCAAATTTCACCTTTCTTGACGGGGTGATCGGGATATAGCGAATCTCCTCCCGTTTGTTCCAGAGAAAGCCTCAGGAGTTGCACCAGAGGCTCCCTGACGGGACGGTCGAGATCGTTGAATACATCATCCGCACCGTCAAAATCAATCAGACGGCCGGCAGAATCGTAATGAACCGTTACGGTTTGCCCCACCAAGTTCTGGCTCACCTCTTGTTGTGCCTGAGTCATTGAACTCCGCACACTTTCCGGCAAATCCTCCGATTCGGACAGGATTTCGAACTTGTCGAAATGCTGCTGAACATCCGCCGAACCATCCGCATGCACGCTTGAAACCGTCACTTTGGTTTGTTGATTCAAGCGCAGGTTCGTAGGCATGGGCGGGAAAAATTTCTTGAGCATAGGGGGATTGGAATCAATTTTCGAATTGGTGTTGACCTTGGTGACATAAACCATCGACTGCCCGGGCCGGTATTTTCGGACGAGTCTCACCTTTCTCCCAGCCGCCGGCGTGGCACCGGCACACGCAACGATCACAACGTAAAGCAGCATTCTCCCCGCCACCCGGAGCGTTTGCATCATCTCGCCGTCAGGAAGCAACATGTTGAGCATCCTTTCGAAATTTCTCCTGGCATTCGGCAGAACAGAAGTGAACCGTATCTCGGCCGCTCTTGATTTGATAGGGGAGTTCCGTTGAAACGAACATCCCGCAGACAGGATCCCGTGCCATCTCCACACGTTGGGAGGATTCAGAGGGCGGCCGCACGCCTCCCGAAGATCGAATATCAATTCGGGTTGCGCGAAAAAGGGATCCAATCCTTCGCAGCACCCCGACGACGACAAGCGCCAGGATGATAAAATCCAACATCTCAAGGAGAAAACTTCCCATATAAGCTCAGACGGAAATTGATTCAACGGAGATGCCCGGAATCAGCCACACTTTGGAACGATGCCAAAATCTTATCCCTTAGTTTTTCCCGGCTCCGCCCTGAGCACGGGCTTGATCGATCCTTTGTTTCAAGCCGGCAAGCGCTTCATTATTAGGATTCAGCTTATTGAGGCGGTCCCAGGCCTTTTGCGCGGCCGCGAGGTCGTGAAGGCCATCCAAGTTTACGACGATGGTATTCAGGATGGTCGCTTCGTGCTTGGGGTCGATGGCCAACGATTTTTCGTATTCGCGCAGCGCATCGTGCGGCCTATCCGTGTAGAAGAAGGCAGTTCCCAAGTCCGTGCGGGCGTCGACATTCTTGGGGTCCAACTCCAGCACGCGCTGATACCACTCGATGGCTTTGTTGTATTGCTTCTGATCGTACAGAAAATTCGCAAGTTTAAGGCGAGCATCAATGTCTTGAGGGTTTTGGGAAGCCTGAGTCTCCAACTGCTGGATGATCGCTGCCGTATCAATGGGAGGATGGCCTTCCGGCAAACCCTGTTGCGGTGAACTCTGGCCTGGAGGCGCGGAAGCGGAGGTTCCCGGCGGAGGCATGTCGGGGGGTGGAGCAGCCGTCTGGGCCGCCTTCTGCCTGCCATTCCAGTTCATCTGCGCGTCAGTGATGTAACCTGCCAAAAAGCCGACCGCCAGGAATATCACTGCGGTAATGATAATCATTGGGTCCCTTTTCGGGCCTTCGTCTTTTCGACTTTTCGACGGATTGAGAAACCCGAAGAATCGGCTCAAAGTT
>CAVTDA010000009.1:0-40649 GCA_963733285.1 uncultured Acidobacteriota bacterium
CGCTCAAGAAGCTGGGATCGATCATGGGCTCGGGCGGGATGATCGTGATGGACGACTCCTCCTGCATGGTCGATGTGGCCAAGTATTTCATGGAGTTCTGCATGTCCGAGTCGTGCGGGAAGTGCGTCCCCTGCCGCGTGGGGACCTACCAGATGCACGAGCTTCTCGACAAGATCACCTCGGGCAAGGCGACCCCACAGCACATTGCCGTGCTGGAGGAATTGTGCGATCTGGTCATGAACACCAGCCTGTGCGGGTTGGGGCAGTCGGCTCCCAATCCGGTCTTGAGCACGCTACGATACTTCCGCAATGAGTACGTGGCCCACGTGGAGGAGAAGAAGTGTTTGTCGGGAGTCTGCGCGGTGGGAGCGAGGTAAGTAGGACTGACAACTAAGAGCTAACAGCTAAGAGCTGACAGCTTACAGCGAACAGCTAAGAGCCCAAAGCGGGAGGATTCGGTGCAACATTTCCGAAATCTCAAAGTCTGGCAGCGGAGCCATCAACTTGTCCTGGGAATCTACAAACTGACTGCGACGTTTCCATTGGATGAGAGATTTGGCCTGATTTCGCAATTGCGCCGTAGCGCGGCCTCGGTGCCGACGAATATTGCTGAGGGCTCCAAGCGCATCGGACAAAGGGATTTTGGAAGATTTCTGAATATCGCAGAGGGATCGTTGTCCGAGGCCGAATACCTCATTGTGTTGAGCAGAGATTTGGGATACTTGCCGCGCAAATCGGCGGACGCGATCGAGGCGGAAATCTCTGAAATTGCCAGAATGTTGAACGCTCTACGAACGAAATTCGAAGTTGCATCAGCATAGAGGGAACTAAGCGATGCAAATTCATAATGACGCTTGGAATAGGGGCCTACGGTCGGGTGAGATTAGCAGTTTGCAGCCGAAATGTCTTGGCGGTGGAATCCCAGCCCTTGGATTCTCGGCGGTAAGCTGTGAGCTGTAAGCTGTGAGCTGTCAGCACGGGTTTAATGCATGGAGGTAAAAGCTTGAGCCAAGCGGTTCGTGTCATCACGCTAAACATGGATGGCCGCGACATCAGCGCGCGGGGCGACCAGACGATCTTGCAGGTGGCGCGGGAAAACAACCTGTACATCCCCACCCTCTGCCACGTTACGGGTCTTTCCCGGGTGGGTGCCTGCCGCCTCTGTATTGTCGAGGTGAAGGGCGTCAACAAGCTGCTTCCCGCCTGCGTCACCCGTGTCGAGGAAGGCATGGAAGTGACGCTCGCGAATGAGCGGCTCAACAAGTATCGCCGGTCAATCCTGGAATTGTTGTTCTCCGAGCGCAACCACGTCTGCTCGGTCTGCGTCTCCAATGGGCATTGCGAATTGCAGACGCTGTCGCAGAAATTGGAAATGACCCACGTGCATTTCGATTATCGCTATCCCCGCCTGCCCGTGGACGCCTCGCACAACCGGTTTGTCCTGGATCACAATCGCTGCATTTTGTGTACGCGATGCGTGCGGGTGTGCGACGAGATTGAAGGCGCACACACGTGGGACCTTCTGGGCCGCGGGGTGAACGCCCAGGTGATCACCGATTTGAATCAACCCTGGGGGGATTCGGATACCTGCACGAGCTGTGGCAAGTGCGTCAATGTCTGCCCCACGGGCGCACTCGTGGAAAAAGGCAAGTCGGTGCAGGAGATGACCAAGCGAAGGGAATTCCTGCCCTATTTGACGTTGATGCGGGAGAGACGCTGGTGAGCAAAGTACGCGTTGCAACGGTGTGGCTGGACGGCTGCTCGGGCTGCCACATGTCGATTCTGGACATGGATGAGCGGCTGCTGGAGCTGGCCCAGAAAATCGAGCTGGTCTACAGCCCCTATGTGGACAGCAAGGAATTTCCGGAAAATGTCGATGTCACACTGGTCGAAGGCGCCGTGAGCACCGACGAGGATTTGGAAAAAATTCAGAAAATTCGCGCCCGAACACGTTTGTTGGTATCGCTGGGAGACTGCGCCGTGACGGCCAACGTCCCCTCCATGCGAAACCCTTTTAAGGTTCAGGACATTATGAACCGCGCCTACGTCGAGAACACATCGATGAACCCCGGGCCACCGATAGAATCGGTTCCCATCCTGCTGTCCAAGGCGCGGCCGATTCACGAATTCGTCACCGTGGATGTCTTTGTACCCGGTTGTCCCCCCTCGGCGGACACCATCTTTCATGTGCTCACGGAACTTCTCGCCGGGGGATGTCCGAACCTGAGCGCGACAACACGGTTTGGAGCATGAAGCTAGTGCGAAGTTCGAGGTCTGGTGTTCGAAACTCGGCGCCTCGACAGCGATTTTCGAGTTCCCAATTTCGAGTTTCGAGTGACGAAAAGGGATGGCGAATCGAAATCTTATGAGTAAGAAGACGTTGGTAATCAACCCGGTGACCCGCATCGAAGGGCATGGGAAGATCACAATCCACCTCGATGAGCAGGGCAAAGTTGCGGACGCGCGCTTTCATGTGACGCAGCTCCGCGGTTTTGAGAAGCTCTGTGAGGGCCGGCCATTCTACGAGATGCCTTCTTTGATGGCACGGATCTGCGGAATCTGCCCGGTCAGCCATCTGGTGGCCTCGGCCAAAGCCTGTGATGCGATTCTGGCGACGCGCATTCCCACCACCGCGGTTAAATTGCGGACGATCCTGAACCTGGCGCAAATCGTGCAATCGCACGCCCTCAGCTTTTTCCATCTCTCCTCTCCGGACTTCCTACTGGGAATGGATTCCGATCCCGCCCGCCGTAACATTTTTGGCGTGGCAGAAGCACACCCGCAGATGGCGCGCGATGGCATTCGCCTGCGCCAGATTGGACAGCAGATCATCGAAAAGCTCGCGGGCAAGCGGATTCACCCGGCCTGGGTGGTGGCCGGCGGAGTCAATGCACCGCTTCCCGTCGCAACCCGTGACGAGATTCTGAAGGATTTGCCGGAAGCGATGCAACTCGCGACCAAGACGCTCGATTGGTTCAAGTCGGTTCTGGATCAGTTCCGCGAGGAAATCCGCACCTTTGCGAATTTCCCCACCTATTTCCTCGGATTGGTGAGTCCGACGGGCGAGCTTGAGCACTATAACGGGTTCTTGCGCGTGACCAATTCGCGGGGCAACATCGTTGCCGACAAGCTCGACGTCCTCAACTACGCCGATTACATTGGCGAGGCCTGCGAGCCGGACACCTTCCTGAAGTCGCCTTACTACAAGCCCAAGGGCTACCCCGATGGCATTTACCGCGTGGGCCCGCTGGCGCGCCTGAACATCGCCGATCGCTGCGGCACCCCGCGCGCCGACCAGGAATGGGCGGAATTCCGCGAGCTCGAACGCGGCGCGGTATTAAGCTCGTTCTACTACCATTACGCCCGTTTGATCGAAATCATCTTCGGGATCGAGCGCATGGAGCAACTGCTTCAGGCGCCCGATATCCTTTCCAAAAACGTCCGCGCTTATGCCGGCACCAACAACCCGGAAGGCATCGGCGTGACGGAAGCTCCCCGCGGCACCTTGATCCATCACTACAAGGTGGATGAGCACGGCTTGATCACCTGGGCCAACCTCATCATCGCCACCGGACACAACAATCTGGCGCTCAATCGCGGGGTCCTGCAAGTGGCCAAGCATTTTGTGGATGGCGAAAAGCTGTCGGAAGGAATGCTCAACCGGGTGGAAGCTGTGGTCCGCGCCTTTGATCCCTGCCTCAGTTGCTCCACGCACGCTCTGGGACAGATGGCGCTGCAAATTCAGTTGATTTCACCGGATGGAGAGATATTGGATGAGCTGAAACGCTAGACCGTATCCCGGCCCAGCCCGGCGGTGTGGAATTGCCGGGCGCCCCGGTACGGAAAAATCAGAACGGCGAGAACTAATCTCCCTGCCTTTTCCAGCTTCAGGATTGGCCCCCTCTTCCAGCTCTACCAATTGAGCATCAGAAAGGAGTTGCTCAATGCCCACGCTTACCTCTGTACCTCTGGCCGAAGCCGACCAGTTGTTTCTCGACAAAGTTATTGCCGCTCAAAGCCGCCGCCCCGGCGCGCTTCTGGGAATTTTGGAAAAGGCCCAGGAGCATGAGCAGCGCAAGTTTCTCTCCCGCGAAGTCCTGGAGTACATCGCCGCCAAGACGGATACGCCGCTGGCTCGGGTCTATAGTGTTATCACGTTCTACGCCCTGTTCAATCTCGAGCCGCAAGGGAAAAATACCATCTGTATCTGCCGCGGAACGGCATGCCACACGCGCGGTTCGCGCGACCTGCTGGAAACCCTGATGTTGAAGCTCGGTCTCAAAAAGCAGGACGAGGATCATGCGGACAAGATTGCCCTCAACACCAGCGACGGGAAATTCACGCTTCGCACCGTTGCGTGTTTTGGCCAGTGCGCGCTCGCCCCGGTGGTTGAGGTCAATCACGAAGTGTACGGCCACATGAATGAGCAGACCTTGCAACGCGAGCTGGAGCACCTGGGAAGGGAGACGGCAAAAAAATGACGCCCATCCACGATTTGAGCACCTTCAGCACCGTTCGTGGGGCGGGGATGGCCAAGCTTCTGCCCTCCCGCCCGCGAGTTGCCGTCGGCATGGGGACCTGCGGCACAGGTAACGGTTCGGAAGGGGTTTTCCACGCGATTGCCGATGCCATTGATAAGCGTGGGTTGGATATTTATCTCGCGCGCGTGGGTGTTTTGGTTTTTGCGCGCAAGAACCGCTGGTCAATGTCTGGATTCCCGGCCGCCCGCTGGTGATTCTCCGCCGGGTGCAGAGCCAGCACGTTGACGACATCCTGGACGACTTGATGATGGGCAATATTCCCACCGACCTCGCCCTCTGCAAGATCGAAGAATGGGACCACATCACCGCTCAGGTCAAATATGGCGCCGGCTACGTTAACCTGCCGTCATGGCGCGACATTCCCTTTTTTAAGGGCCAGAAAAAGATTGTCTTGCGCAATTGCGGGCTGATCAATCCCGACGATGTTGAAGAATATATCGGCGTGGGCGGGTATCAGTCACTCTTTAACGTGCTGATTGATAACCGGCCAGATGTGGTGATTGAGCAAATCAAGGCCGCCAAGCTGCGGGGGCGCGGTGGCGCGGGATTTTCCACCGGACAGAAATGGGATTTCCTTCGCAAGGCGGTTGCCGACAGGAAGTACATCATCTGCAATGCGGATGAAGGCGACCCCGGCGCCTACATGAACCGGAATGAAATCGAAAGTGACCCGCACGCGCTGCTCGAGGGAATGGCCATCGCGGGGTTCCTGACCGGGGCGACGATGGGCATCATCTACGTCCGCGCCGAATACCCGCTTGCCGTCCATCGCCTGGAACGCGCCATCCAGCAGGCCAAAGATTACGGGCTGCTCGGAGACAATATCCTTGGGCGTGGGTTTAACTTCAACATCGAACTGGTGGAAGGTGCGGGAGCCTTCGTCTGCGGTGAAGAGACGGCACTGATCAGTTCGCTCGAAGGCCATGCCGGGCGGCCGAAGCCCCGGCCTCCGTTTCCTGCGCAAAAAGGGTTGTGGGGATATCCCACAAATATCAACAACGTTGAAACCTGGTACAACATCGCGCCGATCATCGCCAAGGGCCCGGCGTGGTTCACCGAAACCGGAAGCGCCAAGAGTCCCGGGACCAAGGTCTTTTCCCTGGTGGGCAAGGTCAAGAACACCGGTCTCGTGGAAATGCCGTTGGGAACGCCGCTCAAGACGTTTGTCTACGACGTTGGAGAGGGCTCGGCAAACGGGCGCCCCATCAAGGCGGTGCAGACGGGCGGACCCTCGGGCGGGTGCATTCCGCAGGAAATGTTCGATACTGCAGTGGACTACGAATCGCTGGCCAAGCTGGGCTCCATCATGGGTTCGGGCGGCATGGTGGTGATGGACGACGACAACTGCATGGTCGACGTCGCCCGCTATTTCATCGAGTTCACGCATTCGGAATCATGCGGCAAGTGCGTGCCCTGCCGCGTCGGGCTCGACAAGGCGCTCCGCATCCTGAATCAGTTCACCGAGGGCAAGGGGACGGAAGAGGACCTCGGCATGCTCGACGAGATGGGGCGCATGATTCGCGATACGTCCCTCTGCGGGCTGGGGCAGACGGCGCCCAACCCGGTGCTCACGACGATGCGCCACTTCCGGCACGAATTTGAGGACCATCTGCGCGCTCACCGTTGCCGGGCGGGAGTCTGCCAGGAACTCGCCATCTCTCCCTGCGAGAATAGTTGCCCGCTGCACATGAATATCCCGCGCTTCCTCCAGCTTTACAAGGAGGGGCGATTGGAGGAGGCCTTCGAATCGGTGATTCTGGATAACCCTCTGCCCGCGTCAACGGGCCGCGTCTGCCAGCACCCCTGCGACAACCGCT
Source organism: uncultured Acidobacteriota bacterium (assembly GCA_963733285.1). Classification (GTDB taxonomy): domain Bacteria; phylum Acidobacteriota; class Terriglobia; order UBA7540; family UBA7540; genus Bog-366. Next base: position 6,359 of record CAVTDA010000009.1, read on the forward strand.
GCCGCCGGCACTCGATCGATGAAGCCGTCAACATGCGGGAAGTTCACCGCCTGATTGCCGATTCCATCCTGCTCTCCGACCGGTTTGACGAAATGGCCGCGCGGGTTTCGGCGCGAAAGATGGCAGCCACGGGCAAAAAGATAGCCGTCGTTGGCGCCGGACCCACGGGACTGGCGGCAGCCTTCTATCTTGCGCTCTTTGGGCACGAAGTTACGATTTACGAGTCGCACTCCGAAGCGGGAGGCATGCTGCGCTTTGCGCTACCGGAGTACCGCTTGCCCAAGGCCGTGCTGAGCAAGGAAATCGAGCTGATTCGCCGCTTGGGTGTCAATTTCGAATTCAACAAGAATGTCGGCGTCGATGTCTCGCTCAATGAGTTGGACGCGAACTTCGATGCGGTATTTCTCTCCATCGGAACCTGGAAGGAGGCGTGGGTTTACCTGCCGGGAACAGAGTTGAAGGGCGTGATGCCGGCGCTGTTGTTCCTGGAAGGCATAGCCAAGGAAGCGCCCGTGCCACTCGGCCGAAGGGTCGCCATCATTGGCGGCGGGAACGCTGCCATCGATTCGGCCCGAACCGCGCTGCGCCGCGGCGCAACGGTAACCGTCATTTACCGCCGCGAGCGGAAGGACATGCCCGCCATCCAGGAAGAGGTGGAGGCGGCGGAACAAGAAGGCGCGCACTTTGTCTTCCTGGCGAGTCCCCACCGCATCGTCGGCGAAAACGGGGCAGTGAAGGCAATCGAAATGGTTAAGACCCGCCTGGGGGAATTCGATTCCTCCGGCCGACGCCGGCCGATTTCCACCGAGGAGATTCAGAGCTTCAAGTGCGACACGGTGATTCTCGCTGTGGGCGAGGCTGTTGACCGTGACTTTTGCAAGGCGTCGGGCTTGAGCATTACCGAGCAAGGCACCCTGGAATTCAATCGCTACACCCTGGAAACCAGCCGCCAGAAATTCTATGCAGGAGGCGACCTCATTTCCGGCGCCTCCAACGTCTCCAACGCCATGGGATACGGCAAGAAGGCGGCGAGGTTCATCGATCAACGCCTGATGGATGAGGTGCGCACGCAGGAGTTTTTGCCGGATTTCGAATACGACCAGCATTCGCCGGCGCATGTCAGCGAAAGCCCGCGCCACCATCCGCACCCTGTTCCTGCCGGCCAGCGGGTGAAAGGCTTTGAAGAGGCGGTCCTGCCGCTGACAGCCGAGGAGGCGACGGAAGAAGCGGACCGCTGCCTGCGGTGTGATCTTCGCGAGAACGGGCTGGTGGAAAGCCACCGGTAGTCGAGTCGTCCGTGAACCCTGCCAGCGCACCTTGGCCGCGGACCACGGAGGGTCGATAACCTGTAAGGGAGAGGTCGATATGCCCCAGGAACTCTCAGTAAGGATCGACGGCGAGCTTTGCCGGGCCACGGAAGGCCAGACCATTCTGGATGTCGCCCGCGCCAACAAGAAATATATTCCGACGCTTTGCTTCCTCGAGGGGTTGACGCCTTCGGGCTCCTGCCGGCTCTGCCTGGTGGAGGTTGCCGGTGTGGGCCGCTTGCTGCCCGCCTGCACGACTCCGATTCAGAATGGAATGTCGGTGAACACCGAATTCGGAAAAGCTTCTGCGCCACCGCCGCATGGCGATGGAGTTCCTGCTGCTCGAGCGCAACCACTACTGCGCAATCTGTGTGTCGAACAATCATTGCGAATTGCAGGCGATGGCGCAGCGTCTGGGCGTGACCCACGTGCGCTTTCCCTACAACTATCCCCGCCTGCCGGTGGAAGTTTCACACGAGCGCTACATCCTGGACCACAACCGCTGCATTCTCTGCGCGCGATGCGTCCGCGCCTGTGCCGAGGTGGAAGGCGCGAACGTCTGGGAAATCAGCGGGCGCGGCATCGGTTCGCGCCTGGTGGCGGAGCTCGACGCGCCCTGGGGAGATTCCAAGGCTTGCACGAAGTGCGGCAAATGCGTTCAGGTGTGCCCCACCGGTGCGCTGGCGGAGAAGGGAATGGCCGTGGAAGAAATGGTCAAGAGCCACGAGAACATTAAATGGCTCGCGGCGAAACGGGGCGTTCACGCCTAAGGTTGCGCCGGGAGGCCCTGGTTATCCGGTGATGAGGGAGCGTTCGTATGAAGAAAGCGCGAGTTGCAACGCTGTGGCTGGACGGCTGCTCCGGATGCCACATGTCGATTCTGGATATCGACGAGGCCATTGCGAGTGTGGCGCAAAAGGCGGACATCGTTTATGGCCCGCTGGTCGATGCCCAGGAGTTTCCCGAGGATGTGGACGTGACGCTCGTCGAAGGCGCGGTGAGCAGCCAGGACGACTAGGAAAAAATCAAGCACGTTCGCGAGAACACCCGCCTGCTGGTGGCTCTGGGAGATTGCGCGGTCACCAGCAACGTGCCCGCCATGCGCAATTCGATTCCGGTCAAGAAGCTGCTGGAGAGCATTTATGTGCAGGGCGTCGACGAGAATCCCGTCGTCCCGACGGACGGTGTTCCGGCCTTGCTGAAGCGCGCCGTGCCTTTGCATGAGGTGGTGAAGGTGGACTTGTTTGTTCCCGGCTGCCCGCCGCCCGCCTCCGCCATCGGCTTTGTTCTGGGCGAATTGCTGGAGGGCCGGATTCCCGACCTCACGGCGAAGGTGAAATTTGGCTAGGAGTTGCCACGGATGACACGGATGAACACGGATCGGACAAGACAGAGAACAGGCAGAGTAGAGAAATCCATCTGGAGGGTGAGTCGAACCTCCCAGGTGCTGTTTAAGCTCTTTGACAGGCTTCCGATCTGTGTTCATCCGTGTCATCCGTGGCCCAAGGAGTTCCGATGAAGAAGATCACGATTGACGCCGTAACCCGCATCGAGGGGCACGCGAAAATTTCGATTCAGCTTGATGATAGCGGGCAGGTGGCGGGAACGCAGTTGCACATCACCCAGGTGCGCGGGTTCGAGAAGTTCACCGAGGGCCGCCCGTACTACGAGATGCCGTCCATCACCGCGCGCGATCTGCGGCATCTGCCCGGTCAGCCACCTGCTGGCTTCGTCCAAAGCCTGCGACGCCATCATGAGCGTGCGCATTCCGGAAACCGCCTCGATGCTGCGCGAGATTCTTCACTGCGGCCAGTTTGTGCAGTCGCACGCTTTGAGCTTCTTCCATCTCTCCTCGCCCGACCTGTTGCTGGGATTTGAATCGGACCCCGCCCGCCGCAACGTCCTGGGCGTTCTGGAAAAGTATCCCGACATCGCCCGCGACGGCATCGCGCTGCGCAAGTTCGGGCAGGAGGTGATTGCCGGCCTCGCCAAGGAGCGCATTCATCCTTCGTGGACCGTCCCGGGCGGCGTGAATGCTCCGCTGCAACCCGCAGTGCGCGACAAGATTCTCGCCGGCCTGCCCGAAGCCAAGGCCATCGTCCGGCGCACGCTGAAGTTCTTCAAAGGCGTGCTGGATCAATTCAAGGAAGAGATTGAATTCTTTGGCAATGCGCCCAGCATGTACGCGGGACTGGTGGATGCGGCAGGGAAGTTGCAGCTCTACGACGGCGGCATCCGCTTCAAGGACGCCGAGGGCAAAATCGTCGCGGACCACATTCCGGCCGCCGATTACCACAATTACATTGGGGAAGCGACGCTTGCCAATTCCTATCTGAAGGCGCCGTACTACAAGCCCATCGGGTTCCCCGGCGGCGTTTACCGCGTGGGGCCCCTGGGACGCCTGAACACGGCCAAAAGCTGTGGCACGCCTCTGGCTGACGCCGAATTCAACGAGTATCCACCAGCGCTGCGGCAAGGTGGTTTGCAGCTCATTTCATTTCCACTACGCGCGGCTGATAGAAGCTCTCTACGCGGCAGAACGCATGGAAGCGCTGCTCAATTCGCCTGCCATTCTGGGAAAACACATCCGCGCTCACGCCGGGGTGAACAATCTCGAAGGTGTAGGCATGATTGAAGCGCCCCGCGGGATTCTGATTCACCACTACAAGGTGAATGAGCAGGGGGCCATCACCTGGGCCAATTTGATTGTCGCGACCGGGCACAATAATTTGGCGATCAACCGCAGCATCGACCAGGTGGCCCGGCATTACGTGGATGGCAATCACCTCCAGGAAGGTATGCTGAACCGCGTTTCCGCCATTGTGCGAGCGTATGATCCGTGCTTTAGTTGCTCTACGCATGCTTCCGGACAGGTTCCACTGCACATCCAATTGCTGGGGCCGGGAGGAAATGTGGTCGATGAGTTGAGGAGTTGATGCGAGTGGCACGGGACAGGAAGACGATTAAAAATACCAGACCGGTTGGGAACGTAAGCCGAAAGACCCACGAAAACAAAAAAGGAATAATTGCATCTTCTCCTCGTGACGCTCAGGGAGCGCGGAGCGCTTCTGCCTCACCCCCCCGGCGGCGGGAATTAAGACCCTCATCATCGGCTACGGCAATCCCTTGCGGAGTGATGACGGCCTGGGCTGGCACGCGGCACGCCTGACGCAAAAGGCTCTTGCCGACCGCAATGTGGAAGTCATCACCTGCCAGCAGCTCACCCCGGAGCTTGCCGAAACTCTGAGCCAATACCGACGCGCCGTGTTTATCGATGCCGACGCTGAAGGCGAGACGGGTGAAATTCGCATTCGGCCCCTCAATGCTCAAAATTCTGTGGCCGTCCCCTTCACCCACTCCTGTACGCCCGAGGGCCTGATTGCGAGCGCTAGGAGTCTCTATGGTCGCTCCCCCCAGTCGATTGTAATCACCGTCGGTGCAAGGACATTCGCGTTCGGAGAAACCCTTTCAACTATTGTCTCGGCTGCACTTCCGCGCGTCATTGCCGAAATTCGTCTTTGGCTGGATGAGCAGTGCAGAGTGGCCCCCTAATGCTCATCCTACTGGTCGGCTCCAAGTTCCCAGCCACCATTCAGCGTGTGATTTGCCCCACATCCGCCGGGGAAAATTCTGCCTTGTGTGAATTCGAGTCGCGATGTCGATTCATGTACCGACTCTTGCCTGAGCTTTCGGTATCTGTTGTAAATTACAACAAGACCCTGCCTATCTCCTTTTCCGGGTGTCGACGCTGCGACGCCTCTGTGAAGTCTTTCAGCGACGGAATGCCTTTTTGTCCGAAACAAAAGTCATCTCAAAGTGACGCTCCTGAGAAAAGCAGGGGAGTTCCTACACTCATCCAACGAACTGAGTCCTGACCTCCGTCATAACACAAACTTGGCCCACCCCGTGCTTGCACTTCTTTTGAACGCTTGTCTTATTGGGGGTGCAGAATCGTGCTGACTCTCCCCACGCCCACAAACCGCTGGTTTAATCGCGGCCCTTTCTTTCCTTTCACCATCCATCCGTTTAATCCGTCGCCCATCGTTCCCCTGTGTTCGCGGAGGTTACCGATATGGCCGTTAAGAGCCTGATTAAGTACGAAATCGAACGCGACCCTGCCTTTGCGCAATGGGTTACAGGTGTGATTGGTGGGGAACGCATCCGCAATTGCATCCAATGCGGACTTTGCAGCGCCAGTTGCCCGCTTTCACCTTATATGGACTTCACTCCGCGGCGTCTGATTCACATGGCCCGCGAGGGCTTCAAGAAAGACGTCCTCGAGAGCTTCACCATCTGGCTCTGCACCAGTTGCTATTCCTGCACGGTCGAATGTCCTCGGCGGATTCGGGTGACGGATGTCATGTACGCACTGAAGCGGCGAGCGATTGAAGATGGCGTCTATCCCCGCCGATTCCCGATTCCGGTTCTGGCCAGTGAATTCGGCAAGATGATCGCGAGAAACGGCCGCGTAACCGAGTCTTGGTTGGTGACCAAGGTCTTGTTGAAGACGGCCATCATGCGGCTGGCGGGAATGTCCCGGCTGGGCGCCAAGCTCTTCCTGACCGGGCGCGTGGGCATTGTTCCAGAGACGATTCGCGGCCGGAAGCAGCTTAAAACCCTGCTCGATGCTGTTGAGGCGCGCAAAAAGGAGATGGCGGCATGATGCGATATCTCTACTACCCAGGGTGCTCTCTGCGGGGCACCGGCAAAGCGTATGAAGAGTCACTGCTGGCGGTCTTCAAGGCCCTTGATGTTGAACTCGTCGAACTTGATGACTGGAATTGCTGCGGGGCCACGGCTTACATGTCAATTGACGAGGTGAGTTCGTTCGCGCTTGCCGGACGCAACCTGGCGCTTGCGGAAGAAAAGAATCTGGACCTCATCGCCCCCTGCAGTGCCTGCTTCCTTGTCCTGAACAAAGCGCAGAGGTACATCAAGGAATACCCCAAAGTGGCGCAGATGCTTGAGCACGGGTTCAAGGCTGCGGGACTCACCTACAAGGGAACGGTCAAGGTTCGGCACCCACTCGACGTGCTCATCAATGACGTTGGCATTCATGCCATCAAGGCTCGCGTCACGAAGCCGTTACGGGCTTGAAGGTCGCCCCATATTACGGCTGCCAGATCGTCCGTCCGTACGCCACCTTTGACCAGATGTATTACCCCGTCACGATGGATAAGCTCCTGCGGGCTGTGGGCGCCGAAGTCGTGGACTATCCACTGAAGACGCGCTGTTGCGGGGGAAGCCAGAAGGGAACCCTGCCCGAGGTTGGGCTCTCGCTAATTCACATCTTGCTGAAAGAGGCTCGCCGGCGGCAAGCGCACCTGGTCTCAACAATTTGTCCGCTCTGCCAGTTCAATCTGGATTCATTCCAGGCCGAAGCCAGCCGGAAGTATGGCGAGATCTCGATGCCGGTTGTTTACTTCACGCAACTTCTCGGTTTGTCGTTTGGATTCTCCCCCAGGGAATTGGGGCTTGACCGCAATATTGTCTCGGCGAAACCGACGTTGTTTAAAGTCGTGCCGGCGATGAATCCACAAGGAGCTGACACAGGTTCACGGAAGTTAATCCTCCAGCGATTTGCATGGCCCTTGGTTGGAGCGGGGCATTAAACCGAATGTGGGTAACCTGAGGAGAAACCAATGGAAGCGGGCAACGGGAATCTGAGGATTGGGGTTTATGTATGCCACTGCGGAACGAACATCGCCGCCACCGTGGACGTAAAGGCCGTGGCCGGGTACGCCGCATCGTTACCGGGCGTGGCCGTTGCGCGCGAGTATAAGTACATGTGTTCAGACCCCGGGCAAGAGCTGATTCGGCAGGACATTGAGGACCTTGAACTGAATCGCGTCGTTGTGGCGTCCTGTTCACCGCTGCTTCACGAGGAGACCTTCCGTGGCGCGGTGGCCAAGGGAGGACTGAATCCCTTTTGCTTCCAGATGGTCAACATTCGAGAGCATGACTCATGGGTGCACCAAGACCGCCAGAAGGCCACCGAGAAGGCGATTGCATTCTTGCGCGCAGCCATCCGGCGCGTGGCCTTGCACAAGCCCCTGGTGAAGAAGCGTGTTCCGGTTGATCCCAATGTGCTGATCGTGGGTGGGGGCATTTCCGGCATTCATGCCGCACTGACTCTTGCTAACGCGGGCAAGCACGTTTACCTGGTGGAGCGGGAACCGACTATTGGCGGCAACATGGCGAAGTTTGACAAGACGTTTCCCACGCTCGACTGCGCCGCGTGCATTCTCACTCCCAAGATGACGGCGGTGAAGAAGCATCCCAACATTACCCTCTGGACCTATTCCGAAGTGACCGAGGTCAAGGGCTACGTTGGGAATTTCGAGGTCTGCGTCACCCGCCACCCGCGTTATATCATCGAAGATCTTTGCGTCGGCTGCCTGGAGTGCATTGAGGGGTGCGTCTACAAGCAGGCCAAGGTCCTCGACGAGTTCAATCTGGGCCTCGGCAAGCGCAAGCCGATCTACATCTCCTTCCCCCAGGCGGTGCCTCAGATTCCAGTGATCGATCCGGAGACGTGCATCGAGTTCAAGAGCGGCCGCTGCAAGAAGACCTGCATTGAAGCCTGTGGTGAGCGCAATGCGGTGGATTTGAAGCAGCAGCCCCGGCACGAAACGATTAAGGTCGGCGCCATCATCATCGCTACGGGTTACCAGCCGTTTGACGCGCGCAAGGTCCCCGACTACGGCTACGGCGTCTATCCCAATGTCTATACAGCCCCGGAAGTCGAGCGCTTGATTAACGCCTCCGGCCCCACGGGCGGTGAGGTCATTCTGCGCGACGGCCGCAAGCCCGAGGCGATCGGAATCATCCACTGCGTGGGCTCGCGCGATGAGAACACCAACAAGTGGTGCTCGCGGGTTTGCTGCATGTACAGCCTGAAACTCGCGCACCTGCTGAAGGAGCGCACCGGCGCGGAGGTTTACAACTTCTACATCGATATGCGGACGCCGGGCAAAGCCTACGAGGAGTTCTATCACCAGCTCCTCGCCGAAGGTGTCCATATGATCCGCGGGCGCGTGGCCGAGGTGACCGACTGGGCCATGACCAAGGAAGAAGAGGGCAAGCTGGTCATGCGTTGCGAAGATACGCTGATCTCATTTGTCCGGCGCGTGCCCGTGGATATGGTTGTGCTTTCCGTTGGATTAACGCCGCGGGACGACGCCAAGGACGTGCGGCGCCTGTTCAATATCAGTTGCTCGAATGAGGGCTGGTTCCTCGAACGCCATCCCAAGCTCGCCCCGGTCAACACTTTTACCGATGGGATCTTCATTGCCGGCGCCTGCCAGGCTCCCAAGGATATTCCGGACTCGGTGGGGCAGGCAGGCTCCGCCGCCGCTGAAGCCATGGTGCTGATTGATACCGGATACGTGGAGATGGACCCCAACGCGGCGTACATTCATGAAGAGGAGTGCTCCGGTTGTAAAACGTGCGTTCCGCTTTGCCCCTATTCGGCGATTTCATTTCTGCCGGACAAGAAGGTTGCGAGGATCAACGAAGTCCTTTGCAAGGGATGCGGCACGTGCGTTGCGGCTTGCCCGTCGGGGACGATTAGACAGAACCTTTTCGAGGACGAAGAGATCTTCGCGGAAATTCAAGGAGTGCTGGCTTAAGCACAGGGATTAGGGATTGGGGGTTGGGGCAATGGCTGAAGCAAAAGCGGAATTGGTTCAAGTGAAGACAAATGGTTTTGAGCCCCGGATCGTGGCGTTCTTTTGCAACTGGTGCACATACTTGGCGGCGGACCTGGCCGGGACGTCACGGGTCAAATATTCGCCCAACATCCGCGTGATTCGCACCATGTGCTCGGGGCGTGTCGATCCACAATTTGTGCTTGATGCCTTTGCGCGTGGGGCCGACGGCGTACTGATCGGCGGCTGCCACCCCGGCGATTGCCATTACCAGGAAGGGAATTACAAGACGTTGCGGCGCGTGCGCATGCTTCGTCGCGTCCTCCACGAAATGGGAATTGAGGACGAGCGTTTTCGCCTGGAATGGATCTCGGCCTCGGAAGCCGAGCGACTGAAAACGGTGGTCAACGACATGGTGGAGAAAATCCGGGTACTGGGGCCTCTGGCACGAGACTCCGAAGTGCGAAAGCCGGGAACGAAAGTTGAAGAACTTCACGCGGCATAGAAATTAGGCCTCGGGCATGTAAAGGAGGCGTGATGGCGGATAACGGCAAGCCGAAGGTCGCGTTCTACTGGTGCGCTTCCTGTGGCGGATGTGAAGAAACCGTGCTGGACCTTGACGAACGCGTACTGGATGTGGTCGCTGCCGTGAATATCGTCTTTTGGCCCGTCGCTCTCGATTTCAAGCGCCATGATGTGGAGTCGATGCCGGATGGGTCGATCCTGGCGGCCTTTGTGAATGGCGCCGTCAGGACCAGCGAGCAGGAAGAGATGGCTCATCTTCTTCGGCGGAAGGCTAAGGTGCTGGTAGCACTCGGCTCATGCGCGCAGATGGGCGGCATCCCCGGTCTTGCCAACCTCAGCACTCGCGCGGGGGTAATGGAGTCCTCCTATTGGGAGTCGCCCTCAACGGTCAATCCGATGAAGACTCTTCCCCAAACTTCGCACAAGGAGAACGGATACATTGTCACGCTGCCGGAATTGCTGGATACGGTTCAAACCCTCGACCAGGTGGTGGAGGTCGACTATTACCTGCCCGGGTGCCCGCCCACACCAAAGATCCTCTGGGACGCTATTCACGTGTTGCTAAGCGGCGATCTTCCGCCGAAGGGAACCGTCCTCGCCCCTGACCGGGCCTTGTGTGAGGAATGTCCGCGCAAAGACACACGCCCGGAAAAGCTCACCTTGAAGGAATTCAAGCGGCCCCAGGAATTGCTGGTGGATGAGGAGACCTGCCTGCTGGCGCAAGGCATGGTTTGTCTCGGGCCGGCGACCCGCGCCGGCTGCGAGGCTCTTTGCCCTCAGGGGAACATGCCATGCACGGGTTGCTTTGGGCCAACCACCAGGGTTCGCGACTTCGGCGCCAAGGCTCTGTCTGCTATCGCTTCCATCATCGACAGCAACGACGAGGAAGAGATCGAGCGGATCGTTCAGACTGTTCCCGATCCGGTGGGAACTTTCTATCGATACAGCTTGCCCGCATCGCTCCTGAGGCGCAAGCGGGAGTGCTAGGCGTCCTGGTGGCGAACCCTATTTCTGAATGAGGTGAAGCACGATGCCTGAAACCCGCCGAATCACCATCGACCCGATCACTCGGCTTGAAGGCCACGGAAAGATTGAGATCTTCCTGAACGAGCAGGGCAATGTGGACCGCGCCTTCTTCCAGGTTCCCGAGTTGCGTGGGTTTGAAAAATTTGTACAAGGGCGGCCGGCGGAAGAGATGCCGCAGATTACTTCGCGGATTTGCGGTGTGTGCCCAACGGCGCACCATATGGCGGCCACCAAGGCCCTGGATGCGCTCTATCAGGTGACGCCGCCGCCGGCAGCGAAGATAATACGCGAACTGTTCTACTCGTGCTTTGTCGTGGAGGACCACGCGCTCCACATCTACTTCTTGGGTGGTCCTGATTTCATCGTGGGACCCAAGGCGCCAGCGGCAGAGCGCAACGTCCTGGGTGTCATTTCCAAATTGGGAATTGAGACCGGCCAGAAAGTGATCGCCATCCGCCGCAAGTTGCGGGAAATCATGACCGATCTGGGGGGCAAGCCCGTCCACCCCGTTCTGGGATTGCCGGGCGGCGTCGCCAAGCGCGTCACTCCCGCCGAACTGGAGAAGATCAAGGCAGTGGCGGCGGAGGCAGTCGGTTTTGGCAAATTTACACTGGAAACCTTCCGGAAACTCGTGCTCCAAAATGGCGAATATGTGGACTTGATTCGCTCCGACACCTATACCCACCGTACCCACTACATGGGCATGGTGGACGCGGGTAACCGCGTGAACTTTTACGATGGGTCGCTTCGAGTTGTGACTCCCCAAGGTGTCGAGTGGGCCAAGTTTGCGCCGGCAAAGTATCCTGGATTACCTGGCTGAGCATGTCGAGCCCTGGACTTACATGAAGTTTTCTTACCTTAAGTCCTTTGGATGGAAAGGTTTTGCTGAAGGTTCTGAAAGTGGAATCTACTGTGTCGCGCCGCTCGCCCGGCTGAATGCCGCCGAGGGTATGGCGACGCCTCTCGCCGAGGATGCGTACCAGCAATACATCGCCGCTTTGGGCGGCAAGCCGGTTCACCACACCCTGGCGAACCACTGGGCTCGCGTTATCGAGCTGATTTACGCGGCCGAGCGATTGGAGCAGCTTGCAAACGATCCGGCGATTACCTCACCTGAGATTCGTACGCTGCCTACTGAGACTCCCCGCCAGGGCGTGGGTGTAGTCGAGGCGCCGCGCGGTACCTTGATTCACCACTATCAGACTGATAGCAAAGGGCTTATTCAAAAAGCCAACCTGATTGTGGCCACTCAGAACAATGCCGCGCGCATGGCCATGAGTGTGGAAAAGGCGGCTAAGGGATTGATTTCAAAGGGAGAAGTCTCCGAAGGGGTCCTGAATATGGTGGAAATGGCCTTCCGCGCTTACGATCCCTGTAATGGTTGCGCCACGCATTCGTTGCCCGGGAGGACATGCCACTGATGGTCCGTGTCTACGACAGCCGAGGCGACGTGACGACAACTTTGCGGCGTGACTGGAATGGCAAAATTCACCGAACCTAGACCAAATGGTCAACATGGCCTTTCTGGAGGTAGCAGGCTTAGAAAAGTGCAATGGTTGGAGGTCGGATCTCCCGTCACGAGCCTTCGTTTGACGACTTTAGCGATCGCCCATGGTATTTGGTATGGTTCGCATCCTGTGTTTGGGAAATGAGATTCTCTCCGACGACGCCTTTGGGTTCCACGTGGCGCAGGAACTCGAATGGCGTTTCCCCCAAATAGAAGTTCTTTTTTCTTCCAAAAGTGGCCTCCACCTTCTGGATTATCTTACAGATACCCAACTTCTTGTCATTGTGGACACCATCGTGACGGGAGAATCCCCTCCGGGAACGGTTTACATCATGCGGAATTCGGACATCAAGCCCGCCATGGGGCCCTCACCCCACTATGTCGGCATTATGGAGACCCTTCAATTGGCCAGGGAATTGCTTCTTAAAGTGCCGGAGGATGTGATTATTCTGGCCGTAGAGGCCGCGGACTGTGTAACATTGGGTGGTGCAATGCACGTTGCGGTTAAGACTGCCATCCCACAGGTTGTCAATCTGGCAGCCGAACTCGCGGTGGCCGGGCAGCCCCGCACGCGCACCACAAGGAAGATTCCGGGGACGGTTTTGGGCGGGCCATTGTGACCGCGACGGCCCGTTGGGGCGCGGAACGGCTTGTGGTCAACTAACGTCCCCGGAAAAAAATTCTCCCCACGAATCCAATCCTCCCGGATAATGAGTTCCCATGTGTCTTGCGATTCCAGGAAAAGTTCTGAATAAGGAAGACCGCGACGGGTCCTGCCTGGGCCGCGTGGATTTTAGCGGAATCGTCCGTGAAGTCCGTTTGGACTTTGTTCCGGAGGTTGAAGTGGGCGAGTACGTCATCGTCCACGTGGGATTCGCCTTGACCCGCCTGGATGCGGAGGAGGCTGGCCGAACTCTCGAATTGCTCCGGCAGATGGGCGAACTCGACGAGGCGGAATTCGGAACCCCCGAACCTAACGATGTGTGACTTGGACTTACACCTGGCGTTGCCAAATGGAATTCAAAGTTTGAATCCTCGGCCGGGATTTCAGTTCTTCTTTTTATGAAATATATTGACGAATATCGTGACGCCACCCTTGCGCGCAATTTGGCCGCCAAGATTGCGCAGCAGGTGACCCGCCCGTGGGTTCTGATGGAAATCTGCGGCGGCCAGACCCACACCCTGATGCGCTACGGCATTGATGAAATCCTGCCCCGCGAGGTTGAACTCGTCCATGGCCCCGGTTGTCCAGTTTGTGTGACTCCCCTGGAAGTCATCGACAAGGCGCTGGCGATTGCGGCCCAGCCCAATGTGACGCTGGTTTCCTACGGCGATATGCTGCGAGTCCCCGGTTCGCACACGGACCTCTTTCACGTCAAGGCCAACGGTGGCGATGTGCGCGTTGCGTACTCGCCGATGGAATCGCTGAATATTGCGCGCGCAAATCCCGGCCGCAAAGTGGTTTTTCTCGGAATCGGTTTCGAAACCACCGCGCCCGCCAACGCCATGACCGTATGGCAGGCGGCGCGCGAGGGTCTCGCCAACTTCTCCATGCTGACGTCGCAAGTACTCGTCCCCCCGGCGCTCCGCATGTTGCTGGAATCTCCCCAACACCGGGTGCAGGGATTCATCGCGCCCGGCCACGTTTGTACGGTCATGGGGATGGAGGAATATGTCCAACTCCGCGACGATTTCCACGTTCCCATCGTCGTGGGCGGATTCGAGCCGGTTGATTTACTGGAAGCAATTTCCATGCTGGTGGCGCAACTGGAGGGGGGCCGCGCGGAGGTTGAGAACCAGTATGGCCGGTCCGTGGCGCGCGAGGGCAATCTGCACGCGCAGGAAATCATGGCCAAGGTGTTTGAAGTCTGCGACCGCAAATGGCGGGGAATCGGCACGATTCCACGCAGCGGCTTGAGACTGCGCGAAGAATTTGCGGCGTTTGATGCCGAGAAGGTCTTTGACGTCTCCGCCCAATCCTCGGAAGAGCCGGCGGAGTGCATTAGCGCGCAGGTTTTGCTGGGCCTGAAGAAGCCGCTCGATTGCCCGGCGTTTGGCCATAAGTGTACCCCCGCGTCACCGCTCGGCGCGCCGATGGTCTCTTCCGAGGGAGCTTGCGCCGCGTATTACCAATATCGTCGATTCAAGACCTAACAAGGGTGCTCTCCTGAGTGTTCCTTTACCAAGCCGAACCGCAGAATATATGGCGCTTTTCCGTGCACTGGAAACTTCAAGAGCCACCGACAAGCGCCTCTTTGTGGACCTATTGGCGGACAGCTTTCTCCGGCCTTCGCTCAAGCTGGCCGTATGTGTGGCAAGCATTCCAGTCGTGGGAAAGGTCGTACCGCGGTTTATTGATTATCGCTGGCCGGGCGCGCGTACTTCCGGAGTTGCGCGGACTCGGCTTATCGATGATTTGATGTTGGATGCGCTCAGGCGCGGTTTGGAACAAATCGTGATCCTCGGAGCTGGCTTTGATGCCAGGGCGTATCGGCTCGAGCGCCCCGCCACGACCCGATTCTTTGAAGTCGATCAACCGAGCACCTCACGAAGCAAGCGGCGCTTGACTCAAAAGTATCTGGGCGCTCTTCCACCGGATGTAGTGTACGTAGAGATGGACTTTAACCGCCAAGAAATAGGAGCGGCGCTTGAAAAGGCGGGGTTTCGTCAAAAGCGCCCCGCGTTTTTTCTCTGGGAAGGCGTCACCAACTACCTCACCGAGAATGCGGTTGACGCGTCTCTTCGCTGGATCGGTTCATCTGCGCCGAACAGCCAACTCGTATTCACCTATGTGCACAAGGATGTGATCGAAGCTCCCGCCTCATTCGGGGGGACGAAAGAATTGGGCCGGACGCTGACGCGGGCAGGTGAGCGGTGGACGTTTGGGATACACCCGGCGGAATTGAGCGCGTACTTGTCGGCACGCGGGCTTGAACTGATCGACGATCTCAACGCCGCCGATTATCGCACTCGCTATTTCGGCAGTCCCGGAAAAGGATACGAATTCTACCGTGTGGCCAATGCCCGTGTCGTCGGCGCATAATTAATAATGAAGGTGTGGGCTCGTCACTTTTCGCTTTACTCCCGGCTTCGACCTCACACCCTGCCAAGGTCAAGTTATGAAATCTACAAAACCTGAAAAGACGGAAGGCTGTACCTCGGACCTCGGACCCCGGACTCCGATCTCTCCGTTGGAACAATTCGCGTGCCCGGTTCCTCTGGCCGCAGCAAGATAAGGTCTTGCTGGGGCATGGCAGCGGTGGCCGTTTAAGCGCGGACCTTTTGCAAAAAGTATTCCTGCCAGCCTTGGGCAATCCCGCCCTGAATGGTCTCAACGATCAGGCCCTCTTGAATGTTGATGGCGTTCGGCTCGCATTTACCACGGACTCGTTTGTGGTCAATCCATTGTTCTTTCCCGGAGGAGACATCGGAACCCTCGCGGTTAACGGAACGATCAATGATTTGGCGATGGGCGGGGCTGAGCCGTTGTTTCTAAGCGTGGGATTCATCCTGGAAGAGGGTTTGCCACTGGAGACACTTCAACGGGTCGTGACTTCGCTGGGGCAGGCGGCGGAACAAGCCGGCGTTTCGGTCGTCACCGGCGATACGAAGGTTGTGGAAAAAGGCAAAGGCGACGGCCTGTTCATCAATACGTCGGGAATTGGGCGCGTGCTTCCGGGCGTCAATCTATCCGCTGACCAGGCGCGTCCCGGAGACGCCATTATTCTGAGCGGCTCGATTGGTGATCACGGGGTTGCCATCCTATCCCAGCGCGAGGGCCTGGAGTTTGAAAGTCCGGTCATGAGCGACTGCGCGGCCCTGCACACACTGGTATTGGCCATGCTCGACGCCAGCCCGGCCATTCGGTGCATGCGGGATCCGACGCGTGGCGGCCTCTCGAGCGCCCTCAATGAAATCGCCGCGCAATCGCGCGTCGGCATGGAGTTGCAGGAATCCGCCATTCCCATTCAGGAAGCCGTGCGCGGGGCGTGTGAACTCCTGGGGCTTGACCCGTTGTACGTCGCCAACGAAGGAAAGCTGTTGGCGATTGTGGATTCGTCCCATGCGGAACAAATTCTGTCTGCCATGCGCGCGCATCCGCTGGGAAAACAGGCAGCCATTATCGGGATGGTCAAGGATTCGCGTCCCGGGCTCGTCACGATTCGGACCTCGTTGGGAACGACGCGGATTGTCGATATGCTTTCGGGCGACCAGTTGCCGAGAATCTGTTAAAGGGGCACGCCGCCTGGGGCGTTTCATGCACGAATTGAGCATTGCCGACGCCATCCTCGATTCCGTCCGGGCTGAGACACAGAAACGTCCCGGCTCGCACGTGGTGAAAGTCGGCGTGCGCATTGGCGCCTTGTCGGGCGTTGAGCCGGAGGCATTGAGCTTTGGTTTTAATGCGCTCGTGCAAGGTACAGATTTGGAACCGCTCGTATTGGAAGTCGTGTCGGTACCGCGCCGCCAGCGGTGTCCAATCTGCACCCTGAATTTTGAAGCGTCGGAAGAGAATTTGGCCTGCCCCCACTGCGGCCACGCCGAAACCGAATTAGCCGGGGGAGAAGAGATGGACTTGGCCTTTATGGAGATCGAAGAGAACTGACCGGCTGGGGGCCGCTTGTCTGCGCCTCTGAAAGGATTTATGGAACGAATTCCGCTGGAAAAGAAAGTTCTCAGTGAAAATGATCGAATTGCCGCGGGTCTGCGCGCCAAATTTCGCGAGCATGGGATTTTGTGCGTTAACCTGATTAGCTCGCCGGGTTCGGGGAAAACCTCTCTCCTCGAGCGTACCCTCCAGTCCCTTCCATCCAGCACCCGCGTCGCGGTGCTGACGGGAGACATTCAAACCGACAACGACGCAAAGCGGCTTTCGCGCTTTGGTTTTCCGGCCAAGCAAATCACCACGGGCGGAACCTGCCACCTCGATGCTCTACGCATCGAACGCGCGCTGGAGGAATGGCCCCTGGATAGGCTCGATTACCTGGTTATCGAAAATGTCGGCAATCTCGTCTGCCCCTCGAGTTACGACCTCGGCGAGGCGGGAAAGATCGTCATGCTGAGCGTCACCGAAGGTGAAGACAAGCCGCTAAAGTACCCTTCGATCTTCGCCAAATCGGAACTGCTCATCTTGAATAAAATCGATCTGCTGCCTTACGTTCCCTTCGACATCGCGAAAGCGCGCGAGTTTGCGCGGCAAGTGCATCCCGGCATGGAGATTCTGGGCGTTTCTTGCACCACGGGCGAGGGGATTGAACATTGGATTCAGTGGCTGGAAAAGCGGCGGCAAGCCGCGGATTTCACGGATTAGCACGGATCGCTCAAAATGAAACATCAAGAAATAACAGAGAAGATCATCCGTGTGTTTTATGAGGTTTACAACGAGCTTGGGCAAGGGTTTCTCGAATCTGTGTATGAGAAAGCCATGATGATCGCGCTGTCAGAAGCGGGGCTTGCGGTGGCAGAACAACAACCGATTACCGTACGCTTTCGCGGAGAAATCGTGGGTGAATTTCGCGCTGACCTTTTGGTGAATAATCTGATAATCGTCGAACTCAAAGCGGCAAGGACAATCGAGAGTGCTTTTGCGGCCCAGGTTTTAAACTACCTTCGCGCCACCGACATTGAAATTGGGTTGCTGATGAATTTCGGGCCTCAACCCGAGTTTAAACGGTTCATTTATGACAATGAACGAAAGAAGGAACGCCCAATGCCGAGCCACGGATGACACGGATTAACACAGATCAGAAACACAATCCCAAAGCCGGAAACTGAATAGCACTTTCCGCAGGATTAAGGCGTCTTTTCCGTCACTTATTTGATCCGTGTTCATCCGTGTGATCCGTGGCTTCTATGACTATACGCAAAGCCATCGAAATCTCCGGAATCGTGCAGGGCGTCGGCTTTCGGCCCTTTATTCATCGGCTGGCTACTGAAACTCACCTAACCGGATTCATTACCAACACAGCCGCAGGCGTTTCCATCGAGGTTGAAGGACCGATGGAGGCCGTCGAGTCATTTCTCGCCCGCTTGCCCCGGAAGTTCCCCCCTTGTCTCACATCACTCAACTGACCGTCGAAAATCGTCCCCCGGGTGCGGACATCAGTTTCCGCATCCTGCCGAGTCGCAGCGGGGACGGGCGCACGGTCTTGATTTCGCCGGATGTGGCGAGTTGCGCCGATTGCATTCGAGAGTTATTTGAGCCATCGGACCGCCGGTTTCGCTACCCGTTTATCAACTGTACGAACTGCGGGCCCCGCTACACGATTGTTCGCGACATTCCCTATGACCGCGCGCGGACGTCGATGTCGGTGTTTCCGATGTGCGGGGATTGCCGGCGCGAATACGACGATCCCGGAAATCGCCGCTTTCATGCGCAGCCCAATGCGTGCTGGAAATGCGGGCCGCAAGTCGAGCTGTGGGACGGAGAGGGAAAAAGAATCGCTGCCCAGGATCCTATCCAACAAGCCATAGAACTTCTCGCATCGGGAGAGATTGTTGCCATCAAGGGGCTGGGAGGTTTTCACCTGGCCGTGGACGCAATGAATGAGTCCGCAGTGGCACGCCTTCGGCAAAGAAAGCGGCGCGTGGAAAAGCCTTTCGCCGTTATGGTCCCCTCGCTGCATGGCGTCGAAGCGCTCTGCCAGTTGGATCCCGACTCGCGAACCTTGATGCAAAGCCCGGCCCACCCCATCGTTTTATTGAAGAAAATCCCTCCAGAACCAGTCGCCCCCTCCGTGGCCCCCTTCAATCGCGAGTTGGGCGTTTTCCTTCCCTACACCCCTCTGCACCATTTGCTGCTTGCGGGGAACCGGTTTGCGGCACTGGTTATGACCAGCGGGAACATCTCCGAGGAGCCTATCGCCATCGAGAATGCTGAGGCAGTCGAGCGTTTGCGCGGCATCGCGGATTATTTTCTTGTCCACAACCGCGAAATCCTGCTGCGCGCGGATGACTCCGTTGTGCGGGTAGCCGGCGGCCGCCCTCGACATGTGCGCCGGTCGCGCGGATACGTTCCTGTGCCGATCTTTTTGAAGGAGAAAATGCCCCCGATTCTTGCCGTGGGAGGCGAATTGAAGAATACCATCTGCATTACGCGTGGTTCAGCGGCATTCCTTAGTCAGCATATCGGCGACCTCGAAAATATCGAGAGCTACAAGTTCTTCGAATCAACCCTATCCGGGCTGAAGCGAATTCTGGAAGTTGAGCCGACGACGCTCGCCTACGACCTGCATCCTGACTACTTCTCCACGCGTTGGGCGCTCGGGCAGCAGGGCATGGAGCATATCGGGGTTCAGCATCACCACGCGCATATCGCAAGCTGCATGGCGGAGAACCACCTCGATGGTCGGGTCATGGGATTTGCGTTGGACGGCACTGGATACGGTCTCGATGGCCGCGTCTGGGGCGGGGAAGTGTTGGCTTGTGATTACGCGCAATTTGACCGCGTCGCTCATTTGGAATACGTGCCCATGCCTGGAGGTGCGGCGGCAATTCACGAACCCCGGCGCATGGCGGTCAGCTATTTGTTCCGGCACTTCGGTCTGGCGCTTTGGGACCTCGATATTCCATTTGTTCGAAACCTCAACCGCCAGCGAACGGAAAATCTCCTGAAGCTTGCCACAAACGAGCGGCTTTCTCCTCTTACATCGAGTGCCGGCAGATTGTTTGACACAGTCGCGGCTCTAATCGGGATTCGCGAGCAGGTGAATTACGAGGCTCAAGCGGCGATCGAATTGGAAGCGGCGATTGATGTGGCGGGTGACTCTGGCGGATATCCTTTTGGAGTTCGAAAAGAAGGTGACGAATGGATTATCGATTCGCGCCCCATGTTCCAGGCGCTGGTCGGTGATCTGCGCGAGGGCATAAGCCCCGGGGCCATCAGCCGGCGATTTCACTTGGGATTCGTCGGTGTCCTGGCGCAAGTGGCGGAAATGGTCAGGGAGAGTTCGGGACTCGACCGGGTCTGTCTGAGTGGTGGGTCATTTCAAAATTGCTTTCTTACAGAGCATTTGCAAAGGCAATTGGAACAGAAAGGCTTCAGCGTCTTTACCCAATCTGAAGTTCCCTGCGGCGATGGCGGACTGAGCCTGGGGCAGGCGGCGGTTGCCGCCCATCTGGTGGCCGCGAAGCGCCGAGGGGCGGCGATGCGGGCCGATCCTATTTCGTAAGGCCACCCAAAGCGTCCAAAAGCTTACGAAATGCCTTGCCACGGTGCGACACGGAAGACTTCTCTTCGGGGCTAACTTCCGCCAGAGTTTTTCCGTAAGGTGGATAGAAGAAGTAGGGGTCATATCCGAACCCGCCGGTTCCGCGCGGTTCATCGATGATCACGCCGTCCACCCGGGCTTCAACGACGGTCAAAATCCTCCCTGCCTGGGCGAGGGCAATAACGCAAACATAGTGCGCGGCGCGGCTGAGGTGTGTGTTTGCCATCGATGCCGGGCTCGTGCCAATACGAATCTGAGCTTCGAGACGGTGAAGGTCGGCCAAGAGCCGTTGATTATTCTGATCATCCGAGGCCTGCGGGCCGGCAAAGCGAGCGGAGTAGACTCCCGGAGCGCCGCCCAGCGCGTCAACGTAGATGCCGGAATCGTCGGCGAACACCCACCCGGGAAATCCCTGGCTGTAATGAATGGCTTTCTTGCGGGCATTCTCTTCGAAGGTTGTGCCATCTTCGACACAAACTTGCATCTGCGGTAAACCGGGGAACGGCATAACTGTGACGTTGCGCAGCGCCGCAGCCTGGCTAAATTCCCGGAGCTTGCCGGGGTTGGAAGAGGCGACGTACAACGTGAAGTCAGACACTACCTCACCGGTTTTTACCGAGGGCGCTTGGTATAACCTCCGCGAATAAGCTCTGGAGTGGTCGTTCCTCCTCACGCGCGGCTCACACCGGGCTTGAGGATGGACTTTTGAACTTCAACGAGTCTAAGGATGGCGGGGCGGGCAAGATCGATAAGGCGGTTCAGATCATCGACGCTGAAGGTGCTGCCTTCACCGGTTGCTTGCGTTTCGACCAATCGGCCTGTGCCGGTCATTACGACGTTCATATCGACTTCAGCGGCGGAATCTTCCGGGTAACTCAGGTCCAGTAGAAACTCTCCACCCACGATGCCAACGCTAATGGCTGCCAGGCAGTCCCGTAGCGGATTGGCTTTGATCGCCTTCTGAGCCAGCAGCTTTTCCAATGCCAACCCCAACGCAACGAGCGAGCCCGTGACGGACGCGGTGCGTGTTCCACCGTCGGCGCGGATGACATCGCAATCAATCCAGACGGTTCGCTCACCAAGCGCTTCCATGTCGACGACAGCCCGGAGCGAGCGGCCGATGAGACGTTGGATTTCCATCGTGCGCCCCGATTGCCGGCCGCGCGTGGATTCGCGCGCAGTGCGAGTACTCGTGGCGCGCGGAATCATGGCGTACTCGCTGGTGATCCAGCCGCGCCCGCTCCCCTTTTGGAAAGACGGGACGCCGTCATCCACCGAAGCCGTACAGATCACTTGCGTTTCGCCCAGTCGGATCAGGGCTGAACCTTCGGCGCTCGATATGAAATGGGGGATGATCTCCAGGGGGCGCATTTCCGTGCTCGTGCGGTGATCGGGCCGGATCAGCTTGCCTCCGGAGTAAAGCAGTCCGCTAATGGCTTTGGGCGTTGGCATAGAACCTCAAGGATTGGATTTGACGCGAGTGGGGTCTGGTGAGTATGCGACGGTCAAATCCGCATGCCCGTCCAGGGTTTCCACTAGCTGTCCCTGGATGAGAAACTGAACGTGCTTCACCGAGGGGATGTTGGTGGCAATGGAATTTACGATCGAATAGACCGCCAACGCCTCGGTCTGAATGCCCGGCTCAAAATCGGTCAGAAAGTCGTTGGATAAATCGACGTAGGCGGTGCCGTCGGGAGCAATGAAGACGGCTCGGACCGTGGTCGAGGGGGAACAGACCCGACCCAGCCCTTGATGCGAGCCTTCGGCAAGGGCTAACACCACTTGCCGGATGCGATCCGCATCGGATTGCGCCCAGGTGATCGAGCGGCTCTCCGGCGCGATTTTCCCATCGTTGGGCGAAGGGAAATAGAGCGTTGCGAGCTGGACCGCGCCGTCCTTGGGCTGGAGGGCGATCTGGTCGAGTTTGGCCCGCGCATTCTCCTCGGCGCGCGGGGTGGGTTCCAGGAAGACGCGGTGGGCGAGCGAGCGTAAATAGAAGGCTCCTGCGGCAAGCGCGACGATCAGGATGACGAGAAGGATTTTGGCGCGGGGCGTCATGGCTCAGTTGCCTCCCTTCTCAAAGGAAGCAAGGGCACGGACAATCGCCGCCGCAACCTGCTGCTGGAAAGCAGAGTCGGTGAGGGCCAGTCCGGGAGCGTCCGGCGCCAAACGGCCGATTTCAATCGCGGCGGCAGGTGCGTTCACGCTTCGCAGTGTGTGTAATGGTGCGCCTTCAGGAAGGATCACGTCCACGCCGCGGAGCTGCGACAATTGTTGATCGAGAGCTTGTGCGAGTTGTTGACTTTGCGGCAGGCGGGACTCCTGCACCTGGCTCCACGGCACGAATAGGGAGGATTTCTTCGGAGCGTCATTCGTTGCGCCGGGGCCCGCGCTGGAGGGTTGATTTGAATCCTGCGTGCTCGGGGGTTGAAAGGTGAAGATGGCGATGCGGGGCGAGGCGGTTCCCAGATCGCCGGCGTGAAAACTCAGGAAATAGATTGCGCTTGATTGGTTCGCGGCCTGCGCGCGTTGCTCGTCGCTGACGTTCATGTCGCCGGTCCGGGTCAGAACGACGCGATACTTTGAGGTGGCAAGCAGCGCAGCCTGTGCGCGGGACACGAACTGAACCATCAAGTCCTTTTCCAAAACTCCGTCATTGCTGTGGCCGCCATTGTCACTTCCTCCGTGTCCCGGGTCGAGGACCACGACAGGCAGCGGCAGGCTGGGTGCCGGGGAAGTTGGTTGCCCGGTCGCGGGCGGTGCCGGCTGGGTTGGGGGGGCTGGCGATGGTCCGGTGGGTGCTTGGACGGCCGCGACAGGCCCTTTCAGAACATCGGCCATCAGAACCTTGTTGTCATCAGCCAGCTCGGGATTCAAATTGAGACCAACCGCCGCTGGTGACAAGATGAGCTTCGGCAGCCCGTCATCGTCATCGAATTCCAGCGTGCTGACATAGGGATTCTGGAAATGGTAGACGGACTCCATCGGTTCCATCGGGTGGTCGCCCAGAAAGATAATCCACTTCCCATTGCTGGAGGCGGTGTGGACGCTGACCTTGTCCGTGAATTGAAGGATTAAACGCGCCCCGTTAGGGAGGAGCGCCAGCCGCACGGTGAAGCTGGATGGTTTGACGTCGCCAATGAAGATGCGGTTGGTCCCTTCTTGATATTGCACGGCCTGATGGGTTATAGGCGGCAAAATTGAAGTAAGGAAGTCGACTGGGACCATCCACTTGCCGCCAACGAGATATACCGGCTGGGACAGAACATACTCTGCTTTCCCAACTTCGACTTTTTTGTCCTCCGTGCGCATCTCAATCTGTGTGGATTCAAAGAAGATTCGAAGAGAGTTCTTCTTTTCCTGGATTCCCTCAACTTTGCCGACGAGATTCAGAACCTGGATGACCGGGATGTACCTGGCGCCACCCGAACTGGCGAAGGGGACAAGTTGATGGCCGGAAGGGAAATAGAGAACGAAGTTCTCAGTGGCGGCGTGGGCGGGAGGGCGGAGTAATCCCACCGAGCAGACCGTTAGAATCGCCAGGATGGTCAACCGCAAGCGAAGAAATCGCCAAGGGTGAAAGAGGGCAATTGGGGATCACCTTGGAGACGTTGGGTTCGCGCATCAAACGTAGGCATTTGCGTCAATTCGCAATTCTATAGGAATCGGAGAAGCGCGGCAATGAAGATTGAGGCTCGGCTTTTTCGCCGAAAATAGAAAACGATCTGAGGCGGATCTGCGGGAGGGTTGCCGGAGTCCCAGAAAGACCAAAATCCTCCTTAATTATTTGTTTGCAGGGCGATAAAAGCTTGTGTTAGGTTCTTTAACGTGGGATTTTAACAGGGCCGTAACAAATTCAAGCGATTCGAAAAAATGGTTGGAAAAAAACTTCCGAAATTCCTCCCTTTGTCGCAATCCTCTGCGTCCTGGGGTTAGAAGTATTCCCGAGAATTGCCCAGACCCAGAACGCTCCCCAAACCAGTAATTCCAAGGTCGACTTCGTTCGAGACGTTCAGCCGATTTTGGAAAAGAGCTGCTACAGTTGCCACGGCGCCGCGGCGCAGATGAGCGGACTTCGCCTGGACAATCGCAAGTCGATTCTGGCCGGGGGAACGAATGGCAAGATCCTGGTGGAGGGCAAATCTGCCGTCAGCTCGCTCTATAAGCGCGTGGCGGGCGTTGGCGACCTCACGCGCATGCCGTTCGGCGGACAGCCGCTTTCGCAGGGCCAGATCAAGCTGATCCGCGACTGGATTGACCAAGGGGCCGAGATTCCCGAGACAGCCGCGGAAACCTCAGTGGCGCCCGGGCCCGCCAAGAAACACTGGGGATTTGTTGCCCCCGTCAAGCCCGCCGTACCCGTTGCCGACCATAGCCCCTGGGTGCAGAATCCGATTGACGCCTTCATTCTCGCGAAACTGGATCAGGAAGGCTTAAAACCCTCGCCTCCTGTCGACCGCGCCACGTTGCTGCGCCGTCTCAGCCTCGACTTGATTGGTTTGCCGCCAACTTCGGCGGAAGTGGCTTCGTTTGTGGCCGACAAGAGCCCGAAAGCCTACGAGAAGCAGGTGGATCGCCTCTTAAGCTCGCCGCACTACGGCGAACGATGGGGCCGCATCTGGCTCGACGCCGCCCGCTATGCCGATTCCGACGGATATGAAAAAGACAAGCCGCGCCGCGTCTGGTTCTATCGCGATTGGGTGATTAACTCGCTCAACCAGGACCTGCCCTACAACCAATTCATCATCGACCAAATCGCCGGCGACCTGCTTCCCCATGCGACGCAGGACCAAATTGTGGCCACCGGCTTCCTGCGCAATTCCATGGTTAATGAAGAGGGTGGAATCGATCCTGAACAGTTCCGCATGGAAGCCATGTACGACCGCATGGACGCCATCGGCAAGGGCATCTTGGGCATCACGATTCAGTGCGCCCAATGCCACAACCATAAGTATGATCCCCTGAAGCAGGTGGATTATTACCGTATGTTCGCGTTCATCAACGAGGCGAACGACTCCAACATTGCGGTCTATACCCCGCAAGAACAGATCAAGCGAGAGGAAATTTTCCGCAAGACGCGGGAGGTCGAGGCGATTCTCCAGCATCAGCATCCCACCTGGCAGGAGGAAATGGCCAAATGGGAAGAGCAGGTCACCCAGGGCCAGCCGGAATGGACGGTGCTGCGCCCGACGGTCGATGACATTTCCACGGGTGGGCAGAAGTTTTACATTCAGAAAGATGGCTCGTTCCTCTGCCAGGGATACACTCCTCCCTACAGCTCGCGTGCATGCTTACCGCAAAAACGGATCTTCAGAACATCACCGCACTCCGGTTGGAATTGTTGACCGACCCGACTCTGCCTTTCGGTGGCCCGGGACGATCGCCGAAAGGTGTCAGCGCGTTGACCGAGTTTACGGTTGACGCCGCCCCCGCGGACGATCCCACCAAAATCACGAAGCTCAAGTTTGTTCGCGCTACTTCCGACTACGAGCAGCCTTCAAGGCCGCTTGGGCCCGAGTTTAACGACCCCTCGGGGAAATTGCTGACCGGGCCGGCGAGCTTTGCCATTGACGGCAAGGATGACACCGCTTGGGGTTACGATGCCGGGCCGGGTCTGCGCAACCAATCCCGCAAGGCGGTGTTCAACCTCGCCACGCCGGTTTCGTTCCCCAAAGGAACCGTGCTGGTTATACACCTCGCACAGAATCATGGCGGCCACGCTCGCGACGAAAATGAAAACAACACGCTGGGCCGGTTCCGATTGTCGGTAACCAATACGCCCAATGCCTCCGCCGATCCATTGCCGAAAGACGTTCGCGATATTCTCGCCATTCCCGCGAAGGACCGCACGCCGCTTCAGGTCCAAACCGTTTTTGCCTATTGGCGAACCACGGTGCCGGAGTGGAAACAGCAGAACGATGAAATCGCGGAGATTTGGAAGGACTATCCGGAGGGCTCCGCGCAATTGGTGCTGGAAACGCGGCCCGATGGCAGGGAAACTCATGTTCTGACGCGCGGTGACTTCCTCCATCCCGCGCAATTGGTGGAGCCCGGCGTTCCGGATTTCCTGCACCCCATTCCGCAGGACGATTCCTGGAAGGACGGCCAGCCGACCCGGCTCACCTTCGCGCGTTGGCTGGCTTCACGACAATCGCCCACCACAGCGCGCTCGATTGTGAACCGCGTCTGGCAGGCGTATTTCGGAATTGGCATCGTGGCGACGAGCTGAAAATTTCGGAACGCAGGGTGATCCTCCATCGCATCCGGAGCTGCTCGACTGGCTGGCGGTAAATTTCATGGATCAGGGTTGGAGCCTCAAAAAGCTCCAGCGGCTGATCGTGACCTCCAACACCTACAAGCAATCTTCGCATGTGACGCCTGAGCTGCTGGAGAAGGATCCCTACAATCGGTTGCTGGCGCGCGGTCCGCGCTTCCGCGTGGATGCGGAGATTGTGCGCGACATCGCTCTGAGCGCCAGCGGGCTTCTCGACCCCGAAATCGGCGGGCCCAGCGTGTTTCCGCCCGCGCCCGGATTTCCTCTTCCTGCCTCCGGTCAGTTACGGCCCGAAGGTTTGGATCGAATCCGTCGGGGCCGAGCGCTATCGCCGCGCCATCTACACGTTCCGCTACCGTTCCGTTCCTTATCCCATGCTGGAAACGTTCGATGCGCCGAACGGTGACATGTCCTGCGTGCGCCGAGTGCGTTCCAATACTCCCTTGCAGGCGCTGACGACGTTGAACGAGCCGATTTTCCTGGAAGCTGCGAGGGCGCTCGCTGCTCATACGCTGGCTGATGGCGGCAAGACAGATACCAGCGTCTTGACTACGCATTTCGCCGCTGCCTTGCCCGTGAACCCAATCCGGCGGAGAAGGGTGAATTTGATGGCTTTCCTGGAGAAGGAAACTCATCGCTATCAGGACGGCGAGTTGAATCCGTGGGACCTGCTGGGTGGAAATGACGCGCTCGCTCCGCTGCTGCCCAAGAGTCTCACTCCGCGCAGGTGGCGGGGTGGACTGCGGTTTCCCGTGTCTGCTCAATCTGGATGAAACGATCACCAAGGAGTAATGCCGTGGTGCGCGGCCTTGGCAAGGTAGGAGTCAAAACATGAGCTGTTCAGATCATCTTTATCGAAATCTCAGCCCCCAGGAAGTGTCCCGGCGCTGGTTCATGAAACAGTGCAGCGTGGGTCTGGGGTCGATCGCCTTCGCCCAACTGCTGGCCGAGCGCGGTTATGCCGACACGACTCAGCTCGACCCGCTCGCTCCCAAAGCTCCGCCGCTTCCCGCCAAGGCCAAGCGTGTCATCTTCCTCTTCATGGCGGGCGCACCCAGCCATTTGGAGCTGTTTGATTACAAGCCGCAGCTCGCTAAGTTTGATGGCACGCTGCCGCCGCCTGAACTCTTGAAGGGTTATCGCGCCGCGTTCATCAATCCCAACTCGCGGTTGATGGGACCGAAATTCAAGTTTGCCAAGCAGGGCAAAGCGGGAATCGAGCTTTCTGAACTCCTTCCGCACCTCGCCAAAAACGTGGATGACATTACGATCGTCAAGTCGATCGTGACGGACGCGTTCAATCATGCGCCGGGGCAGCTCTTGATGAATACGGGCACGCATGCAGTTCGGACGGCCCAGCATGGGCGCGTGGACGCTCTACGGGCTCGGATCAGAGGCGCACGATCTTCCCGCATTCGTGGTATTCAGCTCCGGCAAAAAGGGCCCGAGCGGCGGCAATTCCTGCTGGGGCAGCGGATTTCTGCCCACCGTCTACCAGGGCGTCGAGTTTCGCAGCAGCGGCGACCCGGTTCTGTATCTCTCCAATCCCAAAGGTGTGAATGCGGCCGAGCAGCGCGACACACTCGATTCCATCAACGCGCTCAATAAAATGCATCAGAACGTCACCGGAGACCCGGAGATTGCCACTCGCATCAATTCCTTTGAAATGGCTTTCCGAATGCAGTCCAGCGCCCCCGAGCTGATGGATCTTTCCAAGGAATCGAAGGAAACTCTCGACCTGTACGGCGCCATTCCGGGCAAACCTTCATTCGCCAACAACTGCCTGCTGGCACGCCGACTGGTGGAGCGCGGCGTCCGCTTCGTTCAGCTTTATCACGAAGCGTGGGACCAGCACGACCACCTGGTGGAGGACATCTCGGAAAATTGCCGCGATACCGATCAGGCCTGCGCGGGATTGATTCAGGATCTCAAGCAGCGTGGCATGCTCGACGACACTCTGGTGATTTGGGGCGGGGAATTTGGCCGCACGCCGATGGTGCAGACCAATGCCCAGGGCCAGGCCGACGGGCGCGACCATCACCCTAATGCGTTTTCGATGTGGCTTGCGGGCGGCGGAGTGAAGCGCGGATTCTCAATCGGCGAAAGTGACGACCTGGGCTTTAAGGTCGCTCAGGACGAGGTCCATGTCCATGACCTGCACGCTACGATACTCAAGTTGCTCGGGTTCGATCACACCAAGCTGACGTTTAAGTTCCAGGGCCGCAATTTCCGCCTTACCGATGTGCACGGAAACGTCGTGGAGAAAATGCTGGCGTAGCCCCAAATTATACTAATCGCGTTTAGCACGGGCCTGGACGTAGCGCTGATTTTGCCTGCCCTGTTGTAAGTTGTCGACTCGCCGATTTGCTTGCCCTTTTTAAAAGATCCTGGCCGCCGCGTGCTTGCATCTCGAAACCGCTCCCAGTACCCATCGATCTTTCCATCCACCACGCTTTCATTGCCCCAGACGCTTCCGTCATTGTGATAAATGATGCGATCGGATTTTGGAAGCCTTTCGGTTGGCGCAGGCCAATTCACACCAAAGTCGAGCCGGTCGCGCAATCAGGTTTCGCTCAGTTTTTCACAGTCCGATGATTGTCGGGAGAGATGTGGATATCTTTGCCGACCCGGAGTGATGAAGGTTAAGGCTTAGAGGATTAGGGCGGTTCGTTTATCGATGCGCGACGCCTTCCAGCGCGGCTCGATTTTGAATAATCACGTGCCTTCCTCGCGCGGAGACGATCTTTTCCTTGCGAAAGTAACCGAAAGCGCGGCTGATGGTTTCCGGTGAAAGTTCCAGGACCTCGCTGATCTCCTGCCGGGAGAGGGGCAGAACCAGGTTAATGCCGCCATTATTTTCGGCGGGCTTGTCACTGGCGATGAGGGAGAGAATGAAGGTCGCAACTTTCATTCGCGCGTCTTTAAAGCTCATGTCCGTTACCTGACATCGTACGCGCTTCAACTCATCTACAAGAAATTTCACCATTCCCAGGGCAATCTCGGGATTGGTCCGAATGTGGGAAGTGAAGTCTTCGCGGGGCGCCGCGCAAACCTCGCAATCGCTTAGCGCCACGGCCGTGAGCGGATATGCGGTGTCGGTCAGGGATTCCAGACCGAATAGTTCGCCTGGAAAC
The DNA here is from genome assembly GCA_963733285.1 of uncultured Acidobacteriota bacterium. Lineage (GTDB taxonomy): Bacteria > Acidobacteriota > Terriglobia > UBA7540 > UBA7540 > Bog-366. The sequence continues at coordinate 35,991 of CAVTDA010000009.1, forward strand.
AGCACTCCAGTAATGCGGTCCTTGCCGTTCTCCAGCGACTTTACGATCTTGACCAGACCGGAGTGAAGGGCAAACAGGTGCTGCGCATGTCCACCTTCGAAGAAGAGAATCTGGTTCCTTCTGAAAGTCGCAGGTCGAAAGGCACAGCCCACGGCCTTAATCTGGCTGTCGGTGAGGCTGCGATAGAGTGAACCCTTGAGGACGGGACAATTCGTACATCCTGGACCCATCGTGCTCTCCTTCTGGAGCGAGTAATCAGAAACCCGCTTTGCCAGTGATTTCCGTCGCTAAAGGAGACGGAAATGGCCAAGTACCGACCCAATGCATGGCAATCTCCCTGCCATAACCTCATTGTCCTCAAAAGGTTTGAGGCTGGGCGCGCTGTATAAGAGATTAAATTGGCTTTTGTTTTGTCCCACTTGCGAACGACCAGTGACATTTTGCGCGATCCTGCCGCGCCTCAGCATAGAGGTGCTGGCCGGGGGTGCGAAATTCAGCGCATGGTGTAGCGGTATTTTCCGGTTTTTGGTCAAACGGCGTGGCCCGGTGGCGCGGTAGTGGCGCAGTTTGGCCTGCTGGAACCGGGTCTGCGTTCGCCGCCCCGCCGGAGTTGGGCGCCGGGGCGAGGCACGGTTCTGCGGGAAACTTTCCCCTTGACATTTCGATACTTGTAGGCTAGAATAGGTTCGAGGAAAATGCGATGATGCCGCGCCGCAGCCCTGGCGCCCGCGCTGCCGTGGTGGTTTGCCGTCCGCCGGCCCGATAATTTGCCAAAGCTGAGAACTTACTGATAACAAAGGGAAATGTTTCGGGATTTTCCCCTACCAAAGCTGAGAACTTACTGATAACAAAGGGAAATGCTTAATGTTTCGGGATTTTCCCTTCCCAAAGCTGAGAACATACTGAAAACAAGCCAGTTACAAATAAAACCGAAAAAACTGCAATATACGCGAAAAATTGACCTTTCCCGGCTGCCGAATTCTCAACCGAGATCGGCGCGCGAGCGAACTGCACCATTACTGGCGGCGCAGGTCTATCGGTGGGATGGAGGATAGTTTCGGCCCTGGGCCTACGATGACAACGAAGAGGAGCGGAATCCCCTTCATAGCTTGGCCGGGGTGGGACGCCGGGTGATCAAGAGATGGTCGGATCTCTTGGAATCGATGTAGCCATAGCGGAATCCGAGCTTGCGCTGGGGCTGGCTTGTCCAGAGATCGCGAAATTGGGCGCTGTACTTCGGATCGGGACAGTCGTCAAAACACATGGCGCCTTCGAAGCTGCCGTAGGTTTCCTGGACGAAGCCTGCACGGGTGGCAAATTCGGGGGGAATGCCCGTCCCATCCGAAACCATGAAGACCATATTGGACAGAAGGTAATCGCGAATTCGGGAGAAGCGCGGATTCCACAAGCAGTAGCTTGCGGCCTTGGTCATGGCGGCGACCTGGCCTTGACTGCGGAGGTAGGTGAGAATCGGCCCGTCCTGCCGGAGGGAGTCGTCCCTCAAGTTCGCACCGATGTGGCGGTGGATGCGGAGTGGGCCGCTTGCTCCCACGGGCCGGAAGACCAGCTCGGAATTGGCGAAGGCCTCGGAGAAATCGGGCGAGGTCCATTTGCCGTGCCGCGCTTGGGCGACGCGGGATTCTCTGGCGCCAACGTCTTCGGCGGTGTAGTAGTGCAAGGAACCATCGGGCTGAATGTGGAAATAGCGCAACGAAACCGGCTCGAAACCATGGACGGCTAGGGCCACAAGGAAGTAAGAGAGTTGGCCGGGTAGATCGCCCTGTTGTGTATCCATCAACGTTTCGGTCTTACTGTCGTTGGCAGCCAACAATCCTTCAATGTTGTGGTCGATGACCTCCAGGCTCGTGTCCAGGTCCTGGTTATCAATTTTCAGGATCCGGCGCGGATCTCCCGAGAGTTCGAGGGAGAGGGTGGTAATTCTTCGGGCGTCGGGGAAAGTGGTGGGGGCGGCGAGCAGGTCTCCGCCCCCAAAAGGATAAACGATCGTGTCGGGGAGACTCTGCGGCCGCACAGACGCGAGAAAGGGTGTCGCACGCGACAAATAAACGCGGCGGTACCTCTTCATGCGGACCCTTAACTTCTGGCAGTGTTGTTCAACAATTTCGGGATCGATTTGCGGAGGAAGCGCAGCGTTGCCTCCGCAGGCCACGACTCGATAGAGAATTTTTGCCTCGGTGGCAAAGTCCTCTCCCTCGGAACCACTGATTGACTCCGCGGCGCGTAGCGGGGTGGAAATCAAGGTGATCCAAAATCCCGCAATTAGCAGGCAAGACCAAAGGACCCGAGATGAATTCTTGCCAATTTTCAAGTCAAACCTCACTTGCTGTAAGCAGGCCATAAAGCGTCCTCGATAGATAACTGCTGAACCTTCCAAATGGTCTTCGGTTCCACATCGCAGCCGGATGTAATTGCCGAGCTTCCTGTCCCACCACCAACCCCGGTACTTTTTGGTCGCAACATCATAAATTAGCTTCGAGGTGCCGAGGTTGACGCCGGACAAAACGTCCGGGGGATCGGTCCGGTTCCATCGGGATTGTAACACGTGACGTGAATGACGGAATTAACGAGCGGAGAATTGGGGCAGGGTGGCTTAACCCTATGCCATGAACGAGGTCTCAATAAATTTCGAAAGTACCGCTGACGAGGCGCGTTCCCTTATAAAGAATATCAACCCTGTATACTCCGGGCTGCCAATGCCCAGCATCCACCCATCCGTAGTTCAGAGTGTGCCAGGAACTCCCCCAAGTGGGCATCGCAAAAGCATTGAGACTTTGGCGAAACATTTCTGAACCGCTCGGCCCCGTACCAAACCGCGTCTATCGTGAAATCGATGCGACTGCCCGGCTGAGGATAACTCAGATCGAGCTCCCAATAAATTGACCTTGCGATTGAACGGGCAAAACTGGTCCGATAGACGCGCTGGGATTTTTGCGGGGTTCCATCGTGCGGCCCCTCATAAAATTGAATTGCCGGAGTCTTGACTCCTGGGATTGGCAGTCCCTCATTGGGAGGTTGTTGGTAAGGTGTGGGGTTGGGCCGTGGGTTGGCAGTGGCTTTTTGCACCAATGTGACGTACAACGTCTGGTCCGATCCCGCCGAAACCGAAATCGACTGCTCGTAACTCTTGAATCCGATTGATGAAACCCTGAGCTCGTAGCTTCCTGGCTGCAAGTCCGGGAGATCAATCTCCCCCTCGGGGCTGCCATCCCTTTGGGCTCGTCATTCAAGTAAATTTGCGCTTCCCCGGCGTGGTCTTGATAATCAGACCACCGGTGCGTGGCCTTTCCGTTTCCGCCCTTCGCTCTGAGGCTCGGCGAAGTGAGTTGATGACATCGCTATCGCCTCCCGCATTCCGAACGCGGTCTTCAAACGATGAGGTCAAGTCGAAGTTGATTCCACGATCGTCAATGATCGAGCTGACGCGACTGCTGGGCACGCCGCCTTGGAGCAGTTCGATGATTTCCTGCTGACTCAGCGATTTATCCTCGGGAGCCGCTTGCGACGGGCGCGCGGACGTCAGCAGGCAGGCGAGAAGTAGCGCGACGAGAACTGAGCCGGAAAATCGGTTGGTTTCAGGCAGCATTCTGGACCCGTTTTAAACTAAGAACGATAGTTTCTCAAGCCATGCGTACGGAGAGATTTGTATCTTACCCTAATCGGTTTTCGCGTTCAAGGACAGCTTCTTACCGCAATGTTGCAGGATAGTAAAGTGGTTAGATTGTAGACCCAACCTGCCGAACGGATGAGAAGATTGAAATGCGCCGCCGGCAGTCCAAGTTCACAAAGAATTTCTATGAGCGGAGGGCTTTCCTGAGTTCGATTTTCCAGCGGGGGGTTGAGTTGGAGGTGAAGACAAGAAGTGGGTAAAGGTGCTGAATGGCGCTTTCCAGCGCTGCGGCGAAGGCGGGGGTTCCGATTCCGCGGGAGTTAGGGAGGAAAACTTTGCGGACGATCCACGCCTGGAGGGTCTGCCAGTCTTGGGGGTGTCGTGGCAGGCCATTATATTGATTCCAAACGCCTTTTTCCTCGCGGTGCCAGTAGGTTTCGTAGCGCCGGGGCGGCAGTACCTTGGCTAAAAGAGCCGAAAACTCCTTCGGATGGGTTTCAAGCCGCTTGCGGAATACCGTTTCCAGCGCGCCTTTGGGCCCCCGCCAGCTCGTGTAAATGGCAAATCCGACGGTGACGCACTCGGCAGAGAGTCCGACATAAAAACGGCCGGCATGATCGCGGTCGTGGCGACTGTCGTAGAAGTATAAGTAATAATTGGACTTATACGGGCGCTTGTCCTTGCTGAAGCGGATATCGCGGTTGATGCGCGAGAAATTACCGTTGGTCTTGCCGCCCACTTCGAAGTTCGGGTTGAGTTTCAGGAGCGCGGGCGCCAGGGTATTCAGCAGGCTGCGAAAAGTCCCAACGATATACTGATCGTAGCGGGAGCGGTTCTCGTCAAACCAGGCTTTGTGATTGTTGCTCGCTAAATCCTCAAAAAATTGAAAGGACTGGAGCGGAAAGCTCCAAAAAGTCGGTTCCCATGGAATTCTCCAAGTAAGTGCTTGGACGTCAATCGCTTAGGGTTAAAACCGTCATTTCGCCTTTTGATTGACGGGGGAGACTGGTTTCCATGGCCACATCACAATG
>CAVTDA010000010.1:0-17154 GCA_963733285.1 uncultured Acidobacteriota bacterium
GACTCATAATCGACCGGCATATCGAGGAACTCGGCGGGAATACAGCCTCCCGAGGGCCCACCTGTCTGAACGGCCTTGAAATTTCGCCCATCCGGGACGCCGCCACCGATATCAAAAATAATCTCGCGGAGAGTGATGCCCATGGGCACTTCGATCAGCCCCGTGTTCTGGACACGGCCGGCAAGGGCAAATACTTTGGTTCCCTTGCTCTTTTCCGTCCCAATGCGCGCGAACCAATCGCCTCCATTGCGCAGAATGGGAGGAATATTGGCAAATGTCTCGACGTTGTTAATCAGCGTGGGATAGCCCCAAAGGCCTTCGGCAGCGGGGAAGGGTGGGCGTGGCCGCGGCGTGCCTCGCTTGCCTTCAATGGAAGCGATCAGCGCGGTCTCTTCACCGCAAACAAAGGCTCCGGCGCCCAAGCGCAATTCGATGTGAAAACTATGCGTCGTGCCGAAAATATTATTTCCCAGCAATCCCAAGCGTTCTGCCTGACGGATGGCGGTCTTCAAATTCTTGATCGCGAGCGGGTATTCGGCCCGAACATAGATATAGCCAAGCGTGGCCCCGACGGCGTATCCGGCGATCGTCATGCCTTCGAGGACACGGTGAGGGTCACCCTCGAGCACGCTGCGATCCATGAAAGCGCCGGGATCGCCTTCGTCGGCGTTGCAAACCACGTACTTCTTGTCGGCATCGGTCTTGGCCACCGTGCCCCATTTGAGTCCCGTGGGATACCCCGCCCCGCCGCGCCCGCGCAAACCGCTGCGCAAAACCTGCTCGATAACTTCGCCGGGGGAATACTCCGTCAGCGCCCTGACCAGGGCTTCGTAGCCGCTGGCGGCGATGTAATCCTCAATCTGCTCGGGATCGATTCGGCCGCTGTTTTCCAGGACATTTTCACCTGCCGGCGGAAGAAGGGCATATCGGTGGGGCACTCCAGCCGCGCCACCGGTTCGGAATCGAGACTTTTGATAATGTCCGCGGCGTCGTCCTCGGTGACATTCTGATACATCACGTTGCGCGGCTTATCCGCCACCAGCGGCCCATTGGCGCACAATCCCATGCAGCCTACGCCCTTGACCTTGCACTGGTGCTCCAGCCCGCGGTCTTTCACCTCTTTTTCCAGCGCCGCCTTGACCTTGTCGCTCCCGGAAGAAATGCATCCCGCCGCCGTACAGACGTGTAGGCGGTGCTTGAATTGCCGTTCCTCGTCTTCTTGTTTGGCGGTTATTTCGCCCAGTTCTTCCGGCGTCATTGACCCCACCTCCCGGCTCTCTGCAGCATCGCCGCGGAAGTCACCTTACCGGCAACCTGGCCATCGAAGACCACGGCTGGAGCCAGACCGCACGCTCCCAGGCAGCGCGCCGTCAGCAGCGAGACATTTCCATCGGCGGTTGTTTCCCCGGGCTTAATCCCATATTGGGCTTCCATGTCCGTCAGTAACTTCCCCGCTCCCTTGATGTAGCAGGCCGTTCCCGTGCAAACCACACACGTGTGCTTGCCGGGGGGCTTCATGGTGAAGTAGTGATAAAACGTCGCCACCCCAAACGCTTGACTCAGCGGCACGCGCAGGCTCGTGGCCACGAATCGCAGCGAGTCCGCATCGAGGTAGCCAAACGCCTCCTGCACGTTGTGGAGCGCTTCAATCAGCCCATGGGATTGATTCCCCAACCGGCGCATCGAGGCTTCCACAATCTTCCAGCGCTTGTCCGCCGATGGGGCTACCGGCTTCCGAAAACTCGTACCCATTTCACACTCCTCCCCCAATTCCCCTGCACGGTGGTCACCCTTTCTCTTTACCCTTCGTCATAATAGGTGCACGCCTTGAACCAAAATTCGATGGGGGCGGTTGCTAAGAATCTGTACAGATTTACGCCAGGAACATTGACAAAATGTACCACAACCAATCAGGGGGACGAAAAAGAAGTGCAGATGACATTCTTTCCTGCGACAAATGACTCAATTTGGGACTAAATTCTTGGGTTATTTTCATAGACTTGGCTGCAAGGACAAGGGGAATAATTCCAGACTAATCTTGGCGCTAAATAAGCACAATTCTTAGCGTAGTTCGACCGCTAAGCCGCAATTTGACTTGCCGCAGAGTTTGCCCAACCCCGACTAGCATAGAGCGCATTTGGCGGTGGCACGGGTACCCCGCAGCGGCCAGTTTCCGACAAACCAACCGGCAATGCCCACTGCGCCAGGAAAAAACCACAGAATTAAGCGTTTCCCAGTTACCACTCCTCCGTGGGAACATCTTGCCCAGGCCGGAGAACGTTCCGTCCATTGCCAGGTTTTGTCAGTGACAAAAGGTCCTGCCCCGTCCCCAATCTCCAGAATTCTCGGGCATGTTTACCATATTGCAATCTTGTCGCTTGACCCCGCCACGCACCCGGCGTATGAGTTGAAATGTTAGCGAGATGTGAAACGTCAAGGATTCGGAAGGTATGCGCGTAAAGCAGCCAGTCCTGGCTCCCCAAACATGCGCTGCAAACGTGAGCGCCGCCTTCGGAAATAGGAAACGTGGTGCTGTCCCGGGTTTTCTGAAGCCCTGGAGCCGGCGATGGTCGGCGGCGAGCTGGCGGAGTTTTCTCGAGGAGGGCGAAACCGAGTCGGAGTTGGATGCTCTGCGGCGCTGCACGCACACGGGGCGGCCATTCGGATCGGCGAAGTTCGTCGGCGCCCTCGAACATGCCACCGAGCGTCGCTTGTCTCCAGGGAAAGGCGGCCGTCCGCGAAAAGCGATCTCTGACCCGAGACAGGAAGAGTTTATGTTCCCCAAACGGACCCGGCAAGCCGCCGAAGAGCGCGCCAAGACGGGTAAGAAACCAGTATAACGTCCCGTCTGTCCCCGGGTTTTTTGGCGTCCAAAATCAAGAAATCGATTTTCATCTGGCGCCTGTGATCGCGGTTGCCGAACTGAGCAAGGGAGAACGAAATGCTTGATGGGGATAGAGAAAAGCACCTTTGGAACGGACCAACGGCGTTCTTCTTTGCTTTGTTCGTCTGCACTGTTCAATGGGCGTCTTGCATCGCAGGATCATTTGGCCCCGACTTCACGATCACAATCCATCCCCTTCAATTCTCGATCGATACCAAGGTCATTTTTCTGCTCGCCCCTTCGCTTCTAATCGCACTCTATTGCTTCCATACTTACTCAGACTGTCGATCCTCGCTTCTAAAAGTAAATGCGAGTTGGAAAGTATACTTAATAGCCGTGCTGACCGGGTTAATCCTCCCTTTCCTGAGCTACCCCGGCACACACTATCCTGCTTTTCCGTGGGGGCGTGAGGTTGCAATGCATCTTGCTGGGGTCTTTGCCAAGAATTTGTTCTTAGTGCCATTCTGGGAGGCTATTATCTGGCAAGGATGTTTCCTGAAAAACGTGAGGTCGTTTTCCTCAGCATCGGGTGGAATATTGCTTATGTCAGTCGGATGGACAATCTGGAATGGGGGAAACATGGCGTTCTCTTATAGTGCAGGTATTCCCTTAGAGGTGCTTCTTGTTGCGCTTTTTATCGCTTTCTTTGCGGGGATCATATCTGGTTCCGTGTTCGAAATGAGCCGCGGAAGTCTCTGGCCTTGTGTTCTGCTAAATTCTGGATGGCACGCCGCAGCGCTTGTTTACTACACGGAATATAACCGAATATCCGAATTGGGTTCCTACGTCAGCGAACTGATTTTTGTGGCCCTCGCGGCAGCGCTTTTCTTTCGGGTAGCGACACGGCAAAACCGAGCGGGTAGCGCGGAGGTAGCGCATTCCAGCTTCCTCCGCGGTTCTTAAGCGGCGTAGCGCAGAGTTGGTCCGCCTTTTGGACCTACTCTGCGGTTCGTAATTTGGCAACATCACGGCATGGACATTAGGAAAAGATGAAAGCCGCAGAGTAGTTCCAAAAGGCGGAGCAACTCTGCGCTACGCCGCTTGAAAAATAGGGAGAAGGGTGTCAGGTACCCTTTTCCGTCGAATCACCCGGTGGACCGCTGGGCTGGCGCATTCGCATCGATGACGGGGGCGGCGGGGGGAAGGAAAATCCTGTAACGGCGTTTAGCATTTTGTTTTGAGGGGCGGGGCGAACATTTCTCCCTGCAATGAAACGGGGGATGCGAGCAAAGCTATGCGACTCCCTTGGCGTCGAGGGGCGGCGGTTGGGTTCGGTGTTTCCTGTGAGGGTTTCGCCCGGTCATCCTTTCGGTCTCGCGGGCTAGGATGTCGATTCGCAGACGGGAGTGCCCTAATCAGACTGCCGCTACTTACAGAGTGCGATCATGAAGGGACGATCTCTTCAATTGGATTTATCGCATTCGGCCCCTGATCAGAACTGACGCATCCTGGTGTGCCGAATTGAAATTTGAGATTCAAGAAAGAGGCAGCGACCATGGCAATCCCTCACAACGAAATCATCGAAGAATTAGAGTGTCAGATTCGGAAGTCCAGTGGCGAGTGGGACGACTGGTCTGTGGGGACGGCCAAGGATTCTCGCAGTTCGTTCTTCCAGCGCCACCGCGAGGCTAATCTAGCCGACGGGCTTGACATACCGCGAAGCCTATACCACCACCGCAGCCGAATCCGTGGTCGAGCACCTGGCAACCCATCGCGGCCTCGCCATCGACCGCGACTCCATCCCCGAACCCGGCAAGATCGTCTTCATCCACCGCCGCGCCACTTCCGCCAACGACAATTCTACGGCAAGCCTGACGGGAGCGTAACCGACTGCCTCGCCCTGAAGAGGCAGCGGAAAAACGTGTAGCGGCCGGTTTACCCGCCACCGCATCGCAGCGTCCCGACAGAATCGGGACAATTTCCCCCGCCTCCTTGCTGAGCACAACATGACAAAGGGTTTAAGGTGCAATTAGGGTGGCGGCGTAAAGCCGCCGCTACGTTGCGAATCCCGAGTTTTTCCGCAGGCTGTGAAGCCCTCGAAGAGGTGGAGCCCATGGATGTTTGGGCTAAGGGCTTCGACCCCCAACCGAACGTCATGAGCCGTGATTTTCCATTCTGGCAGGCTGATGAAAAGGCCGAAAATGGGGCACCTCAAGGGCTGATCGGCGACACGTAACCTCTTTGTTTTCAGTGGAGGCTACGGGTGGATCGATGCCAAAAATGAATTTTTCATCAGCCGGTTAGATTCCAATACCCAAGACGGCCACCGTGTGGTGGTGGGGCAATTGGGTCTCGGGAGCGATGGTCGCGGGCCGCCGGATCGCCGATCCGGGATGGACGCTGCAACGATTTGCCCACTATCGGGCATTTTTCTCTTGACATTGATACCGTCATAGGCTAGAATGGAATGGTGGAGAATGCTATGAATTTCGCCGGCCGGCGCTTCCAATCCCCGCAATTCCCTGGTGATATTCTGCCCGTTGGCGGTGCATCTCCCAAAGCTGAGAACTTATTGATAACAAAGGGAAAAGTTTTGCATTTTTCCCTTCCCAAAGCTGAGAACATACTGAAAACAAGCCAGTTAGCGAATTGTAAAATGAAGTTTCGGCCTTTCTCTTCAAAAAGCTGATAACATACTGAAAACAAACAAGTTACAAGAATCTTAAAATGCTCGATTGGACGTGGCCAAATGTCGCCGCCGGATATCGAATCGGTCCAGGCCGGCCGGCTGAGACGGAGCTTTGTCATGCGACCGGTCCGCTCACCCGCAACGCAAGGTTCCGCTCAGTGCCCGCCTGCCCCGCGAGGCGTTTTTGAGTTTCGCCGCATTGACTTTCCCCGTCCGCTCCAGTACCATCGGTATGACTTAATGAATGACCAATTACCTTCCATAACCTCCAACCGCTGGCCATCAGGCGAACCTTGTGCTTTGCTTACGCTTTGATTTGGAGGCGAGTTCCAGACTTCATTCCCGATGAATGCCAGTGTCCCAATCCGCAAAGGAGTCCCCGCGCTGGTCGGCACTTACGATGGCAACTTGAAGCTGTTCGAGGAGTGCTTCAAAGTCTCTGCCCACTTGGGACCAGAATCAATGGAAATTGCAGGCGCGGATCCCGACGTTCGCCGCGCTCAACGCATGGTGGAGGAGTACGCAACTCTGGTTGAAGGCGGGATGCGGTTTAGAATGCTGAAATCGAAGGCTTCTTGCGCATCCTCAGTCAGGATCCTCAAGCCAGCTTGAAGGGATTGGCGGAAGCCGGCCGGCCGCGCACTTTCGGCAAGAAATCCATTGCTCCCAAAGGAATGAATCAACGGAGTTATGTCGACGCCATGGAGCGGAACGACATGGTGTTTGGCATTGGGCCGTCCGGTACGGGCAAAACCTACCTGGCCGTCGCCATGGCGGTGGATGCGCTTTTGACCAAAGAGGTCAGCCGGATTATCCTGGCGCGTCCCGCCGTGGAAGCTGGTGAACGCCTGGGATATCTACCGGGAACGCTGCAGGAGAAGGTCAATCCCTATCTGCGCCCGCTTTATGACGCGCTTTACGATGTGCTCGACCCCGACCGCGTGGACCGCTACATCGAGAAGAATATCATTGAAATCGCCCCTATTGCCTTTATGCGCGGACGGACTCTGAATGATGCATTTGTAATCCTGGATGAGGCGCAGAACACCACCACCGAGCAGATGAAGATGTTCCTGACCCGCCTGGGATTTAATTCCAAGGCGGTCATCACCGGCGACGTAACCCAAATCGACCTGCCCTCCGGCCGCCGCTCTGGCCTGGTGGAGGCGATTGAAGTGGTGGGAAAAGTTTCAGGAATCAGCATGATCTTTTTCACCGAGCGCGACGTGGTGCGGCACAGCCTAGTGCAGAGGATCATCCGCGCCTACGAAGAGTATGACCAAGTGCGCGCCGCCAAAGCCAATGGCGAGCAGAAATGAGCGGCAAGTATCGATTTCGGGAGGTTCCTGGCGTCGTGTTCGTCAACCTGCAAAAGCACTACGTCGTACGCACCTCGGCGCTTGCAACCTTTGCGCGGTCCCTCAAGCGAGCCTTGCGCCTCGAGAAGAAGAAATTCAACGTCTGCCTGGTCGATGACAGCTCCATCCGCCACCTGAACCTCGCCTATCGGGGAAAGGACAAATCCACGGATGTTCTCTCCTTTCCCTGGAATGAGCACGGGGCAACCGCCCCGGCAGGGCCGGTACATTCGCAGGGAAATGGCGGATTTAAAAATTTCCTGGGCGACATCGTGATTTCCGTGGAAACGGCAAACCGCAATGCCGAACTTGAAGGCCACTCGCGGCTTCAAGAAATCCGCTGGTTGATTCTGCACGGACTTCTTCACCTGCTTGGGTTCGACCATGAGAAGGACAACGGCCAGATGGTGGCCCTGGAATTGAGTTTGCGCGACCAACTAGGGATTGCTGGAGTGGAGAGACGGTCCAAATTGTCGAAACCCAAACGGAAAAGTCCAAAGCTGGACCAACCCCGCTCCTGAGCGGCATTGCCTCCCTCTGAAGGGTTCTGACTTTCAGCTATGCATCAGAAGTTCTTGATAACAACCGCATGGATTTTGTTGCTGGCGGTCCTCCTTGTGCTGGGCTCCGTGGCATCCTATCTGCGTCTCTTGATGCGGCGCCTAACGCCGGTGGGGGCCCGGAAGGTATTTGCCCCGAATGAGGATGGAAGCACTCGTCCCAACCGCGAACGCGTGGGCGTATCGATATCCGCCCTGCACGGCGCCGCCATGCATTTGTTCGCGGTGGGGCTGACAGGTCTGTTGATCTGGCGCCGCCCGGAACACTTGCGAAGCGATATTGGCACAGCCCTGGTTATTGTTCTCTGTGCGGTTGCGATTGCCGATCAATTGATTCCGTTCCGCCTTGTGGCGCGCCACGACGAGCCGGAGCGGATACTGGAAGGGTGGAAGCCTCAGCTTCGCTGGGTCGTGCTTTGCGCCCTGCCCCTGACTTTCCCCATTTTGGTTTCAACCACCATCGCGCGGCTGCTCGAGCCGACCGAGCCCGAGCCCCCTGCGCCTTCGCCACAGGAAAATCTGGTGGAACTCATCGCTACGGGCGAGGAGGAAGGCCTGATCGAGAAAGGCGATCGCGAGCTGCTGCAATCCGTCGTGGAATTCGGCGACAAGGTGGCCCGCGAGGTCATGACCCCCCGACCGGAAATCGCGGCCATCGACATCAACTCCAGCATCGAGGATCTTCGCGCCCTGTTCCGCTCCAAACGCCTGACGCGTTATCCGGTTTATTCCGGCCAGATGGACCACATCGAAGGCTTCGTCAGCGTGCGGGACATGATGGAACTCACGCCCGATGAGCAGAAGCGGACGACGCTGCGCAATCTCGTGCGGCCCGTCCCCTTTGTGCCGGAGACCAAGCCCATTCACGATTTGCTGAAGGAACTCCAACAATCGACCACGCAGATGGCCATTGTGATCGATGAATACGGCAGCGTGACGGGGCTCATTACGATCGAAGATCTGGTTGAAGAAATCGTGGGCGATATCCGCGATGAAGTGGAGCCGCACGCGCGTGACATCATCAAGGAATCCCCGACGTCATACATCCTGTCCGGGCACGCCGATCTCGCGCAGGTGTCCGACGAAGTTCAAATCCCCCTCGAAGGCAGCGACTATTCCACCGTGGCAGGCCTGGTATTGAATCAACTTGGCCATGTGCCCGCCGCGGGCGAAAAAGTTGAGAGTCAAGGATTAACATTTGAAGTCCTGGAGGCAAATCAACGGACAGTTCTCAAGGTGCGAATGGTCCTTCCCCCGCCTGAATTATCCGCCGACGCAACCCATGTCTGAACCCACACCTTTCAAATCCGGATTTGTCGCTGTCGTTGGGCGGCCGAACGCCGGCAAAAGCACGCTGGTCAATGCCCTCGTGCAGTCCAAAGTTTCGATCGTGACGCCGGTTCCCCAAACCACCCGAAATCGCATCCTGGGGATTTTGCACCGCCCCGACGCGCAGGTCATCTTCATGGACACGCCCGGGGTCCACAAACCGCTCTCGCGGCTGAATGAACAGATGATGAATTACGTCCGCCAGGCGCTGGCAGATCGCGACCTCGCCGTCCTGATTGTCGATGCGACCGAGAAATACGGCAAAGGCGATGAGTTCGTCATCAATCTTTTGAACGAATATTCCCCCCGCACGATTCTCGTCCTGAACAAAGTCGATCGCGTTCACAAGCCGGACCTGTTGCCGCTGATGGAGCGCTACTCGAAGCTTTACGGGTTTGAGGAAATTATCCCCATCTCGGCATTACGTCAGGATGGCCTCGATGATTTGTTGAACGCGGTTGTGCAGCGTTTGCCGGAAGGCCCGCAATACTTCCCTGCCGACGAATACACTGACCAGCCGGAGCGCTTTCTCGCGGCGGAAATCATTCGCGAAAAAGTAATCCAACATACCAAGCAGGAGATGCCCTACGTCACGGCAGTGCTGATTGACGCATTCGAGGAAGGATCAAGCATGACGCGCCTGCACGCAACGATCGTGGTGGAAAAGGACTCCCAAAAGCCCATCGTGATTGGCGCCGGTGCTTCGCGTTTAAAGGAAATCGGAACCGAAGCCCAAGTGGAACTGGAAAAGCTCTTCCCTCCGAAGGTCTACCTGGAACTCTTCGTCAAAGTCCAACCGCATTGGCGCGACAATAACGCCATGATTGCGGAACTGGACTATCGTGGCGAAGGCTCTTCCGGAGAATAGTTACAGTTTAATTGGATGGCGACTTGCCCGCGTCGTAGACACGGCGGATCGTCACCGGTCGGTTGAGCGATGAATCTTCAAATTGGGTCGTCACGGTGAGCTGTTTGCCGTCTTCGCCAAGTTGATAGGTTTCGGTAATTTTCCGCGCACGGCCGAGCTTGGTTTCCGCGACAAAGCTGCCCTTATCCCATTGGCTTTTGGTTGAGATCTTCTTGCCATCCGTATCCTTGTCATCGTGCTTCTTACCGTCGAGGTAGAAGGTGTGCGTTTCCTCGGAATCAGTGCTGACCACGATTCGATCGGAGTTCTGGTCGATATGCAGATACTTGGGATTTGACGCGATTCGATCCCACTCTTCGCTTGTGATTTCGGGTCCACGGGTGCCCTGGCGGGTACCGCGGCCCATCCCTCCCATGCCGCCCATTCCACCCATGCCGCCAACCCGCCCACCCATTCCACCGATGGTCGGGTAGCCGCCCCCCGCTTCGCCAATCCCGCCCCCCGGGTCCGCTGTGCCGGCCGTGGGATTCGCGCCGCCGCCGTGCGACTCGTTCACCCCGGCCGTATTATCGATCTGCGCTTCCTGAACCTTGCGGGCCGAGTCGTCGCTCAGCTTGGCGTTGTAATTCCAGTAGCCGGAAAGCTGGACTTTGTCTCCCGCCTGACCGATCACCGCCGTCGCGAGCAGAAGAAAACCGAATGCAAAGGGGATTGCTGCATAGGCTGCAGTTTTTGTCAATTTCGCCATCGTCATTCACCTTCAGAATGGGATGCCTTGCCGGGTCTATTCCTTTCGATTCTCGCCCAAACCCGACGGTTGTCTCACGATCGCCAGTATCCGCTAAGACATCCGGGTTATAAAGTCCAAGCCTGACTGGGGAACTATATTACCCTCAATTCCAGCCCGGCGCCCTTTGACCTTCGCCCTGCCTCTAATTGCCTACAACAATGCCCAGCGACCGCATCTTGCGATAAAGGTGGCTGCGCTCGAGACCCAGAATCTCGGCGGTTCGGCTGACGTTTCCCTGATGCTCTTCCAGCGTGCGAAGAATGTAATCACGTTCGTAGGCCGTCCGGGCCTCCTGGAGACTGGAGAATCCAGCCGTGGGGAACTTCGTGGCTCCGGCTCCGGAGTGGGCTCCATCCTGATGCATGGCCTGGGGAAGGTGACGTCGCTCGATTCGCTCCCCGGGCACCATAATCACGAGCCGCTCCACAAGGTTCTTAAGCTCACGCACGTTCCCGGGCCAGCGGTGGGTAACCAAAGCCTCCATAGCGGATTCGCCAAAATGTTTGGGCCGCCGACCGTACGAGCGCCCAAATTCCGAGAGGAAAAAGTTGGCCAGCGTGGGAATATCCTCTGCATGCTCGCGCAAGGGTGGCACAAAGAAAGGGATAACATTCAGGCGATAGAACAGGTCTTCGCGAAAATTCCCCTTCTGAATTTCCTCCTCCAGGTGTTTATTCGTGGCGGCGATGATGCGGACATCGACAGTAAGGTTCGTTCCAGAGCCCACCGGCGTAAAGCGCTGCTCCTCGATGACGCGCAACACCTTTGATTGCGTGCGCAGGCTCATATCTCCAACTTCATCGAGGAAAAGAGAGCCGCAGTGCGCCTGTTCAAATTTTCCCGTCTTGTCTTCCAGCGCGCCGGTGAAGGAGCCCTTAACATGACCAAAGAGTTCACTTTCAATCAGCTCTTCCGGAATTGCGGCGCAGTTGACCTCGACAAACGGCTGATCCGCCCGCTGGCTGTGGTTGTGGAGCGCATGCGCAACCAGTTCCTTCCCCGTCCCGCTTTCGCCGAAAATCAGGACGCGCCCGTTGGTGGGTGCGGCAAGCTGCAATTGCTGGCGTAGCGCCTTCATCGGAACGCTCTCGCCGATGATTCGGTCACGGCCGCGCAGTTCCTCCCTGAGTTCGCGGTTTTGCGCAGCGAGTTGAGACTTCTCAATCGCGTGCCGAAGCGTCAGGAGCGTTTTGTCGATGGAAAGCGGCTTCTCGATAAAATCGAACGCCCCGAGCTTCGTGGAACGCACCGCGGTTTCAATCGTCCCGTGGCCGGAAATCATGATGACGGTCGGAGCGCCCTCCAATGCCTGAAGTTTTTCCAAAACCTGAATTCCGTCAATGCCGGGCAGCCAGATGTCAAGCAGAACAACTTCAAATCTTCCGGCCTCCACGGCTTCAAGACAGGCCTCTCCGCTCTCCACAGACGCAACCCGATACCCTTCATCCTCCAAAACATTGGTCAGAGATTCGCGGATACCGGGTTCGTCGTCAACAATGAGGATGGAATGCTTCATGAGTTCACGTGGTAAGCCCGGAATAGCTCCTTGGCGAGATACGTTGAAATCTTAAGGTGCCAGCTACCCATTGTAAATGATTAATGGCCGCAAGTCTTATTCATGGCTAAGGACACAGATGGAGAAATGGTTGCGAACCCCTCTGCTATAATTTGAAGTGATCGCCGCAACCGTTCCGGGCACAATCATCCATGTGCCAAGCTTGCCTGGCGAATTCGCATCCAGCAAACAATCTTAGGGGAGCACGAATTGTTATTGGAGATCCAGCAGAGGATTCAAGCACGATTTGTCGAGGCAGTACGCGACGCGTTTAATGTCGAGGTTACGGCGCCCGCCCTCGATTCACCTCCCAACCAGGAGATGGGCGACATTTCTATCGCCGGGTGCTTTGAGCTGGCCAAGCCTTTGCGCCAGGCTCCCCGAAAGATCGCCGAACGCCTGGTTCCTCTGGTTTCTAGTATCGAAGGAGTTGAACGCGTTAGCGTTGCCGGAGCGGGATATCTAAACTTCCATCTCCATCGCGGGCAAGCCGCCACCAGGCTGTTCGCGCTCCGCAATGCCCCCGCTTCCATCGGCAATAAAACCAGTGGAAAGATTCTGGTCGAACACACGAGCATCAACCCGAACAAAGCGGCGCATATCGGGCACTTGCGCAATGCTGTCCTTGGCGACACCTTCACGCGCCTGTTGCGCTTCACCGGCGAACAGGTCGAGGTTCAGAACTACATCGACAACACGGGAGTGCAGGTTGCCGACGTGGTCGTGGGTTTCCTCCATCTGGAGAAGAAATCGCTACAGGACGTCGCGGCTTTGATCGAGAAGAGCGTCTCCGCCCCGGGAAATCGATCCGGCAGCTTCGATTACTACTGCTGGGACCTCTACGCGCGCGTCTTTCAGGTCTACGATGAAAACAAGGAAGTCTTGAAGCTTCGAGCCGAGACCCTGAAGGATATTGAAGAAGGTCATGGTGTGGCCGCAGCTCTGGCGGAACTCGTCTCAACGGCAATTGTCCGCACGCATCTCGAAACCATGCGCCGGTTGAACATTCGATACGACCTGTTGGCGCAGGAGAGTGAAATTCTCAAGCTGCACTTCTGGAAATCCGCCTTTGAATTGCTGAAGGAACGGAAGGCGATTCGATTTGAGGACTCAGGGAAGAATGCCGGCTGCTGGGTTATGGACCTCGCCGACCCGACGGGTGAGGAAGGCGAAGCCACGGATGCTGACGATATCAAGATCATTGTGCGCTCGAATGGCACCGTGACTTACGTCGGCAAAGACATCGCCTATCATCTCTGGAAGTTTTCATTATTGGGGAAGGATTTTGGTTACGAGCCCTTCCATCGCTATCCGGATGGGCACGAGGTCTGGCGAACCACGGTCAGCGGCCATGCCGGAGCCCCGCCCTTCGGCCGCGCCAGTGCGGCGTACGCCGTTATCGACACGCGCCAATCGTATCTGCAAAACATCGTCAAAGCGGCGTTCCACACCCTGGGCTATAACGAGCAGGCCGCCAATCTCCATCACTTTGCCTACGAAGTTGTGGGGCTCACGACTCGGTGTGCCGAGGAGATGGGTGTTGCCCTGAGCGATGAGGACCGCCAGCGCCCTTACATCGAAGTTTCCGGCCGCAAGGGTCAGGGCGTGAAGGCGGATGATCTGATTGACACCTTGATGACGCGCGCCGCGGAAGAGGTCAGCTCGCGCAACATGGCGAGCGATGCGGCGGAGGTTGAAGACTATGCACGCAAAATTGCCGTCGCCGCCCTGCGCTACTTTTTGCTGAAATTCACGCGCCGGGTCATCATCGCCTTCGATTTTAAGGAGGCCCTGGCGTTTGAAGGAGAAACCGGGCCCTACCTTCAGTACAGCATCGTCCGGGCCAGAAATATCATTCGAAAGTATCAGGACGCAAACGCTGGTTTCCAGCCTTCGGACCTTGCGGATTCTCTAACTTCGGAGCAGATTCAGGCATTTTTCAAAAGTGAGGACGGCCCCGCTTATTGGGAACTTGTGCTGCTTTCGGGTCAATTGGAAATGGTTGTGGCGCAGGCAATCAACAGCGAAGAGCCGGCCCTGCTGGCGAAGTATGCGTTCCGTCTGGCGCAAGGGTTCAATAATTTTTACCACCACTTCCACATCCTGAATGAGGCGGATGCGCTGCGGCAGAAGTTCCTCCTCTGCCTCGTCTATGTGACGGAACGCACGCTGACTTATTCCACTGAGCAGATGGGAATTGAAATACCCGGTAGGATGTAGACCCGAGGCTGTGGCAATTCCAGATGCCACCGCTCGCGACCCGCGCCTTTACTGCTTGAGGTCTGTCAAGAGCTGCACGAGGGTGCGCACACCATGTCCCGTCGGTCCCTTGGCGCGGTAAGGCTTCTCTTCATTGGACCATCGCGTGCCTGCGATGTCTAAGTGAACCCAGGGCGTATCGCCGGCGAACTCCCCGATGAACATTGCCGCGGTGATGGCGCCGCCGTAACGCCCGCCCGTGTTCGCCAGATCCGCAATCGCGCTTTTGTAGAGGTCGCGATAATCGTCGTCCACGGGTAATTCCCACATCTTCTCGCCCGCCGCGCCCGCAGCCGCCAGGACGCGATTCACCCATTCCTTGTTCCAACCAAATACTCCCGTGGTGATGTTTCCAAGTGCAACCATGCAGGCCCCGGTCAAAGTCGCAGCGTCGATCAAAACCGTGCAGCCGAGCTGCTTGGCATAAGTCAGCGCGTCGGCGAGAATCAATCGGCCCTCGGCGTCGGTATTCAGAATCTCGATCGTCTTGCCCGACATGGACGTGAGAACGTCCCCCGGCTTGAAAGCATTCCCGCCTCGGCATATTCTCCGTCGCCGGAATCAGCGCTGTAACCCGGACGTTGGGTTTCAACTGTGCAATGGCCTGCATGACGCCGAGCATCGTGGCGCCGCCCGCCATATCGGTTTTCATTTCGTGCATGTTTTCGCTGGGCTTGATCGAAATTCCGCCGCTGTCAAATGTAATGCCCTTGCCGATGAGCCCAATGATGGGAGTTTCCGGCGTGTCAGCGGGAGCATAGCGAAGGACGATGAACCGCGCGGGTTCCGTCTGGCTTCCCTGCGCCACTCCCCAAAATGCGCCCATCTTCAGGCGTTGAATCTCCTCCGGTCCCAAGACTTCGCACTCGAGGCTGAACCGTTTCGCCATCTCGGTTGCGCGCTCCGCGAGCTTCTTCGGAGTCATGACATTGGAAGGCTCATTCACAAGCTCGCGGGTAAAGTTCTGGGCATCACCGAGAATTCTGCCGCGGTCGAGAGCAGCCTGACCACCGGCTGAAATTGATTCTCCCGCAGTCGCCAGCAGCAACGTGTCGATTCGCTTATCGGGTGAACGATCAGTGCGATAGACGTCCGCATCGTAATCCGCCACCAGAACCCCTTCCACCACCGCTGCGATCGCCGCCTCGTCCGCCGGGTCAAGGAGCCAGGCGAAATCCTTGCCGCCGCGGGAGCGAAGTTGTCTAGCCGTCGCCCCGGCCAGTTTACGCAAGGTTTCGACACTAAATTTCTCCCGCTTGCCGGCTCCGACCACCAACAGTTTCGCCGCCCCGCTTCCGGCAGGCTTGCGCAAAACTGTGAATTCAAATGGCTTACCGGTCAGCTCCCCCGATGCTTGCAGTTCGCCGAGTTGCTGGCGGGTTTCCTCCGGCAATCTCTCCACCGAGCCGCTGGAGGCAGGTGCATCTTCAAATGAGTACGCTACGAGTGTGGGGGTCGTTAATTGGGAAAGCGGTTCTGCCCGGAATTCAATCTTCACGATCTGGATCTCCTTTTGGTTGAATAGGTTGGATTGCGATCCCCAGCCCGGCTATTGATGCCGCCGCCGGTGTTCATGGATATCCTGCTGCGCCTCACGATCAATAGTCCGTTGCCGTGAAGCCTCACGGTGATCGAAGACCTTCTTCCCTTTTGCCAGCGCAATCTCGAACTTAATTAAATTTTTCTTCAGATAGCACAGCGTCGGGATGATGGTAAGACCCTTTTCCTGAACTTTGCCAAATAATTTATCCAATTCCTGTCTATGCAGCAACAGGCGCCGATCGCGCAAGGGCTCATGATTAGCATAACTCCCCGCTGTATAAGGGCTAATGTGGCAATCGATGAGCCAGGCCTGACCTTTCTTGACGTCTACATAGCTGTCCTTGAGGTTGATCTTCCCTTCCCGGACGGACTTCACCTCGGTTCCCGTCAATTCCGCTCCCGCCTCATATTTATCGAGGAGGTGGTACAAATGGTGTGCTTGTCGATTAACGGCAAAGGGCTTGGGAGCAGATTTGGCTGATTTTGACACGCTGAGCCCCATTGTGAGAATTATGACTTTCCGGCATTCAAAATTCTAACACATGGGTCGTTCGCGATACGGCTATTCACCTCAACCTTTCCTTATATTTAAGCTTGACTGAGGAGCAATACGTAACTACTCATGAACTGAACGAAAAGATCCGCCTCCAGGGAAAACAAGCGAAGGCTAACGTTATGCGCCCTTCCCAGCAGCTTTTCCGATGAGCCGAGCCATAACAGGCCAATAGCGATCCCCGTCACCTGCCTTGTCCGCTCTGTCGAACCAGCCCTCCACATTGCGTGCTCCGGATGCGTCTACTCCGGTCTGCTCCGCTAACCGTAACGCATACTTCAGATCTTTCAATGCATATTTTACCGAGAAGGCCCGCACCTGTAACTTCCCTGTAAGATCGCCTTCATCCCGTGATTGCGAAGGGCAAAACTATCACCCGATCCTTTTGAGAGTGCTTCGAACAAAACCTGCGGGTCCATGCCCGCCGCGCTGCCCATCGCATATGCCTCGGACACCGCCACCACTGTCTCGAACAGTACCATATTGTTGAGGATCTTCACAATCTGGCCGAACCACACCTCGCCACAATAGGTTATGTCGCTCGCGAAGGTTGAGCAGGGGAAAAACCAAGTCATAGATTTTCCGGTCCCCCCCACCGCCGTAGCTAGCGTGCCCGCTTCGGCTGCCGCTCGAGTACGCATTACGGGTGCATCCAGAAAATGGGCGCCCTTTTCACCAAGTTCTTTTTCCAGCTGCCTCATCAGATCAACAGGCGACGTGCTCAAGTCAACAATAATCTGGTTTTTGCGCGCTATCGAGAGGAGGCCATCCTTTCCAAGGACAACTTCAGAGACAACGTCTCCCGAAGGTAACCACATAAAAACTAC
>CAVTDA010000011.1:0-15471 GCA_963733285.1 uncultured Acidobacteriota bacterium
TCAGGCTGGCGCCACCGATTACATCTGCAAGCCCTTAAGTCCCACCAAACTGCGACAAATTGTCCGCGACGCGCGCGAGCAGGTTGAACTGACGCGGCGCGAATCCTCCATGGAGAAGCAATTTGCCGAGGTTTACAGCCTGGAAGGAATGATTGGCCGCAGCCCGCAAATGATGGAAGTCTTCGACCTCGTGCGGCGCGTGGCGCCACACCTGCGGACGGCAGTTATTACCGGGGAAACGGGGACAGGGAAGGAGCTGGTGGCGCGGGCGCTGCACAAGTTGAGCGCGCGGTCGCAGGAGCGCATCGCGGTTTTCAACTGTAGCGCGATCGTGGACACTCTGGCGGAAAGCCAGCTCTTCGGCCATCGCAAGGGCGCTTTTACGGGGGCGATTACGGACCAGGCGGGAATCTTTGAATGGGCGGACGGCGGGACGGTCTTTTTGGACGAGGTGGGAGACCTGAGCCAGGCGGCTCAGTCAAAATTACTGCGCGTGCTGGAAAACGGCGAGGTTCAGAAGCTGGGCATGCCGCAAAGCATCAGCGTGAACGTTCAAGTGGTTGCGGCGACGAGCCGGGATTTAAATGTGGAGATGAAGTCGAACCGGTTCCGGCCCGACCTTTGGTACCGGCTCAACATGGTGCACATTCAGATTCCTCCCCTGCGCGAACGGCGTGAGGACATCCTGCTGCTGGCGCGCCGCTTCTTGCAGGATTTCGCCACGCAATACCGCAAAGACGTCCACAAGATTTCACGGCGGGGAGAAGCTGCGCTGCTCGCCTATCGCTGGCCCGGCAATGTTCGGGAGCTGCAAAACGTGATTGGCCGCGCCTGCATGTTGACGCGCACGCGGATGATCGACGTGGAAGATTTGACAGAGGAAGTTCGCAATCAATCATCACCGGCTGCCGCTGCCTCCACCACGATGGAAGAGGCGGAAAAGCTGGCGGTCATTCATGCCCT
Source organism: uncultured Acidobacteriota bacterium (assembly GCA_963733285.1). Lineage (GTDB taxonomy): Bacteria > Acidobacteriota > Terriglobia > UBA7540 > UBA7540 > Bog-366. The sequence goes on from CAVTDA010000011.1 coordinate 964, forward strand.
GGGAGAGAATAAGAACAAGGCCCTGGCGGCGCGCAAGTTGGGAATCAGCCGCGCGCGGTTGTATCGCCTGATGGAAAAGCACGGCCTGATCGATCACAATTCCGAAGAAGAGACTTTGAAAGAAGCCGGCGGGGAATAAGCACCCCGGCGCTGCCCACCGATTACAAACCCCTGTAAATCCTCTCCGCCATAAGCCTTTGGCCCAGCCTTAAATATTATCTAAACGCTGGCTTCAAGAGGGTTCAAGGATTCCGTCAACCGCGGCGCAGGAATGTCCTTGATGTCGGCCTCACCCCATGGCCGCGGATCCACCAGGCTGATTCGAAGCTCCTCCCACGTTGAGGGATTAATTGAAAGGAAGGCCGCGACCACGGCGGGGTCAAATTGCCTGCCGGTTTCCCGAATAATCTCCTTGCGGGCCGCGGCGAGGCTCTTGGCCCAGCGATAAGGGCGGTCGGAGGTCATGGAAGCAAGCGCGTCAGCCACAGCAAAAATTCTGGCTCCAGGCGGAATTCAGTTCCCATGATGCCGTGGGGATAACCGGCTCCATCAAAGTGCTCGTGGTGGGCCAGAATGATTTCCGCCGCGCCGTTCAGAAATCCGATGCACCGCAGCAACTCGTATCCGCGCGTCACATGCGTTTGCATTACGGCGCGTTCTCCGGCGAAAGGTCCGAAGTCTTGAGCAGGATGAAGTCGGGAATCCCGATCTTGCCCATGTCGTGGAGCAGTGCGGCGAGGGTGACGGAATGGATTTCTCCTTCGTGCACCTCATCTGGCGGGCAATCTGCACGGCGTAGGCCCTGACGCGGCGGGTGTGTCCAGCCGTGCGGAATCCCTTAGTTCGAGCGCCGTGGCCAGAGCCTGAAGCGTTTCCTCGTAGTTCCTTTCAATCCTCGAGAGCGCCTTGCGGAGCTGGTCGGTGCGCTGCTCGACCATTTCTTCCAGCAGCAGGTGATAGTTCTTCAGCTTCTCTTCCATTTCCTTGCGCTCCAGGACCTGCGTGACGCTGACCTGCACGGCGCCGATATCCAGGGGCTTCAGAAGATAATCGGAAGCGCCCTCGCGCATCGCCTCCACGCCCACGCGGACGTCACCTTCACCGGTCACGATGATAAAGCCTATGTGAGGATGCTCGGCCCGGACGCGCTTCAGCAGATCGATGCCATTCATGCCGGACATGTGGATGTCGCACATGACGGCGTCGAATCCCTGCGCTTTGATTAGACTCAGGGCTTCCGGCGCGCTTGCGGATCCGACGCAACTGTAACCCGCGTCGCGCAGAATGTGGGTGAGCAGGTCCACAATCGATTGCTCATCGTCCACAATCAATACGCGGCGTTGCAGATTGGACACACTCTTCCAGGGAGTTTCGGTGGTTTGTTCCTTCATCGATGGCCTCTTGATTTGCAATGGATTGGCTCGTCTCGTGAACGAACTTGTTCAAGCCTCGCGGAGTTGGGGCGCATTGACAGAGGGAGATAGCTCTGCTGTGGTGCGCGATGGTTTTATTTGAATGGGCTGCTCAAAGACACTTTGGTAGAGCGCCTGGGCGGCAAGAGCACTGGGTCCATTAAGGCCGGCGACGATTTTCGCAGCTTCGAATTCCGCCCGGGCTCTTTTGCCCGCCTTCGCCACCCGGGGAGAGAAAGCGAGGAAGAAATCGGGCTCCTCGCATTCGGGCCATGTTCCGTACTGCTGATCCGCGCAGTAGGGAGACGGCGGGCAATTCAGGCTGGATTCGCGCTGAAGGTCGAGGGCGGCAGGAACACAGATCAAAACCGCGTCCTGGTCGCCGAGTGTGGGGAATCCGGCCTGGGGCACAAAATACCGGCTGTTGATATGCAGCGCTGCACCCGGGGACACAACCTGGTTGGTATAGTTCGCGCCCTGCCCGGGTTTTCCAAATTTCTCCGTATCCAGACCAAATCCCGAGGTGCGGTATCCCTTCAAAGCAAATCGCTCGGCGAAAGGAAGGCTGTCAAGGCCCGTGCTGATGATGCCGATGCGGGCGGTTTTGTTGTCCAGGCGGCGTTTGAGCATGTGCAGCAGGCTGTTGCTCGCCGGCGCGTTGCGGGTTTGATCCGATGTCGCCCAGAATGAAGTCGAAGTCAGTAACATTTTGGAGGTCCCCTCGAATGTGAGCATTGAGTGGCAAGGCCATTCCGGGAATGTGCGAGGACCGAGCGGCCCCACAATATTTTCTTGGCGCCGAGACGCACGGTTTATCGATGCCTCCCCGCAGAACCCGGAATCTCCATCAGGGATCAGACCACCACTTGCCGTTTGGGAGCCATTTCGAGGGCTTGGTGGATGGCTTCCCACGCGGGCTTGGGGTTGAGGTTTACATCGTAGGGCAAGGGCCGAACCGGCAGGCCATCGCGGCGCGGGTGAATGTTGGCCAGCCAGGTAAACCGGTCGGTGAGGCCCCAGGTGACGATGGTTTTGAGCGACTTGAACTGGAGCATGAAGTTTAGATAGGCGAGATAACGCGCCGCCACCATGCGATCCCGCTGCTCGACATTGGCGGGGAGCTTTTCGTCGCGGATATCGAGTTCGGTGATGAGAATCTTCAAGCCCAAATCTTCCACCGCTTGTAGGAATTTGCGGAAGTTGGGGCCGGTGGTGTTCATGGTGGCGTCAAGGTGGGACTGAATTCCCAGGGCATGAACGGGCACGCCGTTGTGCTTGAGTCGCGTCAGCAGCGCAAGGACGGCCTGCCGGCGCCGCTCGGAGGAAGAGTCGTCCGCTTCAATCCAATTCTCGTTGTAGACTAGCACCGCCTTGGGATCCGCAGCATGGGCGGCGTGAAAAGCCATCGGAATGTAATCGGGGCCCGGGAAGCTCAGCCACGGAGTCAGCTTAAGGCCGTGAGGTTGTCCATCCTCAATCTGGATCGCTTCATTGACGACGTCCCACGAATGCATCCGCCCCGCGAAATGGGAAACGACCACGGAAATATGTTGCAGGAGTGTGGCCTGAGCGTTGTGAACGTTGACCTCGGTCATGAACCATTTGGGCAGGGCTTGTTCCCAGACCAGGGGATGGCCGCGAAACAGCATGCCGTTGGATTTCGCCAAATCATAAAGGAGTTCAGCCTGAGAAAAATCGAAGGTTTCACGCGATGGACGGAGCTTCCGCCATTTCAACTCGACCTCGGGGACCAGAATTCCGCATTGTTCGCTGACGATTTGGGAATACTGGGGACTCCTTGAGATCTCCTCCCAGGGAACGGCGGCGCCAAACTCCAATCCGCGCTCGGCTGCCGCATCCCGTAACGAACGGAAATCCGGATCCGAAGCAAATGACGGTTCAACGTCCGTGAAGGTCCCGGCAAGCCAGGGAGCGCATACCGCCGCTGGTCCCATTCCACCTGCCGGTCTGATTAAGTGGTGTCTTGTCATAATTACTCCGAAAGTCTGCTCGCAGGCTGGCGGGTTGGAATTGGGGATCGTATGGACGGCGGAATCTCGGCGCACGGGAAGAGTTCGTTTTGGACAGTGGCCGGCGCGGCGGATTTGGATAGCTCCCACTCGGTAATCACGTGTTCATAGATTTCCTCCAACGCCAGAGTTTGTTTGTTGATGTCGAACCGCGTGGCGACTCGGAATTGCCCTGCGCGTCCCATGCGCGCACGCAAATTGGGATCAAGCAACACTTGAATCAATCGATCGGCGAGTTGCCGAATGTCCCCATTCGGCACGAGGAACCCGGTCTCTCCGTTCGCCACCGCCTCGGGCACGCCGCCGGTTTCAAATCCCACCACCGGGAGCCCCATGGCCTGCGCTTCGGTAAAGACCGTGCCGAATCCCTCCGTGGTGCTGGGGGCGCAGAAAACCCTGGCCCAATTCATCCAATCGCGAACGATTTCGACGCTCTTTGGTCCCAGAAATTCGTACTGAGTCAGACGCACAGCGGCTTCATGCTCGAGGTCGCGGCGCAGAGGGCCGTTACCAATGATGATGAGCTTGGCCTCTGGCAGCTTCTCCTGCACGAGCTGCATGGCTTGAATGAGATGACCGCAGCCTTTTTCCGGAACCAGGCGTCCGACGAACAGCACTACCGGCAAGCGGGAAACATCGACCTTGGGCTGAAAGAATTTTGTGTCGATCCCGGTGTAGTGAACCAGTGTCCTGGTCGCGGGAAACCCTTTGGCCAGGGCGTGTTCACGGATGAAGTTGGAAACACAAAGGAAACACGCAGCCTTGTCCTGCAACTGACTCCGGCGGCGCAAATAGAGCTGCGAGTGATAGGCGTCACTCCAAGCGATGTCGTGTCCGTGCAGGGATACGACCGTGGGAATGCGCAGGGCATCGGCCAGCGCCAGGGCATTGCTTGCATCGGGACCAAAGTGCGCGTGAATGAGGCGCGGGTGAAGGCTCTCCAGGCGGCGCACAAGGGAACTGTTGGGTCCGAAATACTTGAACCGCGCGCATTGGAGCCTCTCCACGGGGGTGAGATTCGTGACCAGATGGGTTCGATCTTCGGGGAGGGAGAGTCCTGGGCCCGGGCGCAGCCCAACAAAATAGGGAGTAAAGCGGGTGAGCGATTCGGCTTGGGCGCGAATGAAGGTTTCTGAAACCCCCAGCAGCTCATCCCTGTAGACGATAACCGTGGGCTTGGAATCCATGAGTTTGCATGACCTCGTTGTTGAGAGATTTTGACGGCAGGCGCACGCCGAATGTGGCAGCACAGGACACGTAAAGCCTCCAGTAGGGTTGTGATGGGAACCAGGACGCAGTGAAGAAAAAACCGCGCTGAACGAGACGGAACTATTTGCGAATCGTGGCGTTGTGGATGGCCGCGGCAAACGACGGAACGCCAATGATCATGGGAACGATGCGCGCTGCTTTGTAGTGGCCGGTGCGATGCAGAGCGTAAGAGATGCCGAGTCCAGCGCCGAAGCCGGCGAATTTCAGAGCGAACCGGGCGCCTTCCGACTGGCCCAGGGGATTCGCCTCACGCGCGCCCGGAGTCTGCAAGGCGCGCTCCGTGGTGATCATATCGGCTGCCATCATGGCCGCGCCGACGCTCAGCATGATGATCCTCTGGTTGGTGAAAAACTTGGGGCGCTGGGTGGCCGGAGGAGGTTGGAGCATGGCGGCGGGGCCGGCGGCCAGGGCGTTGGAAGCGAACAAGGTAACGATCAATGCGAACAACAATGCGATGGCGTGTTTCTTCGATTTCATGGCTTATCTCCTAAGAAGTTTTTTGGGGGTTGTTTCAGAACCCGTCGAACGTGTGACCCTGGGGTGTCTTGATTGGGAAGTTTGGGATTACTTGGGGCTTTCGAACTTTCCGGTTGCTGCTTGGCAAAACTCGATGCTGGGTGGAGGTTTGGATCCGGGACCGGGGACGGTCCCGGACCATGCTAGGCAACAATTCTTTGCGCGGTGGGGCCGATGGGTTCAACATCGTCGGCGTCAACTTCCACTGCCGCGGCTTGGCGAATCAATTCCACCGAAATCACCACGCGCAGTCCGCCCGCGTGCCGCACCAGGATTCCCGTCATGTTCTCAAGTGGTCCGGCCTTGATGCGAACCTTCTGGCCGACAGTCAGGTAGGCGTGAGGCTCGAATTTGTGCGTCAGCATGCTGGTGCGGAGCGAAGTGATTTCTTCTTCCGGCAGCGGCCACGGGCCGCTCGGCGAACCCACGATCGAAATTACACTGGGGAGGCTCAGGATCTTGAAACGGTCGCGCGGATCGATCTTCACGAACAGGTAGCAGGGAAACAGCGGCAGCTCAACGCGCACCTTGCAGCCGTTCTTCCAGCGGTGCACGGCTTCGTACACGGGAAGGAAATGTTCCTGGGAGCGCAGTTGCAGATCTTCGCGGAGCTTTTTCTCATGCCGCGGAACCGTTTGCACGGCGTACCAATGGGCCGTTGAAATTACGTTTGCCGCGCCCGCTGCGATGATCATTGAATTCGTATTCACTGTCTGCAGGGCTTCGCCATTCTCACTGAGGTGAGGTCTTTCGTTCAGTAACGCACCCATAATTCCTCCTCAACAATTCGTGCCGTTCACGCCTATGGATAAGGCAGGAGCCTTGCCAATCGCGGTGAAGAAGCAAAAGATTTTCTTATTTGGTTTGAATTGATGGCTTTGACTGTGGTGTCGGCAGGACGGAATTTTGCGCGAGGAATGAGAACGAAGTGTCCGAGCGCGAGGGGAGTGTTCTGTTTCGAGACAGAGGCGGGGGTGCCTTTAACCGAACCTAACCCCTGAGGGAGATCCCCTCGCTCTGCCGGGGAATCAGCAAAGGCTCGACAGTTACGGGAGTTGATTTCAGAAAGGGAAAGAGTCCCCTCACCCGTCCGTCGGTCGCAAGACTCGTCCACCGACGGGCTGACGGACACCCTCTCGTCGCCACGGCGACAGAGGGAGTTTGCTTGTGGCGCGAGAGGTCGCACGAAGGAGTTTGCGGCGGTGCCGCCACAAAGAGTGCCTTTCCTTCTCCGAGGGGAGAAGGTGGCTGAGGGACGAAGACGGATGAGGGGTCTTTTGCCGACGCTGGCAGTCGAGCCTGTTTGAGGGGCTAATTTCTAAAGCCTCGGCTTGGTCGGAGAATAACTATTGGGAATTTGAATCTAAATAAAGAGATTGGAATGGAAAGATGATGGGGAGTTGTAAAGCGGGGTTTGCGGCGGGGAAAATGGGGTAGGAGCGTATGAAGGTATCCATAGCGGCGGTCTCCGACCGCCTAAGCGTCGATCAGAGATCGACGCTACAACGAATTGCACTACGACCGGAAATGAAATCGCCTAGGTCGGCAAATTCATCATATTGTATGATGGTGTTAGCACGCGGGGGTGTAGCTCAGTGGATAGAGCATCGGATTTCTAATCCGACGGCCGGGGGTTCGAGTCCCTCCACCCCTGCCATATTTCTTCCGGCTTGCTCTCGCCAATCTTCATGATATACGCATTCTCGCGGGTGGCGCAGACTTTGCACTTGATGCCTGCGACCTCAAAAAACCCGGACAGATACTGTCCCAGTTTTTACGACGATGCGCGCCTGCTACTACTACGACGGCCAGAGTAGCTGGGGTAATGCCATGGTCAATCAGATTGGCCACCTGACGACGAGCTATGGCGTGACGCACGCGGGGACCATGGTTTCCGGCGCCGAGTCGTTCAATTGGGATAGCATGGGGCGATTGCAGGGTCAAATGCAATGCACACCGTCCACCTGCGCCGTGGGCAAGGGTTATCCGGTCTATGGCACTTTCGACCTTCTGGGCAATATGACGAGCTCATGGGATTCTTCCGTGGGGGTCTACGCGGCGTATGACGGCGCCAACCGCCTGAACTCGGTTACTGCCGGCCTGGGCGTGAATGCCGGAACCCCCGGACCGGGCGCACAACAAATACTGAACGTCGCTACCTTCAGCCCCTTTGGTGGGCTGTTGACCGCAACCGTCGGGTCAAGTCCGACGCTTTCGGAAACTCGATCCTACAATCCCGCACGCGGATGGCTGGGCAGCATTCTGGTTAAGAACGGCGGAACGCAGATCTATTCTCTGTCGGGCCCCAGCAGCGGCCTGATCAACTACGCCTACAATGGCAACGTTCTGGGTGTCATTGACAGCGTCAACGGCAGTTGGACTTACACCTATGACGGCGTAAACCGTCTCAGCACCGCTGTTGCTACGGGTCACAGCTTTGCTTACAGCTATACCGCCGACGGCACGACCGGTCGCTACGGCAACATGACCTGCGTGGATAATGGCAGTCAACACTCGGCCTGCACGCCCACCGGAATCACCTTTAACGCCGCCAATAATCGCATAAACAGCAGCGGTTACACCTACGACTCCAACGGAAATCTGCTAACCACCAACGCCCTGATGCGAGCGATGATTTACGACACAGAAAATCGCTCACTTGTTACGGGGACCCCAGTGGAGGTCTCTGCACAACCAGTGGCGCCACAAACTACGTTTATGATCCCGATGGCAGTCGTGTTGCCAAAACGACAGGCACGGGCACCACGATCGAAGAATACGTCTATGACCTGAAAGGCGACCAGGCCTCGGCGCATAATTCGACCAGTGTACTGCGCAATGAGCTTTACGATCCCGATGGCCGCCATGACGCGACTTACTCCAGCAGCGTTTTGACGTATAATTTCGCCGACTGGCTGGGAACGGAGCGGCGCGATTCAACCCCTGCTGCACGGAATCGTGCCTCGATATGCCGTACGGAATGGATCTTGCGTGCAGCGGTCTGGCTTCCGATCCAAGCCCCATGCACTTTACCGGCAAACAACGCGATACAGAATCAGGCCTGGATTACTTCGGGGCAAGGTTCAAATCGCGTCCAACCTTGGGCGGTTCATGACGCCGGATTGGAGTCATGAACCAGAACCAGTCCCATACGCAGACCTGGAGGACCCTCAGACACTCAATCTCTACAGCTACGTCGGTAATAACCCTCTGGCGACAGCGGATGTCGATGGGCATTGCGCCGAAGATGCGTGTGTTGTTGAGGGTACAGCGGTATTCTCGTGGGAGGAGCCCTGGTGCTCGACGCGTATTTATCTCAGCCCGCCACTCAGAAGAGTATGTCCGATGCAATCGAATCGGCGAGCGACAAACTCAAACGGGAGTCGGAGAAATTATGGGGCAAGAAGTGGCCCACAGACCCGCAGACAGGAAAAAAACAAGAGTTGACAACGACGCGCAGCCAAGAGCCGATGGCGGGGCAGATACTGTGGATAATATCCGCCCGCTGCCTCACGCGGACCACGTTAAGCGCCACAAGGATAATGGAGATTTTAAGAGGTGGGCAAAACGGCGCAAGCCTAAGCCGCAGAAGCCCGAACCGCCAAAGCCTGAGCCACCGAAACCCGAACCACCAAAGCCTGAGCCACCGAAACCCGAACCACCAAACCCTGAGCCACATACCTAATCCGCCAAATGGCTAGTGGTTCGCCATTCGGAGAACAACGGAGGTAATATAAAAGGATTGGTCAACATCACAGGAATGACAAAAAGCGAATCCATCAAAGGCGAGTCTTCGGAAGATACGATGCTTCTAAGGGAAATGGCTAAAAGGGCCGAGGAGTATATCTCCGCGCAGAAGTGGTGTAACTGTGTGGACACTGTGTACCTGGCGTACGGAGTTGGTGGTGTCGTTGCGATTTTTCTGGTTGAGCTCACGCCTCGGTATCCGGATGTTGACCCGGTTTTGTGGGTCATCATAGGTGATTTACCGTCTGCCTATCTCGTTATTGACGATAGCCCAACTGCTGCGGATGCACTGGAAGGCTACTTGGAGGAGATGACAAGATGGACGGAAGCCGTCAAGGCTGGCGAATCAACTGCGGATTTAATACCGGTCAATGTCCCGCCAACCTCAGAATGGGCGGGAGAACTCTCCGGTCGCCTTGAGTTTCTGCGTAACAAGATACTGCCTCGGGTTCGTGCCAGGGAGAAGAAACGCATTTCCAAGTCCTGATGCAGAAACCGGCTGGCTGGCGCACAGCCTTAGCTGTGCGGCTTGCTGTTCCTGCCCTGAGTCGGATTTTCGGGTTTCCAACCGCTTTTTTGAGAGGCGGGCCATGCCCCATCCGCCGGTCAGTTGGCGGGTTCGAGTTCCGCCAAGGCTGACTGGATGCGGCCCCACATCGGCTCGCCGTCCTCGTCGTGGTACACCTCGGGATACTTGACGACCTTGGAGTCGGCGTCGAGGGTGAAGCCGCCGAGCAGGTAGCGCAGAGTTTTTCCGCCTTTTGGAAATACTCTGCGGCTTTCATCTTTTCACAACATCCTCACAATGCTATTACCCATTTACGAATCGCAGAGTAGTTCCAAACAACGGAACAACTCTGCTACCTGCTTACAATCAAATTCCCACCTACAATTACGACAATTCCGGCAACATGCTGACGGACGGCACCAATATCTATACTTGGTACGGCGAGGGCACAGGCAGGGAGAAAGGTGTCAGGAACCTTTTCGGGACACCACGAACCGGATTTCCGACGGCGGCATCCACCAGTACGATAACAACGTGGCAGGCGGGCCGGGGAACATGACCACCGACGGCACGCATGGCTATGTCTACGACACGGAAAACCGCGTCACGTGCGTTCAAGGGACGGACGGGACTTGTACTTCCAGCACGGCGACGAACTACTATTACGATCCGGATGGGCAGCGGATAGCCAAATAGCAGGGACAGTGGGGGCAGACTGGCGGTGCGCTCGTGGAAGACTATGTCTACGACTTAGGTGGAAATCAGGCCTCGGCGCACAATTCCACCAGCACTTTGCGCAATGAGGTCTACGATCCCAGCGGCCGGCATGACGCAACTTACTCCAGCAGCGTTTTGACGTATAATTTTGCCGATTGGCTGGGAACGGAGCGTGTACAATTCAATTCCAGTTGCACTGGATCCTTTATGGACATGCCCTACGGCATGGATTTGGCCGGGACCCCTTGTGATACCAGCCCCATGCACTTCACCGGCAAACAACGGGACAGCGAATCGGGGCTCGATTACTTCGGGGCCAGGTTCAACGCCTCTAGCCTTGGGCGCTTCATGACGCCGGATTGGAGCGCCAACTTAGAGCCTGTCCCTCGAGCAGATTATGAAAATCCTCAAACGCTCAATCTTTATGGGTATCTCGCAAACAACCCGACATCCCGAATCGATGTTGACGGACATGCTGGCCAGAAACCTTTACCCGGCTGCAGCACATGTACATACCGTGCGGATCCAAACAATCCCAATGATATGCCAAACCTGCATGTATTCAAGGGCGGCAACAATGCCGGCAAGCTACCGTAAAGGCCGATGGGAGCTTTACTTGGGACAAGGTTGGGCTCGATAAGTTGAGTAAAAATGAAAGAGCGGCAGCAGAGCAAATTGCAAAAGAGGGTAATTACGCCGCCAAAGCTATCGAACGGCAGAAAGCATTCGATGGTGCGCGAGCTGCTGAAGGAGGTGCGCTTGCTAAAGGTGTGAATGAGGCGATGACAGTTCTCATATTTGCCGACATCGCTATTAACGCCTATCGCGAATACCGATCACAAAAATCTGAGTCGAAGAACGGATACCACTTCGACATGATTCGAGATACCTTGGTTATTACTGACGTAGACAAAGCTGGGGATAAACCTTCCACGGGAAGTGAAATTAAAGCCGATGGAGTTATTTACACATTGGGAACAAATGGAAAGTGGACGGATAGTAATGGTGACACACTTTATAATTGTCCTAATGGGGGAATTTGCACCACAAGGGGGCACGATTGATAAATCAAGGTTGCGAGTCAATTGAGATTGTCGGTCAACATACGCCAGATGTGGGCAATGTTCGACTGCTCAGGTTTTCCGATTCTCGGACCGGGTGCGCAATTGCACTCAACCGCTTGATCGTTACCTTTGATGGGGGGGGTAGATGGCATGAACGCTATCCCCTGGGACTCGACAATCCGTATCTGGCTCCCCAAGTTGTTGTGCCCGTGGGCAAAAGCCTTTGGTGGATGCTCTCAACATATGCCGGTAGGGAAATCATCTGCTTTAAGAGCGTAGACGGAGCCCATACATGGGTAGAAACAAATCGCTTTTCCGCAACCCACTACAATATTATCAACCAGGACATTTGCTTTGTAGATTCCACTCACGGATGGCTTTTGATCGTAGAAGGAAGGCGTCCGCGTTATCATTCGCGCCTATATCGAACGGAGGATGCTGGATACACTTGGCTTCCGGTTCAATTCCATGCCCGATTCAGGCCACAAAGGCTGGTTTTCGCAGATTCTTATCGTGGCTGGATCCCTGAAATTCAAACGGACAGCTTCCGGAAATCCGCTCAGAACAATAGTGCATGCCACAACAGATGGCGGGATATCTTGGAAGCACGTAGGCTCAGTTGAGCGCGTGGCACGTGACTTCTGCGTGGCTCCAAATGGCGATCTGTTTATTTGCGGACCTCACGGCATGCTGATGCGCTCAAATGATGCGGGAGCCAATTGGCAAACTTTGAATTCGCGGACCCGTATCGAGCTTGAGTTCATCTGCTTTCACGGAGTTGTTGGCATAGTTGCAGGTGACGTCAGGAGCCGTCCAGCAGGACTCTCGGTGGGATTTCTGGTCACAAGAGATGCTGGCCGCACGTGGCAGAAAATCCGAACCACAATCCGTGGATCCGTAGTGGGCATCAACCTAACCGCTCACGAGCAGGGCGTGATTTGCACCCGGAAAGCCTCTTGCAATTTTGTTTGGTTTAGGATTTGAACAGAAAGGGTGTCGAAAACCGGGGACATCCATGATAGGCAGAAGAAGCGACGTTGGTTGCTGTCCGAGAGATCGTTCTGACTTAAACCCGCCATCCATCTTTCCCCACCGTACAGGAGGTCATGGTAATCCCGGTAATTGTTAATGGCTGAGTTGAGGATGGTGTTGGGCTATTTTGTTCCGCTGGGGCCAACTTTCAATGTTTTCAAAATAATATCTTGCAGATTATGCAATTGCCGTGTCTCCAGTTGTTCAGCTTGCGGTCCGCAGGTAGCCTGCGGAGTGATAAAAAAGTAATAGTAATTGCCAATATGAACATTGGCTGGTACGCCACGATCTCCGAATTCAGAAAGTTCGCTTACCCTGCCCAAGCTGCCGATAGGGATTGCTCTCGCGTACGGTAGGGTCCAAATTATAAGCCGTTAGTAGAAAAAGACACGCTATTGGCTGTTTTGTCATCCACACTAATTGGTATGTTTGGTTGGACATACACTAAATCATCCATACCGGAGGGTTTTTGGAATGCGACGCCCCATTCTTTAATAACTAGATAACTGCTTGTTTTGTTAAGAGTTGAGGTTGGCGTTGAAGTTGTAATTGTCGCGGCGATAGACGTGGAAGCGGGAAATGTATTTTGCGATGGGGTTGTTGAAGAAACTTGAGAAGGTGTTATGGAAAACCTGATGTGATAATAGTAGATGCCACCAATAATTAACACTCCTGCCATAATAAGAAGAGAATCAGAACTGGCGCAAAACCTTGCTTGCTCATAATTTAATGATAACAAATCATTAGGATGTTTCAACTGCGGGAGCTGAAGGAGTCGGACCTTCGACCGTGGTTTTGGAGACCACTATTATACCGTTTAACTAAGCTCCCAACCGTTTTTATTTTAACCTAGCCTGCAAAAAAATACATCCCGCCGAAGCGGGATGTATTTCACTGCATAACATATCCTATTTGCCGGTGATCCGCGCTTCTTTGTGGGGCGTTTGCTTCCGGCACCAGTTGCAGAACTTCTTAGCTCGATCTTCCGCTCAACCTGCTTCTTGTTCTTATGGGTATAATAATTCCGCCGCTTGCAGACGGTACATCGCATCGTGATCAAATTGTCTGACCGCTTTGCCTTTGCCATGGAGAAAATGATAGCGTATTCGGGTCAAAAAACGCAAACCGCCGAGTTCGGATCGGTGTTTCGTGGGTTGCCTCGTATAAAATTTGTACTTATAATCTCTGTATGCCGCTATCGTCTAGTCTGGCCTAGGACACATGGTTCTCATCCATGAAACTCGGGTTCGAATCCCGATAGCGGTACAAATTTTATACGGGGCAGGAAACCACGTGTCCGGAGCCCGTCTTGAACAGTACCTCCGCCCGCGATTTCCATAATTTCAGCAAGACCAAGGCGCGACGACGAAGATGTGGCGGGAGCCACTTCAGGAAGGAGTAACGCAGGGATTGTTGAAATCATGGAAACCCCTCCGGGTTGCGGTTATTTTTTTGAATCACTTTGTTCTTCTGTGAGCTGTAGCTCGTGCTACTGTCTCCTCGGCATGCCTCGTGTGAATTTTCAAAAAAAATCCCGCGCAACGCGGGCTCAGAGGGGTATACTCAAGATGGGCTCTACCAGACTAGACGATGGCGGCATTAATTAATTTCTACGAAATTCCTCGCGTGGCTCGGAACGACAACTACGCTTCTCCGTCGCTACGGGTTCCGCCGTGATGGCGTTCACGACCGTATTAAGTCCCACGGCGTGCGATCCTTTCACGAGCACAAGATCACCCTGCTTCATAAGGTGCGTAAGCGGCTGGGATTGCTTCCTCGGCCGTATCGAAAGAATAGATGTCATTCTTTTTCATTCCTGCTCTCGCGTGCCGTGAGCTGCAATGAAAGTTGCCCGAGGACCGAGCGGGACACGATCACATCCGCGACATCCGCGACCCGACGGCCGATGTTGTTCTCGTGCGCCTCAATCGTATATTTTCCAATTTCAAGCATATCGCCCAAAACCGCGATTTCCGCGCCGCGGCAACTCCTGAAGCGTATCGATCGCTGTGCGCATGGAAAGTGGGCTTGCATTGTATGAATCGTCGATCACGAGTGTCCGCTTGATGCCCGGCAAAAGCTCCATGCGTGATGGCGCCGGCACATAATCCATGAGTGCTTCCGAAATGGTAACGAGGTTCAGGCCAAAATCAAGCCGGCACAAGCCGCCACTGCCACGGCGTGCAGAGCGCCTTACCGAAAACGCCGTGGAT